>JADIYI010000008.1:1314666-1643332 GCA_016705365.1 Gammaproteobacteria bacterium | reverse complement strand
CAAGATCGAGGGCGAACCGCCGCAGGTGACGCTGCATCGCGTCGCGCTCGCCGCGCTGCAAACGCAGGGACTGGCCGCGCTGGCCGCGATCGAGCCGATCGTCAGCGGCGAAGTCGGGGACTGAAGCCGGAATCGAGGACAACTCTTTCCGGCGCAGCCGGATCCAGATCAAAAAAGGGACAGAACATGAGTGAGACGATCCAGAACTTCACGTGCTTCGACTATCGCGGCGCGCACGTGCTCGTCACCGGAGGCACCAGTGGCATCGGCGCCGGCATCGCGGCCGCCTACCGCGAGGCGGGCGCGCAGGTGACGATCACCGGAACGCGCGCCTCGACGGCCGACTACGACACGGATCTCTCCGGCTACCGTTACCTGCAACTGGATGTGGAAAACATGTCGCAAATCGACGCGGTGGCACAGGCGCAGCCCGAACTCGACATCCTGGTGAACAACGCCGGTATCGCGCTTCCCAGCATCGGGCTGGACGAGTGGGATCCGGACGTCTTTGCGCGCGCGATCGACATCCACCTCGTCTCGGGCTTCCGGATGGCGCGCCGCTGTCGCGATGCACTGATGAAGAGCCAGCTGACCGGGGGCGCCTCGGTCATCGGCATCGGCTCGATGAGCTCGTATTTCGGCATCGGCATCGTGCCGGGCTACGGTGCGGGGAAAACCGGTCTGCTGGGCATCACCCGCGCGCTGGCGGTCGAGTGGGGGCCGCACCGGATTCGCGCCAACGCGGTGGCGGTCGGACTGTGCGAGAGCCGCATGACCGTGGGCACCTTGTCCAACCCGCAGTATTACGAGCCGACGCTCGCGCGTACCCCGCTCGGCCGTACCGGCACGCCCGAGGACGTCGCCGGAGCCGTGCTGTTTCTGAGCAGCGCGCAAGCCAGCTGGATCACCGGGCAAACGCTGCCGATCGACGGTGGGTTCACGGTATCCGGTTAGCCGGCGCGCTTCTTCACCCGGCGCGCGCTGGAACGCTTCGGCAACGCCGTTGGCCGCCGCGACGCACGCAGCCAATGTACCTCGCTCACCTCAAACGCATGCAGGATGCCGTCCAGTGTACGACCGATACGACCGGTCATGCGCACGGCAGGTATTTTCGGCCAGGTAGCCCGCTCCCCGGCCTTGAACAGGTGGGACATTTCCTCTTCGTTCAGCATGCGCAGAATCATGCCCAGGTTGGCCATGCCGTAGCCGGGAAAGATGTTGATGTCACCCACGAACTGCTGGTCGATCAGGGAGTTCAGCGTATTCATCGCCATGCCCAGGCGGGGACCGACTGTCGTGCGCCGCTGGACCCAGTGCAAATTGCCGCGCACGATTTCCTTGGTGGCCGCAACCATCGCGTCGCGGGTGATCTGCCCGATTCCCGTGCGCTGGTTCGGCTCGCGGCCGAGGCCCGGCATCACCTGGCTCACGATGAAGTGATTGATCCCATACATGCGCCCCAAGCGCTTGGCCGGCAGATCCTGCGAGAACGAGCCGTCAATCCAGCGCCGCGACGGCAGGTGGGGTCGGATCTTGCCCGCCGCGTTGCGCGCCTCGAGTTGCACCGGCGCGAAGACACCGGGCAACGCCGAACTGGCCAGCACCGCCGAGAGCACGGTCACGTTGGGCGAGGCAATGTGATTCAACAGGCGCGATGTCTGCCTGACACTGGCGGGCGAGAGACGGTAATGTTGATGCTGCGTCCCCGTCTTGCGGAAGGCCTCGAGAAAGTCATATCCGGAATCAGGCGCTGCATCTCGCGTTTGACCAGATCCATGTCAATGCGGTTCTTTTTGCCAAAGCCGAGCTTGATGCTTTCGGAATTCATGGTCAGTGCGCGGGCGAGGTAATTGTCCTCGAACAATGCGAGGAACTCCGCGTCGGTGCGGGTTCCCACGATGGCCGCCACAAATGCTCCGGCACTGGCGCCCGATATCACTGTCGGGCACAGTTCCTGCTCGATCAATGCCTTGAGCACGCCGAGGTGGAAATAGCCCAGGGTACCACCGCCACTGAGCATCAGGGCCGAGCGCCCGTAGCAATGGCTGGCTCGCTGAAAGAACTCGACCCGCTCGGCCCACGGAATGCCCGCGAAGTCGCGCGGTGCGAGATATTCCAGCGCCTCGCTGATCTCGTTGATATAGTCCTCGATGAGCTGCTTGGTGCCGCACTTGGCACGCATATAAAGCTGTCCCTTGCCGATGCCGTCCATGTTGCCGTGGATGCCCTCGTTCAGCACGAACAGCAGACCGTGGTCATCCCCCTTTTTGCGCAGCCGGCGCAGTTGCAGCAACCGCAGGTGAATATTCTCGTGGTCGTACAGCCTGGACTTCTGATCGCGGCGCCACGCTTCGGCACCGGTCAGTCTGTCGTGCTTGGCGGCAATGCGCTGCCACTGTTCGTAGGAGTCGGCGCTGACCATCTCGCTGTCCAGCGATTGCAATACGAGAAGGGAACGCGAACCGTTCTCGCGGCATGAACATCAAAACCTCCAGCTTTGGCCAGTACACCAGGAAACCAACTGGCCACCCGCAAAGGATAATACCCCATTGCACTCACTGCCAGTCCGCTTCTCGACGCCGCACTCTATCTGGCGGCCTTGAAGCCTCCCGTTGCGCGTCCCATGCGAGAGGGGTTATGCCGCGTTCGCGCAACTTTGAATTTCTGCAGCTTGTTGGTCGGTGTGTGGGAAGACTGTCAACAAACTCGATATACCGGGGCACGAAAAAGTACGGTGCATTGTCGTTGATGAACTGCGCCAGCTCGAGCGCGGTCAATGACTCCCCGGGCTTGAGCAACACGTCGAGTTTCAGCTCGCTCTCCGACGCCAGCTCCTGGCTCGGCACGCCGAACGCCGCACAATCCCGAATTGCCGGGTGACGCCGAGCCGCCAGTTCCACCTCGAAAGTCGAGATATTGCGCCCCTTGTAACGCACCGCATCCTTTTTCCGGTCGGAGAAATAGTAGTATCCGCGGTCGTCGCGGCGCAGCATGTCGCCGGTCTTGTACCATTCCCCCTCGAAGGCACGCGCGGTGGCCTCGGGGTCATCGAAAATAACCACTGAAGATCAGGTAGGGTTGCAGCGGCCGCACCCAAACTCGCCCCGGCTCGCCAATCGGCACCTCGTTGCCGCTGTCATCCACCAGCTTCGCCTCCAGATGGATGCCGGCCGGCCACAGCTGGCGGCCGGCAGCTCGATCCGGACTCTCGTTGTGGCTGCACAGTGCTTGGCCTCGCTCTGTCCGAGGCCCTGCTTCATCAACTGCACCCAAGCGCTTGCTGAAGGGGAGTGGCCCACCTCCGGCGGCATCGGAATGGCCATCATCTTGCGCAGGCAGTGAGCGGCATCGTCCTCACGCGCGGGCGCATTCCACAGGAAGTTGTGCATGGCGCCGAGGTAAAGGTCTGGGTGGCACCATAGTAGTCGACGCGCTCCCAGAAATTGCGCGCCGAGAACTGCGGATCAATCGCCAGCGGCAGGCCGTTGAACAGGGCATGCGGGATACTGGTCCGCCCATGCCGCCGTGTTGTGTGGGCAGCACCAGATAAACGACATCGCCCTCCGTGGCCGCGAACTGCTCGCTCGCACCTGACCGCGTTGGAAAAAACATTGTGGCTCTGCAGCACCCCTTTGATTTGCCGGTAGTGCCGGAGGTCCACAGTACCGAACAGATATCACCGCGGAAAAACCGCTCATGTCCGGCTCCAGGGCACCGGCAGCAGCGACCGTTGCCAATTCCTCGGCCTCAGGCCGCTCGCTGCTGCCGCCATGAACCAGGAGGTGCTCGAGGGCGAGCCGCTCACGCGCATCGGCAACACGAGCATGTTGGGTGTCGGTGACCAGTATCCGCGGGCGGCTGCGCCGGATGGTGTCTTCCAGCCAGTCGCCCTTGTACTCGGTTGATGGGCACCCACACGGCACTGAGCTTTCCGCCGCCAGCGCGGGGAAAATCACCTCGGACCGCTTTCCGCGCAGAAGGCCAGCCGCTCGCCGACCGTCAATCCCCGCGCCGCCAGCCCCTGCCGCCAGTTCATTGACCCGGCGATTGACTTCGCTGAAGGAGAAAAGCGCCGCGTCAGCCAGCAGAAAAGGCCGCTCGCCAATCGCCTGCGCCTGCATGGCGATGGCACGACCGATATGGCGCTGCTCGATGTCCGCAAATGCAATTGATTCAACGCAAAGCTCCTTATCGGTGCAATCAGCGACCGGCGCCCCGAAACCGTCCTCCCGGAACCTGCGCGATATCAGGTCCCTGCCAAGGATCAGCGCACCGTCGGCACACCGGACACCGCTGCTGACGAGCACATGTTCCACCGCCTTGCGGGCTGGCTCGTCGATTGACCGCGAACAGACGCACACCCTCGCTGATGTTGTTGATACCGTGGATATAGGCCTCCGGAAAGCAGGCCGCTGGGTGTTGTGGCAGGCGTCCGTCGATATCGAGGGCGCCGGCACGTACCATGTCCTTGCCCTCCCGCGCCCGCAAAAGCCAAAGCTTTCAGCTGCGTGATGATCTCGCAGGTGAACGCGTCGCAAAGACAGGCCGCATCGATGTCATCGGGCTCAGTCCCGAGATCGCGTACACACGCCTTGCCGCAAGTTCCATTTCGGCAGCGAGTCAGCTCTTCACGGTAAGCTCGTCATCTGCTCCTGGCCGCGGGTGGAAGCCTGAGTCACCGCGCGAATCACCGCGGGCTTGTGTTTCAGGTCGCGGGCGCGCTCGGTGCTGGTGACAAGGATCGCACAGCCTCCATCCGTCTCCTGGCAGAAGTCGTAAAGGCACAGCGGATGCGCGATCACCGGGGAGCCAAGGTACTGCTCCATGGTGAGGGGCTTGCCATAGCCAAAGGCACGCGGATTGGACTGGGCGATTTCGCTGCGAGATCGCGACGCGACCCCAGATCCTCGCGCTCGACTCCGGCATTTGTGCATGTACTTGCAGGCGATCACGGCGACCCATGAACCCGGGTTCAGCATCCGTAAGCCATGTACCACGACCGTGGACGAGATCCGAACTGATGATACTGTCCGGATACCCTGCCCCATTCGTTGCCCCGAGCGTCCGTTCATGGCGCGATAGCACCCACGGTGCTGGCCTGTCGGTTGCGATTGCCATCGCGGCCTGGGCTATGGTGCCTACCGCGGCACCGCCGCCGAATTGATCTTGCTGTAGAACGTCAGGTCGGAGGCACCAACCGCTCTCGCCACCTCGATCTCGTCGGTCGAGGTCCATCGTGTAGCTGACGAGGCCGTCGATCTCGCGCGGAGAAATTCCTGCGTCGTCGCAGGCGCTTGATGCTGCGCGGCGAGCGATAACTCGGACACCCCCGGATTTCTTGGAAAAGCCGGTACAGCCGATGCCGGCAATGGCAGCTTGTTTTTGAGTGAAATAGGCATCAGACGGTACTCGTAGCGTGAATACGGGCAACTGAAGCCGTCCGGCATCCTCAGGAATCTGCATCTCCACCGGCAAACCGAAATCCACCGCCGCCGGCTCGCAGCCGACCAGTTGCGAGGTCACGCGCGTACCCTCCTCCAGGTCGACTTGGATGATGATCGGAGGGTACTGGTAGCCGGGAAACTGCGGATGGGTGAGTATCGTGGAAGCTGCAGATCGTTCCGCGGCCACAGGCCTGCACTGCATCCCACTCAGCGACTGGCACTCGCCACACATCGGGCGCGGCGGGTGGCGCAGTGTCACGCAGCCCCAGACAACGCTGGATGCCGAGTTGGCCCTGCTGCGCCATTTCCCACCACCACGCGTTGTCATGCCCCATCGGCGGCTTGATCCTCGATGCTTCGGTCATTTGTCATTTCTCCCCTGGATGGAACTCATACCGCGTGATGCGCCTGGGCGCCGCCGACTCGCCGGCGGCACGCGCGGTGCACCTCCGGAACAATACCTCGCCCTGCAGGACGTGAGTGCGACCAGCAGGCACCACGCTGATTATCACGAGTTTCGGCGATGCTGCAATATCCTCGATCATGGAGTTGACGGTGCTGCCACGATCTCGTGCGCGACCACCTGCGCATTGTCAGCCTCGAGACCCGATTCGAAAAGATGATCATCCGGTTAATCGGTGCCGCGGGCTGATGTTTAGCACTGATGGCGGCGGCGCTGCCGCACATCTTGCCGCCGGACCGCGAATATGCACCGGCGCCAAAAAACAAGGGGCCGCGCTGGTGGCCCCTTGCCCGGCTGCTCCGCAGCCGATTCATCGCGCTCCCTCGCGGGAAAGGTTCAGGCGAAGTTCGCTTGCGCGAAACTCCAGTTCACGAGTTTGTCGAGGAAAGTCTCGACAAACCCGGGTCGCTGGTTGCGATAGTCGATGTAAAGCGTGCTCCCATACGTCCACGCACAGCAGCGCGGTGTCGCCACTCGTGAGCGGGGTGCCGGCGGCGCCCGTGTTGACGATGGTCCACACTCCCATCGGGCTTGCGCACCAGCCAGGTCCAACCCGAGCCGAAATTTCCCACGGCACTCGCCAGAAAGCCTTCCTGAACTCCTCGAAACTGCCCCACCTCGCATCGATGGCGGCACCCAGGGCGCCGGCAGGGCGCCACCGCCACCGGGCTTCATGCAGTTCCAGAAAAAGCTGTGGTTCCACACCTGCGCGGCGTTGTTGTACAGGCCGCCGGCAGGTGCGGTCTTGACGATGTCCTCGAGGGACTTGTTCTCGAACCCCGTGCCCTTTATCAGGTTGTTGAGGTTGGTGACATAAGCCTGATGGTGCTTGGCATAGTGATAGTCGAAGGTTTCTGCCAACATATGCGGGGCAGGGCATCCTTGGCATAGGCAGTGCGGGAAGTTGGTGTTCCATATCTTTGCATCTCCATGTCTGCTACTGAGTTCGGCTTGTCGCACTGCGGGCAGGATGTTCCCGGAACACGAGCAGTGCACACTTTAACGGAAATGGCAGGCATTCGTCAGGCGTCTGGCCTCGCCGGCGCGGGCGTGACCTGGTCGAACAGACAACCGCCGAGAAAAACCTACCTCGTGACCGGCAACGCCGGACTGCGTCCATCCACCACCAGTTGCGCGCCCTCCGCCACACCGGGATCGACATAGCGCACCTTCTCAAGTGCGCCCGTGATCAGCGGGCCTTATCAGTGCCCGGCGTCGGGTCCGACTTACAGATGGGACAGACCCCGGTTTCCTTGATCGCCTTGCTTGACGTCATCGGACCAGTATGCGATTTTGAACACTATTAAAAGTGCGTGAGGCGCGGTCGGCACTTCCGGTTCGATCTTCGGCTTTGGAGAACGGTCATGAGCGAATTGACTGTCGAGGAAGTACGCCGCCTGCGCGATGCATCCGTATTCGCACCACCGGATCGAGAGTGCCGGGCCGGGGCGAAAGCGAAACATTCGGCGGCCACGCAGTGAGCCATGAGCGAACGGAGCAACGCCGAAACGCTTCCCACCCGGTTTTCCGCTCACTGACGCGATCCGCAGTGCCGGGAGATCTCCGTTTACGAGCAGTTCCGCGAGCAAGCTGGATGCCGCGGCGACAAGATTGCTCTCGAATGGACCGGCGGCAGCCACTAGCTGGGATTTGCTGCACCGCATCGACCGGCTGGCCGGCGTGCTGCGCGCACGCGGAATCGGCTATGGCGACCGCATCGCGCTGCTGGCGGAGAACCGCTTCGAATCCATCGAGCTGATTCTCGCGGCGGCGCGCATCGGCGCCATCGTGGCCTGCCAGAACTGGCGCCTGACAACTGCTGAACAGCAGCATTGCGTGATCAGGTCGCACCGGCCCTGCTGGATCCACTCGCCGGCCCAGCAGACCGCGACGGATGCGCTCGGGCGAGCCTCGATTCCGCGGCTGGTGTTCGGTCAAGCGTGACCTGGTGTTCCTGCCGACCGGCGGCACATCGAGCGATTTTTTCGGCGGCGAGCGACAATCTTGATTGCTGATCGGCGTCGATTGTGGCACTGCGTGCGAGCACCGGCGAACCGGGACGGCACCGTCAATCGGCGCACCACACGACATCTGGGACTACGACAGCCCCGCCGCTATTTAACCCGATTCACAGCCTGAACGAGGTGACTCGGCTTTTTCCGCGCTGAATCGTGCAGCAAGAGGTTGATGCGCGAATGTGGCAAACCCGCAGTCGGGCGTGAAAAAAGAGGCGCTCCATGGGAAATATTCCACGCAACCAAAGACGATCAACCAACTCAGGGATAGATTCAACTTCCGTGGACTTCTGATTGACCATTCCAATTCCGACCATGTGATCTTCGCAAAGTGGTGCCAGAATCGAGACATCTCCTGCCCGGGTCGTTGCTCCTTCAAGCGTAGGGAAGCCGACCGGTGTTTGTTTGAGACAGGAATGAGCGGTTGGTAACTGCCGCTCAGGCCTGTGACTCATCCCTTGGACCAGTTACCACGGCAAATGCGCATCCCGATTTTCCCTGCGGGAATCCCCGTAACCCTTCCTCAGGTGGTCAGAGCGAACGCAAAGTTCGTCGACTGCACTCGCCTTTCGAAAGCGCACCGCACGAATTTCTCTCTGACAGTTTCCGCCGTCAAAACTACCTTCCGTCAAATTTGGTTAAATCGGGCTGAATCAGGGATGACCCTTCGCCTTCCAGAACGATTGAATTTCCGCGCGCAGGTATCGTGCGACGTCCTCAGCCAGTTGCTCTTGCGAGTCGTGGTTGATGCGCAAGCAGTCAAGCCAAAGTGTCCTTGATAATAAATAAGGTCCTGGCAATGCGACTTTGACAGGCTTTTTGACAGAAGCGCGCGCGGTTTGCAATTCCCAAACGGTCGCTGGGGACTCCCACGCGAGCTTGCCGGTGATACAGGTTGCCTGCGTGCGATCCATCGGCAAGTCAACACTGTCAGGCTCTTGGCCAGGTCTTCGGGATGATCAGCCATTGCTGCAAGGTCGCGCAGGGTACCATCTGGCAGTTTTTTATATGCCGTCCGAAAGCTGCAATAAGCGTCGCGGCGTTGTTCTCCGTCCGTGACAAAGTCGACTCCAGCTCGTACTTGGCGGCCACCGCAAGTTCAACAGCGTCTGCGGCCCATTGAGGAACTGCTGTTCATCAATGAAGTTCCTGGAAAAGCAGGTCCAGCCCGTTCAGTAACCAGTCAGGGCTAAGGGCCAGCTGCCAACTCCCATAACGGACATGGCTTGCAGCGGGCAGAGAAGATCCGTTTTTCTCAGGGTCGTCCGCAGCTGAAAAACTGTCGTTTTCTGATTTGCAAGGTTGCGCATCTGCCGATATCCAGGACGCCACTGGCGGCCGGTCTTGCGCTTTTTTGAATCCAGAATTTAAATCCCGAGTCCGTGGTGTGGACTTTTACCAGCGAGTTGCCGGTTAACCGGCACCAGGATGGGCAAATCTTCCCGGACAGATTTCTCAGTGGAGAAATTTCAAGGAGATCCCCGGAAGCCAGAGTGTCTATATTCGACGAATGAGCAAAAAAGCAAACCGTTGCCGCAGTCAGATTGCCGCCGTCAAAAGCTTTTCTTTGGTTGAATTTCTGCCATCAGTACGAAATGGAGGGGGTTCCACCCGCCAGGAATTCAACCAATTTGGCTCCACCGACCATCGTTGCTCCGTTCATGACCTGGTCTTCGGCAAGCTTTCGCTTTGAAGCAAGGAGAGCAAATATAAATCTTGCCGCCTCCTTTGGTAAAGCTTGCCATCAAGTCCTTCAAGGGGCAAATCCTTCTTCACGGATACTTTCCGCTTGACCCTTTATTGCCAGATTCACCTTCGATACTCAGGAAACCAAAGTCTCCTGATCCGGAAGCCAACGCGGCGTTGGCGATGACAAAAGCTAACCGTTGCCTTATCGGCATTGTCATGGGCGTGAGTCAAAGAAACGCAAAACTTTTTCATTGATTTCTCCTCTGCCTGTTTTCGATTTTATGCTGGATGATCCGCAAAAAGCAGCTTATGACCGGTTAACCGGCACCAGGCTGGCATCTGCTGTTTTGCACCCGGATCCAGCGTAATCAGTTCCATGACCGATCCCGGATTCAATTCCTGAAGCCGAAATTTCACTCAATAAGAAGCTCGCCACAGCCCATTTCGCCGGCGTCCCAGTGTACGGTGGATTTAGCAATATCCGCGGTCATTTTTCCAGAACCCATGAGCCATCCCGCCTTTGTCTGCAGCATAGCAGGCTGGCCCGAAGCAGAATATGGAATCGCATTTACACACCTCCACAGATCCAAATCTTTTGTTGCAAGACACTCGGTTGCCATTTCGAACCGCAGACTCAGGGCGCTTCCAGTTTGCTCAAATTCAAACTACTGCCAGCTGCGCACATATTGCTGCGAAAAAGGGCACTGTTGACCGTTCGGACCACCGACCAGATCAGATCCGCAAAGGAAGCCAATACGACTGGCTTCTTTTGCCTTTAGCGAGGGAGCGCGGTACGCGGGGGCAAGACGACGAAGGCAGGTTGAGTGGCGGGAAAAATACCGCCGGGCGTTGTTGGTCAATATACGATGCAGTGATGGCAGGCATTCGACCGGCGTTGAACTCGAAGTGGGACACGATGGTGTGCCCATGGCTCGAGATGGAGAGATGACTCGATGAACGAGGTGAATCTGATCGTTCGGGGCGCGAGCGTGGTCGACGGTACGGGACGGACCGCGTTTCGAGCCGATGTCGGAGTCTAGGATTGACGTATCGTCCCGGTCGATGAGGAGATATTGGCGCGTCGCCTCATTAGGATCCGAAGGCGTCGAGAGCAAGGATGGGCGTATCGGGAATCGCTCCGGAGTGCGGTCGCGATAACGAGCGGCGGCGTCATTCTCGGCGCAAGTGTCTTCGAGGCCTCGAGGCCGGAGGTATCCATGGTCGAAGATCACGATCGCCTGGTCGACGCCGCGGAGATCCATGATCCCGAGCCGACGAGCGAGCTCGGTTTCCGCAGCTTCGCTGGCCGATGCCGGGTTCGACACCGTGTCGACGGGACCACCCGGCGCTAGCAAAGCGCTCCCTGCGTGACGATGCACATCGAGGACTTTGAATTTGGCGCTCTTGCTTGGACTCCATCGCGCAAGTTCAGGTAACTCATCCAGGATCGGGGCGACTCGCGTCCCGGAATCGGGGTGCGCGTTTCTCGACGAACGCAGCGACGCCTGAAATCGCGACAAAAAAGAAACAACCGCAAGCAATCCTTCCGGAGGAGATTCTGGAAGTGTTTGCCTTACAAGGACGCATCATGAAACGAGTACGCGATTGAATTTGAAGACGTTAATTGGTTTCCTCAGGGTTCGCGAAACTATATGACGGAGTTTTACCATAGCCAGATGCTCCAGTATTGATCTGTATCAACCCGCGACGGCCCTGCTGGCTGATGTGTTGAGAAAAACCGATCAGACTCTCACTGTGGATCTGCGTTCCGGTGGCACGGGGCCGAATCAATTGTTGCAACATCAATTCAAACAAGATCATGGACTCGCGGTGAAGGTCATGCTGACGGACAAATTTCCCAACATACCTGCCTTTGAAACAATCCATAAGAAAACCCCGGGGTTAGATTGCCTGAATCCCGGTCCGTTGATGCGACAGATGTGCCGGAATATTTGCAAGGTGTACGTGCGCTGTTCTCCAGCTTTCACCATTTCAGACCCGATCAGGCAAGAGGAATATTGCAGGATGCGGTCAATAAAGGGCGTCGATCGCGGTCTTTGAATTGTGAAACCGTTCCTTGTGGCACATCTGCATACGCTTTTATCACCGATCGTCATGGCTATTTACACTCCCACATTATCTCCCATCAAACTCAGTCGCTTCCTCTTACGTATTTGCTCCGATCATACCAATCCTGGTCATTTGGGATGGCATCGCCTCTAACTTCAGGAACCATCACGAAGAACTGAACGAACTGACCGCTTTATCTGTGGATGGGCATGAAGGATTTGAGTGCAAAACCGGCACAAAAAAGGACCCCTGTTTGGTTCAAAATAACCTATTTGACCGGGTTCCCATAGTGACCCGCCTGATTTTTCGGGCCATCCTTCATCGGGAAATGGCCTCGGTCGAAGCCTTATGGTTTTTCGGACCACTTCGATCGTCAGTTTCCGGCGGTTTTTATGGGGGTCGTCCGATCGGGCGCACACCGCCGCGCAAACCGCGGTCACGGCGGCTGGCCTCACCTCCCGTTCAGGCCGCCGGCTTGGCCTTGGGCACGCGTCCCATCAGGTAGAACTCGTCGTTGGGCTGCATCGACGTGAGGTTGGCCATGCGGTTGGACAGAGGCCGAACAGCGCGGTGATCGCACCGATGTCCCAGGCGTCCTCGTCGGTGAAGCCGTGTTCGCGCAGCGCGGCGAAGTCCGCCTCGGTGATCGCCGCCGATTCGGTGCAGACCTTCATCGCGAAGTCGAGCATGGCCGTCTGGCGCGGCGTGAGCGCGGCCTTGCGGTAGTTGACCGCCACCTGGTCGGCCAGCTTCGGTGACTTCTCGTGGATGCGCAGGATCGCACCATGCGCCACCACGCAGTACAGACACTGGTTGATGCCGCTGGTGGCCACGACGATCATTTCCTTCTCGCCCTTGCTGAGCCCTTCCGGGCTCGAAGGCGGGCGCAGCATCACCGCGTCGTGGTAGGCAAAGAAGGCGCGGAATTCGTCGGGCCGGTGCGCGAAGGCAAGGAACACGTTGGGCACGAACCTGACTTCTGCACCTCGAGAACGCGCCGGCGCAGATCTTCCGGCATCGATTCGATCGCGGGCACGGGATATCGACTGACGGGCTGGGTCATCACGGTCAACTCCTGAACTGCAACGCATGAAGTATAAGCAGAATGAAGCCCCTCTTTGTCCGAATCCAAGCCGTTGTGAGCCGTCACGGTACGACGTCGAATCGCGACTCTGCCCCAAATGACCGTCCACCGGCGGCCATTGACGTCGGCTCCGCACCGATATTGCTCCCGAATTCGCTGCGCGTCCCACCTCGGCACAACACCGCCTCTGCCGTGGGCATGCATCGGCTGCGCGTCCTTGCGCTAGAGGGGTGATGGCTCAGTGTGGGCGGGCAGCTTTCGCCCTTGCAAGCACCTCACACTTTCCGCCAGCGGTTCGGAACCCTGATCGCGGTCCCCACCACACCCGCTCGACGGAAACGCGAACGTCGCCTTCTCGCGCACCCGCCACTCGGCCAGCGCTGGGTAATGGTTTTCCTGCGCGTGTAGAAGCGCACCGAGTCCGGGCCATGGGCGTAGAGATCACCAAACAGCGAGCGCTTCCAGCCGCCAAAGCTGTGGCAGGTGACCGGCAGCGGCACATTCACGCCGATCATGCTGAGCTTGATATTGTCGCTGAAATAACGCGCGGCTTCCCCGTCTCGCGTGAAGCTGCAGGTGCCGTTGCCGTACTCGTGCGCATCGATCAGCGCCATTGCCTCTTGCTGCGAGCGCACGCGTACCACGCATAGCACCGGCCCGAAGATCTCCTCCTTGTAGATGCGCATTTGCGGCTGGACCCTGTCGAACAGACAGCCGCCGAGGGAAACGCCCTCTTCGTGCCCGGGCACCGTCAGGCCTCGCCCGTCGACCACCAGCTGTACGGCCTCCTCCACACCGAAATCGACCTGGTCGCGCACCAATCTTCGTACAGGAAGCTGCCGCCGATGGTGATAGGCCATCCCACTCAAATGGTTTCTGAAGATGTGCTTCGCTGCCGCGCAATGCAGACCGCAGATGCGGTAGAACACTTGTTGAATGATGCCTTGATTGATGAGTGGCCCGCTCGCGATACTCGGCACGGGGGCCTACCTGCCCCGGGCATACCCGGCACGGGACGTAATAACCAGGGCCGGTGGCGATCCGAGCAATTACAAGGGCTGGTTTCCGATGCTGTGATAGCTGTCCACTGGATCGGGTGTTATGACGAAAACCAGCGGCGTGCACGGCGAGTTCTGCGACCGTTTGGAACAGATCGCGAAGGCCGTCAGGCGCAGCTTCGAATCGGGCAAGCCAAGCCTGGCACAGGTGCTGATCGGCCGTGAAGCCAATGTCTACCAGTGAGCGCGCATCTGTGGACCCGCCGGTATGCCGCCAAATCGGCCTACGCCAATTCCCGAGAGCGCGATAATATGTCCGCGCCAACTGCGCGCAGGGAGCGGAAGATGCCAGTCGCAGCGCGCAACGCGAGCAGATGATGGTCACTGCACATTCAGCCGATGAGAGGAAAACCCGGATGGAATATTGGTTAGCCTGGTTGCACGAAAACAACAACGGCGATGATGTAAAGGCGATTGCCCGCGAGGCCGAGGCACTGGGCTTCACCGGAGTGGCATTGTCTGATCACGTCGCCCTGCCCAAGGCGCAGAAGAGCCGGCACCCGACGCGCGGTATCCCCTACGACCCGGCGATTCCGAACATCGAGCCGATAACCACCATAGCCGTGATGAGCGCTGTTACCGAAGAGTTGCGATTCATGACTTATGCCTATGTGATGGGCATGCGCGATCCTTTCACCGTGGCGAAGCAGACGGCGGCGCTGGCGGACCTGAGCAAGAACCGCTTTGCACTGGGCATCACCCTGGCTGGAACACGGACGAGATCGCTCTATTGGGGCACAACCCGAAAACGCGCGGCGCGCTCTTTGTCGAGTCGATCGAGATCATCAAAGGGCTGTGGAACAACGACCTTTTCAGCTTCGAGGGCGAACACTACCGGTTCAAGGATGTGGGCATTTCGCCCCGGCCCGCCAGGCCACCGGAAATATACATTGGCGGCAATTCACCCATTGCAATCAAGCGCGCGGCGGCCAACAGCGGCTGGATCGGCATGAACCATCCACTCGGGGAGTTGGAGGAGTTACTGGGCACACTGGACGAACTGTCGGGGGGGAAAGCGCAAAAATATGTCATGGCCGCCGAGAAACTCGGCGATGACTACCTGCGCAGGCTCGAAGATCTGGGTATACGGGGTCTGGTACTGATGCCCTGGGCGGATAAGGCACAACCAGCGGGTGATCTGGATATCAAACTGGAATCGATGCGGCAAGCGGCCGGTTTCTGGCGCTGATCGCCAAGGCTGCTGCTTTTGGACCCGCAAATACGAAGAGGTGCCTCCAGCGGCAGCACGATGTCCTGCAGTCGATTGTCGGCCAGTGTGGGCAGGTTCAGCCCGGCCGGGAGCCCATGATATTGCCGGGCGGCCAGGCCGGCGCCACACTCACCAAAAAATGTGCGAAAGTGGATTTGCGTTATTCAATCACCCCGACTTTGAGCAATGAGGTAGAGCATGGCACAGACCAATCGCCAGTGGGTTCTCAAGAGCCGCCCCAAAGGCACCGTATCCACGACTCATTTTGAGGTCAAGGAAGCGCCTATGCCCGAGCCTGACTACGCCGCTGGCGAGGTATTGGTCAGAAACCTGTGGATTGCTTATGACGCCGCCATGCGCGGCTGGATGAGCCTCAAGCCCAGTTATATGCCGCCGGTAGAAATAGATGAGCCCATGCGCTCCTTCAACGTCGCACAGGTCGTGAAGTCAGGAAACCCCGTGTTGCCCCTGGGCACTCTGTTGCTGGGCATGTATGGGTGGCAGGAATACGCCGTGGCGTCGAAATCGGATATGGTGCCGCATCGGAAATTGAACCGCTTCATAACGCCCGAGATGGCGCTGGGCGTATTGGGCGGTAGCAGTACCACGGCATTCTGGGGCTTGATGGATATCGGCAAACCCAGGAAAGGCGAGACCGTGGTGGTGTCGGGTGCCGCCGGTGCTACCGGTTCCGTCGCCGCGCAAATTGCAAAACTCAAAGGTTGCCGCACCATCGGTATTGCCGGCGGCAAGGAGAAATGCCGGTGGTTGATCGACGAAGCCGGTCTGGATGGCGCCATCGATTACAAAAAAGAGGACGTAGACCAGCGCCTCAAGGAACTTTGCCCGGATGGCATCGATATTTTCTTCGACAATGTGGGTGGCAGCATATTGGAGGCTGCCATCAACAGCATCGCCAACTACGGGCGTATCGTACTGTGTGGTGCAATTTCCATTTCCAATTCGAAAGAGCCTCGGGTCGGCCCCCGCAACCTGGTCAACCTGGTGATCCGGCGGGTGCGTATGCAAGGGTTCATCGCCCTGGACTATTACGACCGTAACGACGAGGCGCTGGCGCAATTGGCGGTGTGGGCAATGGAAGACAAAATTGCCTTCCGCAACGATATCCAGGAGGGTTTCGACGCTATTCCAGCGACGTTCTTGCGTTTGTTCGAAGGCAAGAACGAGGGCAAACAATTGCTGAAACTGGGCGATCCCGAGTCGCTGGAAAACCTGGTGTCCAAATAGCATCAAGCCGAATCAATCGTGCGTGTGCGTGCATCGACTGCGCATCCTTGCGCAAGTAGGTAGTGGTTCAGTGTGGACGTGCAGCTTTCGCCCTTGCAAGCACCTCATACTTTCCGCCAGCGGCTCGGACCGCTGATCGCGGAGTCTCCCCTCACCCATTCGACGGAAACGCGAACGTCGCCTTCTCGCGCACCCCGCCATTCGGCCAGCGCTGGGTAATCGTCTTGCGGCGCGTGTAGAAGCGCACCGAGTCCGGGCCATAAGCGTAGAGATCACCGAACAGGGATCGCTTCCAGCCGCCGAAGCTGTGGCAGGCCACCGGCACCGGCAGCGGCACGTTCACGCCGACCATGCCGACCTTGATATTGTCGGTGAAATAGCGCGCGGCTTCGCCGTCGCGGGTGAAGATACAGGTGCCGTTGCCGTATTCGTGCGCGTCGATCAATGCCATCGCTTGTTCCTGCGAACGCACGCGTACCACGCACAGTACCGGGCCGAAGATCTCGTCCCTGTAAACACGCATTTCCGAAGTCACCTTGTCGAATAGGCAAGCGCCGAGAAAAAAGCCTTCCTCGTGACCGGCAACATCGAGACCGCGCCCGTCGACCACCAGTTCCGCACCCTCCGCCACACCGAGATCGACATAGCCGCGCACCTTCTCGAAGTGCGCCCGGGTGATCAGCGGACCCATATCGGTGCCCGGCACGGTGCCGGGTCCGACTTTGAGATGGGACAGGCGCTCCTTCAGTTTCGACACCAGCGCATCGCCGACCTCGTCGCCCACCGCCACCGCCACCGAGATCGCCATGCAGCGCTCGCCGCAGGAGCCGTAGGCCGCGCCCATCAAGGCACTGACCGCGTTGTCGAGATCCGCATCCGGCATCACGATCGCGTGGTTTTTCGCGCCGCCGAGCGCCTGGATGCGCTTGCCGTGTCTGGTACCGGTTTGGTAGACGTACTCGGCAATCGGTGTCGAGCCGACGAAGCTCAGCGCCTGCACGCGCGGATCGGACAGCAAGGTGTCCACGGCTTCCTTGTCGCCATTCACCACGTTGAACACGCCGTCGGGCAGACCTGCCTCGCGGAACAGCTTCGCGATCAGCAACGCCGCGCTGGGATCACGTTCCGAGGGTTTCAGCACAAAACAGTTGCCGCAGGCGATCGCCATCGGGAACATCCACATCGGCACCATGGCCGGGAAATTGAACGGCGTGATGCCGGCCACCACGCCGAGCGGCTGGAACTCCGACCACGAATCGATCGCGGGACCGGCGTTCTTGCTGTGTTCACCCTTGAGCAGCTCGGGCGCGGCGCAGGCGTACTCAACCACTTCCACGCCGCGCAGGAACTCACCGAGCGCATCGTCGAGCACCTTGCCGTGTTCCTCGGTGATCAGCGCCGCAACCGCGTCGGCGTTCTGATCGAGCAGTTCCCTGAAACGGAACATCACCCGCGCGCGTTTCAGCGGCGGCGTGTCGCGCCACGCGGGGAATGCCGCCTCGGCCGCCGCGATTGCCTGTTCGACAGTCGTTTTCGAGGCCAGTGCGACGTGACGCACCACCTGTCCGGTCGCGGGGTTGAAGACCGGTTGTGAACGGGCCGTGTCCGCAACGGCCACACCATTGATGAAATGGCCGAGGGTTTCGAGTTTCACTTGTACATTCATCTCAGGCCACCATCGGGAGTACGTCGTTGAGGGTATTGAACAGCGCGTCGAGATCGGATTTCTCGGCAACGAAAGGCGGCGCGAATTGCAGGGTATCACCGCCCCAGCGCACGTAGAAACCGCGCTCCCACATCGCCAGCGCAATCTCGTAGGGCCGGCGCAGCGGTTCGCCGGGCTTCGCGGCGATGGTCATCGCGCCGGCCAGCCCGAAGTTGCGGATATCGCTGATGTGTTTCACGCCCTTCAGGCCGTGCAGTCCGTCCTCGAAATACGGTGCCAATGCACGCACCCTGGCGACCATGTTCTCGCGCTGGAACAACTCGAGCGCAGCGATACCCGCCGCACAGGCCACCGGGTGCGCAGAGTAGGTGTAGCCGTGCGGGAATTCGACCGCGTACTCCGGACCGCCCGCGGCCATGAAGGTCCGGTAGATCTCGCCGCTCGCGATCACCGCGCCCATCGGCATCGCGCCGTTGGTCAGGCATTTCGCGACGTTGAGGATATCCGGCGTGACGCCAAACGCCTGGGCCCCGAACACATCCCCCGCGCGCCCGAAACCGGTGATGACTTCGTCGAAGATCAGCAGGATATCGTGCTTCGTGCAGATCTCGCGCAGCCGCTGCAGATAACCGGCGGGTGGCACGATCACGCCCGCGGAGCCCGCGAACGGCTCGACGATGACGGCCGCGATATTCGAGGCATCGTGCAGCGCCACCAGTTCCTCGAGCTGCTCGGCAAGCTCCACGCCATGCGCGGGCATCCCGCGCGAGAACGCGTTCTCCGCGAGCAGGGTGTGCGGCAGATGATCGGCGTCGAGGGCATGGCCGAACAGCTTGCGGTTGCCGCCGATGCCACCGAGGCTGATGCCGCCGAAGTTCACCCCGTGATAACCCTTGGCGCGGCCGATGAACCGGGTCTTGGTGCCCTGCCCTTTCTGGCGCCAGTAAGCACGAGCCATCTTCAGCGACGTGTCGGCGGATTCCGAACCCGAATTGGTGAAGAACACGTAGTCGAGCCCTTCCGGGGTCATCGCCTTTAGCAGGTTCGCCAGGCGGAACGACAGCGGATGTCCGAACTGGAACGCCGGGGCGTAATCGAGTTCCTGGATCTGGCGTGCCACCGCCTGGCTGATCTCGGTGCGTCCATGGCCGAGCCCGCAGCACCACAGGCCGGAGAGACTGTCGAACACGCGGCGCCCGTCGGTGGTGGTGTAGTGGCAACCCTCGGCCCGCACGATCATGCGCGGGTTCTGCTTGAACTCCCGGTTCGGGGTGAACGGCATCCAGTGAGCTTCGAGATCCTCGCGACTGAGCGCGGCGACCAGATCGGTACTGCTTGTTGCGTGGGTCATGCGAGTTATCCTTCGCGGGCGCGGTTCGGGTGTCAAAACATCAGTTTAGGCCTTGCCTTAAGTTTCATAAACACATATTTTTGCAATTTCAGTTGCCTATATATGAAACTTTTGAGAATTTCATACCGGATGAAGATGCGTGGCGGTTGCGGCGAAGTGAACAGAATGGAAAACCGGCGGTACATCCGATGAAGCGACCGGTATTGGCCCAGGTGAGCGACCTCGACTTGCGATTGCTGCGGGTGTTTCGGGCCGTGGTCGAAAGTGGCGGCTTCGCGGCGGCCGAATTGCAGCTCAACATCGGCCGCTCGACCATCAGCCGCCACATCAAGGATCTCGAGGCACGACTCGGCATGAGCCTGTGCCGACGCGGGCGCGGCGGCTTTGCACTGACCCCCGAGGGTGCGCAGATCTACCAGGCCACGCTTCGCGTGCTCGGCTCGCTCGCGGACCTGCGCAGCGAGATCAATAACCTGCACCAGCGCCTGAGTGGCACCCTGCAGCTGGCGCTGTTCGACAAGACGGCGACCAACCCGGAAGCGCGGATCGCGACTGCGATCGGCGAACTGCGTCGACTGGCACCCGATGTCGCCATCGAACTGCGGGTGCACCCGATCAACGAGATCGAGCGCGGCATTCTCGACGGGCGTTACCACATCGGGGTGATTCCCACCCACCGGCGCTCCGGCGCCTGCGAATATCAGCGCCTCTTCGGCGAAACCATGTATCTGTATTGCGGCGCCGATCACCCACTGTTCGGTCGCGAACAAGCGCTGGTCACCGACAGCGATATACAGCAACTAGCTTTTGCCGGGCTTGGTTTTCACTCGGACAATATGGAACGCGGCCACGAGTTCGGGCTGCAACGCCTCGCCACGGCCTATGACCAGGAGGGTGTCGCGACTTTCATCCTGTCCGGAGCCTATATCGGTTTTCTGCCGGATCACTACGCGGCGAGTTTTGTGCAGCAGGGCCTGATGCGGGCACTGCGCAGCGATCATTTCAGTTATGAATGCACCTTCGAGACGATCGTGCGCCAGGAGGCGCGACGCTCACGACTGACGCAGACCTTTCTCGATCTGCTGCTGGCCGCACATCGCAAGCCTCAGCCCGAACCGCACGCCAGGCCGTAGCCGGTCTCAGCGCTGGTATTTTTCCTTCCATTCAGTGTACGGCATGCCGTAGACGATCTGGCGCGCCTCGTCGGAATCGAGCGCCTCGCCGCGTTCTTCGGCCGCCGCGCGATACCACTTGGCAAGACAGTTGCGGCAAAAGCCGGCAAGATTCATCAGCTCGATGTTCTGCACGTCCTTGCGCTCGTCGAGATGGGCCAGCAGACGACGGAAAGCCGCTGCTTCGATTTCGGTCCTGGTAGCCTGGTCCGGCATTTCACGCTCCTTTTTCGAGAGCCAAAAAAAAGCCCGGCAGGGTAGCCGGGCCAAGCTTTAGGAGACAACACTAACCAAACCACAAATGACAATGAAGGTAAGGGGATTAACCATCAAACATCATTCGCAATAGTGAGACTTGGGCCTGTGGGCAAAGTTCCGGGGAACCCGAAAAAATTTTCTCGAAACATCCCGTATCCTGCTTTTTTCAAATGAAATCAACAGATTGCCACTGAAAAAATTTATGCGGGAAGGTATTCGCCACCATTCACATCGAGACAGGCTCCGGTCATGGCGCGGCTGTATTCCGAACCGAGGAAGATGGCGACCCGCGCGCAATCGGCGTCGTCCGGAATGTCCCCGAGCGGGATGTTCTTGCCGATCTCCTTGCGCAGCGCCTCGACCGTGGTGCCCTGCTGACGCGCCGCGCCCTTCAGATAACCCTCGACCGGCGGGCCCCACATCCAGCCCATGAAGGCCGAATTGACCCGGATCCCGTATGCGCCGAGTTCCTTGGCCAGATGCGCGGTGGCGACCTTCAGCGCGCCCTTGGAGGCGCCATAACCGCCTTGGTACGGCAACGGCACCCGCGTGACCATGGTATTGATCATCACGATGGAACCGCCACCCTGGGCTTTCATCGGCGCGATGACCGCCTGCGTCAAGGCCATGGTGCCAAAGAAATTGATATCCATGGTCGCTTTCCAGTCATCGAGATCGGCGCTCTCGATCGGCTCGAACTTGCCACCCACATAGGCGCTGTTGATCAGCACATCCACGCGCCCGAAACGCGCCACGGCCTGCTCGACCAGCGCCTGACACTGGACCCGGTCGCTGATATCAGTCGGCACCTTGAGCACTTCGGTGCCGAGACCGAGCGCCGCCACCTGCTGCTCGGCATCGTCGAGCTTGGATGCGGTGCGCGCACATATCGCAAGGCGCGCCCCCTCGCTCGCAGCCAGCAATGCCAGTTCGATGCCAAGCCCCGGACCGATGCCCGAAACGATCACCACCTTGTCTTTCAGCAACATATCGAGTGCTCCGCAAATCAGAAAACGCGCATCAACCGGCCGCTTCGCTCTGGTAGTAGCCCATCAGGATACGGGCGACCTCGGGGCGTGCGAACTCGACCGGCAGGTCCTTGCCCGCAGCCAGCATCTCGCGCACCTTGGTGCCGGAGAGCTGCACGAAATCCTCGTCGCCATGATCCGGTGCGTCACGCATCATCACCACCTTGTTGAGCTTCTTCGAATACGCGGTGTTGTCGGCGCGGAAAATCTGGATGCCGAGCGCGCCGGCAGGCACTTCGTCGAAAATGCTCTGCGCATCGAAGGCACCGTAATAGCTGCCGACGCCGGCGTGATCGCGCCCCACGATCAGGTGGCTGCAGCCGCAGTTCTGACGGAACACCGCGTGCAGCACTGCCTCGCGCGGACCGGCGTAAAGCATGTCGAAGCCATAACCGGTGATCATCACCGTATTGGGCGGGAAGTACAGCTCCACCATCTTGCGGATCGCGGCGTCGCGCACATGCGCGGGGATATCGCCGGGCTTCAGCTTGCCGAGCAGCATATGGATCAGCACGCCATCGGCACCGACCGCCTCCTTGGCCATCTTGCACAGCTCCTCGTGCGCGCGATGCATCGGGTTGCGGGTCTGGAAGGCCACCACCTTGCTCCAGCCGTGCTCGGTGATCTCGTTGCGGATCTCCACCGCGGTGCGGAAAGTGTCCGGGAAATCACTGTGGAAATAGCTGAAGTTCAGCACCTCGATCGGACCCGATACCGCAAAGCGACCCAGCGAGACAAAGGTTCCCGCGCCCGGATGCTTGGGGTCGAGGGTGCGGAATATCTGCTCCGCCATCTGGCTGATCTCGGCCTCGCTGAATTCCTCGATGGCCTCGACCGTCTGGATTGCCAGCACCGGGTTGCCCTCGACATTCGGATCACGCAGCGCGATACGCCTGGCGCCACGGATAGCCGCCACGTCCTTGCTCAGGTTCAGTATCGGCACCGGCCAGAACAGGCCGGCCACCGTACGCATATTCTTTGCCACGCTCAGCGCATCGGCCTTGTTCATGTACCCGGTGAGCGGGTTGAAATAGCCCGCGCCGAGCATCACCGCATTGGCGGCAGCCGCCGAATTGAGCAGCAGCGAGGGCAGCCCATCGGCTTCTTTCTGCAGCGCGGCGTGACGCGTGGCGTCGTACACGAAGCGTGGGTCGAGTTGTTCCGAACCGTGCGGTTTCATCATGGTGCTGACTCCATTCGTGGGGCGGACCGGGAGCGGACGCACGATGGCGTGCGTCCTCCGGGGTTGGTCGGGTATCTGCGCATCTCAGGTCGACAGGATGCCGCGCTTCTCGAGTTCGTGCAGCAACATGTCGACTTCCTGCTGCAGGGTCATGCGGTCGGTATGCAGATGGACTTCAGCGGCTGCCGGCGCCTCGTAAGGATCGTCGATACCGGTGAAGTTCTTGATCTCGCCGGCACGGGCTTTCTTGTAGAGTCCCTTCGGATCACGCTTCTCGGCCTCCGCCAGCGCGCAGTCGACGAACACCTCGATAAACGGCATCCCGGAGGCATCATGAAGCGCACGCACCACGTCGCGATCGGCGCGATAGGGGCTGATGAAACTCGTCAGGACGATCACGCCGCAATCGACGAACAGCTTGGCCACTTCGCCGATACGGCGGATGTTTTCGGTGCGGTCCTCGGCGCTGAAGCCGAGATTCTTGTTGATGCCAAGGCGGATATTGTCACCATCGAGGCGGTAGGCGAGTTTGCCACGCAGATGCAGCGCCTCCTCGAGCGCCACCGCGACCGTGCTCTTGCCGCTGCCGGAGAGGCCGGTGAACCACAGCGTCGCTCCCTGCTGGCCCAGCAACTGGTGACGGTGCTCGCGTTGTATCTCGCCCTCGTGCCAATGAACGTTGGTCGCCTTCTGCTCTGTCATACTCGTGTTTCCGTGGAAGTGAAAATCAGCGGGTCGGGCGCGCAAGGATATAGCGCTCGCGGTATTCATGAAAGGACTTCTTCAGCCCCTGCTCGGTAAAGCCGTATTCCTCCAGCGTGTACTGATGGCTCGGGCGTTCCTCGCGGCGGTTCAGATCGCGCCATTTTTCCATCTCGGCACGCGCTTCCTCGGTGAACGGCATGCCGATGAAATCGTAGAGCCGGCGGATTTCCTCCAGCGGCTTCGCAACGGTATCCTGGTACCACACATCGAGAAAACGGTGCTCGTGCCCGGCATCGCGAAACTGCATCGTGGCACGCATCGCGCGGTCCCAGTGCCCGGCCCAATGCTGCGCGATGGCAGCCTTGTCGGAAGCGTTCGCCAGCGGGCTGATCAGCGCATGCATCATGCTGCCGTAGGAGGGGATCGTCTGCACCGGGTCGCGGTGTGTCTGCAGGATACTGACGTCGGGAAAAGTCTCGCATAGTGCCGCCGGATAACGCAGGTGGTGCGGCGCCTTCAGCACCCAGCGCTCGCCGCTACCCTGGCCGAAACGCTTTTTCTGCCATTGCAGGAACTGCAACAGACGCTTCAGGTAGCGGTAACCCGGGCGCTGGTCCTGGCGGTCGAGCCAGGCACCATAGGACGGCATATGCGCAAAGGACTCCGGCACCCCGCTGAAGAACGACTGCTCGAGCAGCATGATGTCCTCATCCGGTCCGCGCGCATCCATCGGGTGAATGGAGGCGAGTTCGGGCGAAGCCTCGAGCATCGCCGCGACTTCCGCTTCGGCCACCGCGATGCGCGGATCGATGCCGTTGAAATCGGTGCCCGGGAACGGCACCGGATAGCGCACCTCGTACCAAAGCGGCGCGTACATGCGGTGATCGGCGCCAATGGTGCGGTGCATCATCGTGGTGCCGGTACGTGGCAGGCCAACGATTGCCAGCGGTGCGCGGATTTCCTCCTCGAGGATCTCCGGATGGCGCCGAAACCAGTCTTCGGCGCGCAAGCGGCAGACCAGGATATTGCGGATACGCCCGGCGAACATCGCTCGCCCCGCCTCGTTGAGATTGGCCTCGGTGTTCAGCGCATCGAGCAGATGCTGCATCGCGTCCACATGACTCTCGTCGCCAAAATCCTCGAGACCGGTTTCGGCGCGCGCCTGCTGGCGCAAAAGGTCGGCGTCGAGTGAGACAACGGGGTTCGCCATCTTCATTTCTCCGCCTGTTCGAGGCGGTCGATTTTCACCACCCGACATGTGGGGTGAACCTGTTCGCTGGCGCCGATCCAGCGAAAACACAGCGTGCCGCTGCGGTGTCCGGCGGTATTGAGCCAGTTGCCGACGCCCGGGGCCCGCCCGGCGATCACGATCCGGACGCTGCCATCGGCGGCGTACTGCGCGGTGTGCTTGTTGACGTGAATCCTGAGATAACGGTAATCGAGTGATTCCATCCAGTAGTTGTCGACCTGCAGATTCCACGAACGACAGTCCGGAATACGCGCCACCTCGACCACCAGTGCCTCGTCATCGGCCAGGTCGAAAAACCCATGGTAATAGAAAATATTCGGATCGCCACCGACTGATTGGCAGAGTTCCTGGTTGGCCGGCGGCAACTGGTTCGGCTTGTCGAGCCAGGAGGCGCTCCAGTCAGCAAACATGCGCGCGGTGTTTTCGACGAAGGTGCCCGCGGTGCGCAAACCGGCATCGAGTTTCTGCGCGGTCAGCGGCAACGGCGCGACACCGGTATCGAGACGCTCGACGACGAATTCGGCCGGCACTTCCGTTTCGCGATCGAGAAAAGTCTGACGGATCAGCAATGATTGCGAATCCACGTCCATCGGCAGCCAGTTGCCGGGTTTCGGTGTGGCACTCAGGATGATTTCGAAACGCCCGTCGGCGTCGACGTCCAACTCGTTGCTGTCGACAAATCCGGTTTCGGTCTGCTTGAAGTTTTCCGCGTAGCTCCCCTTGCTGGTGGTCATGCTGATGTAATGCACGCTGCCGCGCTTGCCGCGCACCCGGTAATCGTTGCGCCCGTTGACGACCGCCTTCTCGTAAATGTTGTCCGGGTTGTCGGCGCCGATCTTGATCGTCTCGTGCGAGGGCTTGTAGAGCACCGGAAAGTCCGCGTCGTTGAACTCGAGATACCACTCGAGCCCGGCCCGCGCCAGGCGGCTGAGATACCGATAGCCTTCGGCACGGGTGAAGGCATCCGCCGGTGCCTCCGGACGCTGGATCTGCTCGCCCGCGCGCTTCAGCGCATCACAGAAATCCGCCCAGCTTTGTCCACTGCTCACGCGTCGCTCGACATCGCTCATGACGTACACCCCCCTCCTGTCCAAACGATTGAATGCCCGATTGTGCGCGACCCACGGCGCACGCGCATCACCTGTATGAATTAGAACAACCGACAAACCGCTCGCGATCCCGGCCTGGCGCCGGGCGAAACGAGGCGATCATCCACCGCGGACAATGCGCATCTGCCCGCGTCCGGATCCGACCAGGAAGCCGCCTACGAGGCAGCCGCCATCTTCTCGAGTTGCGCCGCGAGCTTGCTGAAATCCCAGTAGGCGCGCAGCGACACGATCTTGCCGGCATCGTTGGCGGTGTAGACCGCCACGCAATCCGTGCTGACCACCGTGCCATCGGGCAGCCGGTTCGACAGCGTGATCACGTTGGCGCAGGAATCACCCGCCGGGTGCGATTCGCGGATCTCGAAACTCGCGATCCCGTTCGGCATCGCCATGTCCCAGAACGCCGCGATGGCTTTCTTGCCTTGATGGCCGAGGCCGCTCGGGTCGAGCGGCGACACGCCGACCGGATCCTGCACCAGGGCATCGTCGGCAAACAGGTCCAGCCACGCCTGCCTGGCGCCCTCGACCACGTATTTGCCGGATTTGCGGCTTGCTTCCTGCGCCAGATAACAATTGGCCATGATATTTCCTCGTTGTTTCAGTGATGTGGCGCGGCGGGGGCGGGCTGGCTGCCACGCACCAGGCGCCCGGGCATCGCACCGGTCGGCTTGCCGTCCTGGTAGATCACCTCGCCGTTCACGATCGTGGCCACGTAGCCCTCGGCGGTCTGGAACACGCGCCGGCCACCCGCCGGCAGATCATATATGACTTCGGGCGTATGCAGTCGCAGGCGTTCGAAATCGATGATATTGATATCCGCCTTCATTCCCGGGCTCAGTTCGCCGCGATCCAGCAGGCCCACCGAGCGTGCGGTTTTTCGTGTCTGCAGGTTGACCGTCCACTCCAGCGCCAGGCGCTCGCCACGCTTGCGATCACGCACCAGGTAGCTGAGCATGAAGGTCGGCATGCTGGCATCGCACAACACGCCGCAATGGGCGCCGGCATCCGACAGGCTGATGATCGCGTTCGGATCCTGCAGCATCGCGACCTGGCGGCTGAGATCGTGCGTTGCATAGCCAAAGATCGGAAAGTAGAACATCCGCTTGCCATCGTTCTCGAGCAGTCGGTCATAGGCCAGCGCCGCCGGATTCACGCCGAGGCGCGCGGCCTGCGCGGCGATGCTGTCTTCTGCGCGCGGCTCGTAGAACGGCTGGTCCTCGAGCACGTACATGGTTTCGAATTCACACAGCAGGCGGTCGAGAATGTCGTGGCCCATTTTTGGCACCCGCTCGGCGAGAATGGCCGCGCGCACCGCCGGGTCACGCAAGCGCTGCAGGCGCTCGGTATGGCTCAATGCCGCCAGCGGCGCGAAATTCTGGTGCATCATGAACGGGTTCACGGTGCCGTCGAAGGCCATCAGGATCGTGACCGGGCGTGCCCCGACATGCGGAATCAGCTGGGCGCCCTCGGCATTGGCCGCGCGCACGTATTCGAGCTGCTTCTGGACCCGGTCCCATTCCTCGTTGGAACGGTAGAACAGCACGAAGCCGATCGGACGGCCGCTGCTGATGGACAGGCGCTTCATCCAGTCCATCTCCTTTTCCCATTCGTCCCAGTCCGACACCAGCTGGTACACGCCCTTGCCGGTCTCGCCGAGCACCTTGCCGATACCCAGCAATTCCGCCTCGTCGGCATAGGTTCCCGGCATCACCTCGCCGTCACGGGTGCGATGCAACTGGGTACGCGAGGTGCTGAAGCCGATCGCGCCGGCCTCGAGGCCCTCGCGCACGATGGCCGCCATCTTCGCTACATCATCCGGTGTTGCGGGCTCGTTGCGCGCGCCACGCTCGCCCATCACGAAGGTGCGCACCGCGCAGTGCGGCACCTGCGCCGCGACGTCGATCGCGTGCGGCAGGCGCTCGAGCACATCGAGATATTGCGGGAAACTCTCCCAGTCCCAGCTGATGCCCTCGTGCAGGGCCGTGCCGGGGATATCCTCCACGTCTTCCATCACCGCGATCAACGCATCGTGCGCCTCGGGCGTCGCCTTGCAGGGCGCGAACCCCACCCCGCAATTACCCATCACCAGCGTGGTCACGCCATGGTTCGAGGCCGGCGAGAGCAGCGGGTCCCAGGTCGCCTGGCCATCCATATGGGTATGCACATCGACCCAGCCGGGCGTCACCAGCTTGCCCGTGGCATCGATCTCGCGCCGGCCACGGCCCTCGATCTTGCCCAGGGCAGCGATCTTCCCCGATTGCACCGCCACGTCACCGACGAATGCCGGCGCACCGCTGCCGTCCACGATGCGTCCGTTACGAACCACCAGATCGAATTCCACGTACTGCTCCCGACGCCATCCCGGCATTGACTGATAATCTGTCGCGCGAGTCTACCCCACCCGCGCCCGCGGCAAAACTCGAGAATCGCCAAACGCAAAACGGGCCTGGATCGCTCCAGGCCCGTTGCTGCTCGATTGCGCCTGCTGGCCGGATCAGAAGTCGTAACTGATTTCCAGGCCGTAGGTGCGCGGGTCGCCGAAATAACTCGCGGTCCAGATGAGGAACGGGAGCGTGTTGACGCGGTATGTTTCGTCGGTCAGGTTCTTGCCCCAGGCCGCGACCGTGATCCTGCCATCACCCACCGGGATATCGGCCAGGCTGAGGCGCCCGTTGATCAGGCTGTAGCTGTCGAGCTGCGAACGCAGGTTCTGCGCCGGATCGGGGTAGGCGACGCGATCATCGACGTAGATCCAGTCCAGCCGCGCGACCAGGTCGCCACCGGCCACGCCGGGCACCGTGTACTGCAACCCGGCATTCGCGGTGTTCTCGGGAGAGTACGGGAAGTCACGATTGTCGGAAACATCCACCCCGCCGTCGATGTACTCGTCGTATTCCGGGTCGAGATAGCCATAGTTCAGGCTGAGCTGCAGATTGTCGAGCGGTTGTGCCAATATCTCGATTTCGAAGCCCTGCACGGTCGCCTTGCCGGCGTTCGTAACCACCGAGGAGGCTGCGGCATCAGCGAGGAAGATCGCAAGCTGCATGTCACTGATATCGTTGCGGAACACCGCCGCGTTGAGCTGCAGGCGATCATCCAGCCAGCGCGACTTCAGGCCGAGTTCATAAGAAGACACCTCTTCCGGGTCGTAGGCCATGAGAAATGCCGCCAAGGAGTCGGACTCACCATTGTAGCCCCCCGATTTCCAGCCCTCGGCATAACGCGCATAGACGTTCAACGCATCGGTAAACGCCCAGTTCAAGGTCACCGCAGGCGAGAAGTTGCTCCAGTCGTCATTGCTGTCCGCACTGAATGGCGTCACCGGTGCGGTGGTTATCGGGTGATCGATATACTGATCCTTGGATTCCTCGGTGTAACGCGCGCCGAGCGTGACGGTCAGGCGATCCTCGAGCACGGCCGCTGAGGGCTTCCAATCGACCTGGCCAAAGGCGGCCATCGAATCGCCTTCGAGCCCATAGGCGTTGGGCGCGGTCGGCGAGCCGAACACCCCGAAGAAGGTGATCGGGTTCTTCACATCGGCGTCTTCCTCGAAGTAATACAGGCCCAGCACATAGTTGAGGCGCTCGGTGGCGCCGACCATCTGCAGTTCCTGCGAGAACTGGTCATAGTCGATATGGCGCTCGGAATGGAAAAAGTCGATCGGCGATCCGTCGAGATCGATCGCATCGTCCCAGCTGAGTTTGCGGTACGAGGTGATCGACTTGAAAGTCACGTCACCCAGGGACCCCAGCTCGCCGGGGCGATAATTCAGGTGCAGTGCGTGACCCTCGACCTCGGATTTCTCGTAGCGCGACTGGTCGTTGCTGAGCTTGCTCGGGTAATCGTTCTCGCTCTGGATATAGGGCGAGAGCAGGGCGCCGAAGCCAAGGCCCGGATCGTCCACCGCGGTCAGCACGCTGGCGGTGGGTTCCTGGTCTTTCTCGCTGAAATCGTAGGCGTAGCGCATATCGAAGCGCTCCGTCACATCCAGTGCCAGCGCGATGCGCCCCGCATCGGCATCCTTGTTGGCGTATTCGTCGCTGGAGCGCGGACCCGCGAACGGCGCCATGCCGATCGGGTCATCGATATTGTCGGTAAATCCGTCACGCTCCTCGCGCTGCAGCGTGATATTGGCGCTCAGTTGCCCCAGCCCCTCGCCGACCGTGCCCAGCGCCGGGGTATCCACGCTGCCATAAAGCTGGTAATAGCCCTCGTTGCCGATACCCCCGCGCAGCGTGCCGCCCAGTTCACCGGAGGGTTTGCGGGTAATCAGGTTGATCGCCCCGCCCACGGTGTTCTTGCCGTACAGTGAACCCTGCGGGCCGCGCAACACCTCGACGCGCTCGAGATCGGCCACATCGAAGATACCACCGACGTTCTTGCCGATGAACGCACCGTCAAGGTAAAGGCCTACCGTCGGCTCCCAGGTCACCGCCGGGTTGATGGTCACCGAGCCGCGGATCGCAACGGTCACCCCGGTAGATCCGCTCGGCGACGGGTTGATCTGCACATTGGGTACCAGACCGGAGATATCGCCTACATCGCGAATCCTCTGCTGTTGCAGCGCGTCGGCGCCAAACGCGGTGATCGCGACCGGGATCTCCTGCAGTGACTGCTCGCGCTTTTGCGCGGTCACAACGATCTCCTCGAGTCCGCCCTGCTGGGCCAGGGCCTGGGCGCCGCACATGGCGATCAGGGCGGTGGTACAGGCCTGGACAAGACGCTTCCTGGTGGTTTGCATCGATCGATTCTCTCCTGGAATGTGGCGGCACCGAAAAAGTGCCACGACTTGGTTTTCGAGGAAGCCAGTGTATGACAACTTGAAGTAATCGCTTCCCCCCCCGGGGGATTAGATAAGGGGAAGACAGACTGCATTGCGAAAAAATCACGGGATTTGGCACGATTTGATAGTGCATGCGAGAGGGCACGAGTCCATGCTTCGCCGTGTCGGAATCGGATCGTCGCAAATGCGGGACCTTGGTGGCTCACGCCAGTCAAGGTCCGGACGATGATCCGGGCGGTCGCGTCGCCCAGGGGAAGCAACAGGGCGCCGGCAGGCTCGTACGCTATTTAGCATCAATAAACCATGGAGACCTTTGATATGCGTAACCGTCCTCTGCAATACAAGTTTCGCCTGTCTGCCCTGTCGCTCGCGATCGCCGCGACCGCGGGCATCGGCGCCCCCGCAATGGCCCAGGACACGCGCAGCAGCGGGCTCGAGGAAATCGTGGTCACGGCCCAGCGGCGCGAGGAATCGCTGCAGGACACCCCGATCGCGATCACCGCGTTCACCGAGGACAAACTCAATGACCTGGGCGTTTTCGATATGTCCCAGGTCGGGGATTTCGCACCGAACGTGCACATAGGGAAGCAGCCGTCCTCGAACTCGAACCTGGGTATCACCATTCGTGGTGTCGGTATCGGTGAGACCTCGTTGCTGGCCGACCCCAAGGTCGGGTTCTATATCGACGGGGTCTACATGAGCAAGACCGTCGGTGGCGTGTTCGATGTCGTGGACTTGGAGCGCATCGAAGTGTTGCGTGGCCCGCAGGGCACCCTGTTCGGGCGCAACAGTACGGGCGGCGCGATGAACGTGACCACCAAGAAGCCGACTGGTGAATTGGGTGGCAAGGTCGAGGCCTCGGTGGGCAACTACGGTTATATGCGCTACGGCGGCAGCCTGGACCTGCCGGCCATGGGCGATCTGGCCGCCAAGGTCTCGTACATGGCGATGGAGACCGATGGCTGGGCGAAGAACCACTATGACGGCCTCCCCGTACAACCGGCCACCAAAATCGCGGACGACCTGGCTTCCGAGGACAACGAGGCCTATCGCGTCGCGCTGCGCTGGACCCCCACCGAAGCACTCACCTTCGACTACAGCTACGACAATACCGACAACAAGGGAGTACCGACGCCGTACCAGGTGACCGCAGTCAAGACCACCAGGTACAACGGCTTCACCACGACGCCATTCGATTACCAGGCGCTCGGCGGCTCGATGTACCGGCAGATGGCCAATACCGTTGGCAATCCCAAGAATCGTCATATGGATTTCAACCTTGACGGAGTCACCGAGGAGTGGCTCAAAGTGGAAGGCCACACCTTCGCCGCGGCCTGGGAAGTAGCGGACGACCTGACGTTGAAATACATCTACGGCAAGCGCGAGACCGATTCGGGCTACGAAAGCACCGACCTCGATGGCGGCGCCTACACCGCGCGCGACCTGTTCTACGGTGTGTTCGCGGGCAACAACGGCAAGGTTCCGACCCCGGGCTTCCATGCGGCGATCGACGTGGGCACCATCGATATGGACTCGCACGAAATCCAGATCATCGGCACCGCCTTCGAAGAGAAGCTGAACTACACCGGCGGCGTGTTCTACTACGAGGAGGATGTCGAGCAGGTCAACCCGCAAACGCCTACGGTTCCGATTGTATTCGTTGCCGGCCAGGGAGCCTTTACACCCGATATTGGGCAGAGGTATGACGACGCCGGATTCTGTCCAGCCGCCTATCGCGGAGGCCTGTGCGTAGGAAGCCAGCGCCTGCCAATACCCGGCGCCGACGATCCCGGTATCCCCGGCCTGAGCGACTTCGAATATGGCCAGAACGCCAAATCGTGGGCGGCCTACGCCCAGAGCACCTACGCGATCACCGAACAGTTCGACCTGACGCTGGGCATCCGTTACACGGAAGACGAGAAGGACGCCTACATCTACAACCAGGACATTCCCGGCACAACCGTGGCTGCTCCCGGCAAGGCCGACGACAAGTGGGATAATGTCAGCTATCTGGCCAACGGCAATTACGCGATCACCGACGATATCAGCGTGTACCTGACCTACGCCACCGGCTACAACGGCGGCGGCTTCAATGCCCGCGCGACGAACCTCCTGGCATTCCAGACTCCGTTCGACAAGGAGGAAGTCGAGACTTGGGAACTCGGTCTCAAGTCCGAGTTGCTCGACAATCGTCTGCGGCTGAATGTCGCGGTATTCACCAACGACTACACCGATATCCAGATCGCCCAATTCGAGGCGGGTTCCGGTGGTGCGTCGAGCCGCATCGTGAACGCGGGCGCCGGCACCTATGAGGGTATCGAGTTCGATATCGCGATGGTGCCGGTCGACGGCCTGACCATCGACCTGACCTACGGCTACCTCGATGCCCAGTTCGACGAGTACATGGCGCTCAACCCGGCGACAAACATGCTCGAGGATATCTCCAATGTGACTACGGTGCAGCAGGCACCGGAGAACTCCGCCGCGCTCGGGGTGCAGTATGACTTCGAGCCCTTCAGCTTCGGGGCGCTGTCGGCACGCATGGACATGACCTACAAGGACGAAGTCGTATTCCATGCGTTCCAGAACCAGTATGACTCCGCCGATGACCACACGCTCATCAACGGACGTCTCAGCCTGAACGATATCAAGCTGGGCTGCTGCGAAGACGGCTCGCTGCGGGTATCGCTCTGGGGCAAGAACCTGATGGACGAGGAATACCGCCAATGGGGTATCGACTTCGCCTCGCTGGGCTGGGCCGGAAACACCTTCGGCGAACCGCGCACCTACGGCCTCGACGTGGTCTACAACTACAACTGATCCGCTCGCGGGCGGTATCGTGAAGCGGCCTTCGGGCCGCTTTTTTTTAGCCTCGAGCCCTGATCATTTTCTCCGCGAAGTCCTCCATCACCCTCTTCTTCTGCTCCAGAGTGGATCGACGTCCGAGGCTGAACTGGAACGGATAATTCACGCAGGCGCTCATCCCCTGCTCGCCAAGACTCTGCAGCGTGTCCCGATCGAGCGGCGTTTTCAAACCGATGATTGTCTCGAAGGGCAGATCCGAACGCCCGGCTTCCGTGCGCAGTCGACCCAGCTCGGCGAGAATCCCCGGAACCTCCTCGGCGGTGTTGCCTGCGCCGATCCAGCCATCGGCGGTATACGCCGCACGGCGCAACGCGATTGCACTCCCGCCACCGGTGTATATCGGCACCGGGCAGCGCGGCGCCGGGGCGATCTGCAGCGGCTCGAAATCAAAAAATCGGCCATGGTGCTCCACCATGCCGCCAGTCCACAGCTTGCGCAGCACCACGACCATTTCATCCAAGCGCTTGCCCCGGGTGTGGAAATCGACCCCGTAGATATCGAATTCATCCTTCATCCAGCCCGCTCCGATACCGAGCACGAAGCGCTCGTTGCTCAGCAATGACAACGTGCCGGTCGCCCGCGCGACTTCAAAGGGATTGCGCAGCGGCAGCACATAAACCGAAGTGGTGAAGCGCAGCCGCGTGGTGGCTGCGGCCATGAACGCGATGCTGACCCAGCAATCCGGGTAATCGGAATCCGGTGTCATCGGCGGCTTGCCGTCGGCGGAATAGGGGTATGGCGCCCGGACCCGCTGCGGATATACGCCGTGATCGCCATTGAAGATGCCCTCGAAGCCAAGCTCCTCGGCAAAGCGCGCCACTCCGACCAGTTGCTCGGGCTCCATCCAGGTCACCGCCTGCCAGAATTTCATGATGCCTCGCTGCCGTTGTCATGTTGAAATTTGCATCTGCGCCGGGCCGGCGCCAACGCAATCCTCGCATCGCTTCGCAATCCGATCAATTCGACTAGAATCCCCGACCATCCGAGCGCAACAAGGACGGCGTTCCGTGTACGATCCCCCGCGCCTGCTGCGCAACGCGCACCTGCAATCGATCCTGGCCAGCACCGGGCCACGCAAGCTGCTGGTGCGGCGGCGTGCGCGCGCGCTGCTGGCAGCCTCTCGGGAGGAGATTCTCGATTGCCAGGACGGCATCCGGCTGCACGGCGAGTATTCGGCGCATCCCGAGGCTGCGCGCGGCCTGGCGATATTGATCCACGGCTGGCACGGCAGCTCGGATTCGGCTTACCTCCTGTCCGCCGCCAGCCACCTGTACCGGCACGGCTTCTCGATCCACCGCCTGCATCTGCGCGATCACGGGCCCAGCCATCATCTCAACCGCGAGCTGTTCAACTCGACGCGCATCGCGGAGGTAGTCGACGCGGTGGAGCGCATCGTGCGCCTGCACCCGCATCGGGAAGTATTTCTCGGCGGCTTCTCGCTGGGCGGAAATTTTGCGCTGCGGGTGGCGTTGCAGGCGCCGGCACGCGGCATCGCCCTCGCGCGGGTGGTCGCGGTGTGTCCGGTGCTCGACCCTGCCCATACCATGCGCGCTCTCGATCGCAGCCCGATCTATCATCGGTACTTCAGCCGCAAATGGCGCCGCGCGCTGGGGGAAAAACTGCGCCACTTTCCCGAGCATGGCTATGGCGAGGAACTGCGCGAGCTCAGGACGCTGCAGCAGATGAACGAATTTTTCGTACCCCGCCATACCGATTTTGCCGATACCCGCTCTTATCTCGAAGCCTACGCCATCACCGGCGGGCGACTGGCGCCGCTTTGCATCCCCTGCCATATCCTCACCAGCCGCGATGACCCGGTGATCCCGGCCGCCGATCTCGCACATCTGGCGCGGCCGGCGGCGCTCAGCATCGAGCTGACCGAGCACGGTGGGCATTGTGGCTTTATCATGGACTGGCGCCTGCACAGCTGGGTCGACCAGCGCCTGGAGCAACTATTCAGCAGCGGAGACAACTGACGTGCGCTCATTGAAAAAAATCGTGGTGATACTGGTCCTGATCGTGGCGGGGTTGGCTCTGGCCTGGAACTTTTCCGAACCGCCGCCGCTGCCCGAGGAATCGATCAGCGTAACGGTGCTGGCCAACGGGCCCTACGAGGTGGGCACGCACGAATACACGCTCGCAGACGCGAGCCGCCCTACCCAGGCCAACAAGGAGTTTCCCGGCGCGCCTCGGCGCACACTGCACACGCGCGCCTGGTTTCCGCTCGACAGCGACGGCAAGAACCTTCCCGACCAGGCGTTGCCGCTGATCGTCTACAGTCACGGCTTTTTTGGCAACAGCGAGGAACCGCGTTATCTCGCCGAGTATCTGGCCAGCCACGGCTACCTGGTGGTGGCCGCCGATTTCCCGCTGACCAACTACCGCGCACCCGGCGGTGCCAACGTGATGGATGTGATGAACCAGCCCGGCGATGTGAGCTTTCTGATCGACACCCTGCTCGAGTGGAACCGCGAGCCGGGAAACCGTTTCCATCGCCGCGTCGATGCCGAACGCATCGCACTGGCGGGCCTGTCGCTCGGCGGCATGACCACCGAACTCGCTGCCTATCACCCGCGCGTGCGTGACCTGCGCGTCAAGGCGGCGATATCGATTGCCGGACCGCTGCAACTGTTCGGTCGCCGCTTCTTCGAGCAATCGCAGCTTCCGTTCATGATGATCGCGGGCGATATCGATGCAATGGTCCCCTACGAGGACAATGCCCGACCGGTGCTCGAGCGGATCAACAACGCCTGGCTGGTGAGCATTCACGGCGCATCGCACACCGGCTTCTCCGATCAGGCATCGATGCTGCGCTGGCTCGACAATGCCGACAGCATCGGCTGCTATTTCGTGGCCGGCAAGACCCCGGATGCCGCTGATGACATCGATCTGTATTCGCTGCTCGGCAGCGAGGACGAAGGCATCCTGCGCAACATGGACAACCGCCTGTGCCGCGTGGACCCGTTGCCGCCGGCGATATCACCGTTGTTGCAGCACCGCATCGTGATCCTCGCGGTGCGCGCATTCCTCGAATCGGTGTTCAACCCGGATGATGCGGAGCGGGAACGTTACCGTGACTACCTGCAGCGGGTACTGCCAAGCGAGATTGGCGGCGTTACGGTCGAGCGTTCGTCACCGCCCGCGGGCTGAACACCGTCCCGCCGGGCGCTCAGGAGCGAGCGCACTCCGCGACCAGGAATTCGCGCGTGCGCTCGAGCGAGCCCTCGTCGACCTTGATCATCGCGGCATTGAAATCGGTGACGCCGATATCACGCAGGCGCTGCAATCGGGCACGCAGGGCGCTCTCGTCGCCGAGCATCGCGACATCCGCGGGTCCGGCGGCCCCTTCGCGGTCGAGCATCGAGCGATAGGAAGGGAGCATGCCGTAAATCTGCAGATTTCTTGCGATCTTCTGCTGCGCCGCGTCGATATCCGTGGTGAGCGCGATCGGCAAGCCGGCAACCACGATCGGCGCGGGTTTGCCGGCCGCCTTCGCGGCATTCCCGATCGCGGGAATGATGTGTTCCTCGAGGGTTTTTGGCCCGGTCATCCAGGTCGTGGTGCCATCGGCCAGTTCGCCGGCGATTTTCAGCATCAGCGGACCGAGCGCGGCAACGATCAACGGCACCGGCTTGGCGCCGGGCACATCGAGACCCAGTTTCACCCGGTAATCCTCACCCGCGAAATCAGCCGGCGCGCCACGCAGCAGCGGCCCGAGCACCGACAGGTATTCGCGCATATGGCGCGCCGGCTTGTCATAGGACAAGCCGAACATGTCCTCGATCACCATCTTGTGCGACAACCCGATGCCCAGCGAAAAACGCCCGCCCGAAGCTGCGGCGGCGGTCAGCGCCTGCTGCGCGATTGCCGTCGGGTGGCGCGGATAGGTCGGCACGACCGCCGTACCAAGACCGATACGGCTGGTTTCGCGACCAATCAGCGCCAGCGCGGTTATCGCGTCGAAACCGAATACCTGTGCCATCCAGAGATTGTCGAAACCGCTGGCTTCAGCCTCACGGGCAACGCTGATCAGACCCTCGAGCGAGGGATCGGGCCCGGGGGTCGCGCCTATCATCAAGCCAATTCGCATTGCATATGCTCCTGTATTTGTTTGGATTCAGACCGTTGCCGATCGCCTGAAGCTCGCCTCAGAAGCCATAACTGGCGGAAAGATTGAGGTATTGGGTTTCGACATCGTTGTCCGCGTAGCGGTAGGACAGACCCACCCGCACCCCGCTGTTCCAGTTGGCATTGACGCCGAGCGTGCCGCGCACGCCCTCGTTGTCGATATCGTAACCGGGCATGCGGAACGAGGGACCAGCGGCGAGCGACTTCACTACCGCTTCCACGTTGTCGGTGTGATCCTCGAACTCCTCGACATAGGCCACATCGCCGTAGAGTTCCAGCGCCGCGCCGCCCATCGTGAACGGATAGCTGCCGAACACGCCGGCACTGCCCACGGTCGATTCGCGGTTCAGGTCACCGAAGCTCATCGCCGAGGAACGCGTGCCCTGCTCCGAGTAGCCATCCACATCGATGTCCAGGTAATCGAGCGCGAGAAACGGACCGAAGCGCCATGGAGAACGCGCCGACATCATGTTCACGCCGATATCGGCCGCCATCCCGACCACATCGGCCTCGGTGTCGCCGCTCTCGCGCCGCACCTGCACGCTGCCGATATTGAACACCCGGTCGATGTTCTCGATATCGGAATTGCCCATCGTCAGCACCGCGTCGGCAAACCAGATATCGCAGCGATAGCCGGCAAATACCGAGCCCAGCAGCGCGGAGGTGTCGAACTCGCTGCCATGATCGTCGAGCTCGGTGTGGCCTTCCTGGGAGCCGATCGCCGCACCGACGAACCAGCCCATGCCCACACCGTAGCTGCCGCCGATCGTGAGATCGACCGCATCGGAGCTGGCCCCTGGCGTGGCCCGGGTGTCGCCGGTATCGATGTCCAGACCCTGCACCGAGGCAAACAGTTGCACGTTACCGGGCATCTCGTGCCAGCGGTTCTGTACCAGGTAATCGTTGACCGTGTTCTGGTAGGCCCGCGCATCGTTCAGCACCGCTTCCGGCAGCAGCGCGATCATGCCCGGCGCCCGGATCACCGATTCGATCAGATCGGCGGCGGCCTTTGCCGCCGCCTGCGTCGGGTGCAGGCCGTCGTTGAACACGAAATCGTCCGGGTTGCCGCCACTGGCCTTGCCCAGACCCGCGGGCTCGGTGCAGTTGATGCCGCCGAGTTCGCTGCTGCTGTAACAGTAGCGGGTCTGATCGATGCTGGCCGGGTAACCAAAGCTCACCGGATCGGCAAGCACCTCGTCGAACAGCCCGAGCACATCGACCCGGATGAAATTGCCATCGAGCGCATTGAGCTCGCTTTCGAAAGCATCGTTGTAGGCAACCGCCGCCGCGCTGCGATCGAGCGAGAGCTGGGTGCGTCCGGTTGCTGTCAGGTTGGTTGACTCGGAAAATTCGCCGAGCCGCGGCAAGGTCGGCAGCACGATGTACTTCGCGCCGGCATCGACCAGCGCAGCAACGATCTGCGCGCTGATATCGGCAGTCTGTACCGGATCGTCCACATCACGGATATCGTTGCCGGCGATCAGGGCATAGAACAGCGTGTTTGGTCCGAACTGCACATCACCCGATGCCACCCGCGCCAGGAAGCCGGGCTGGGTTTCGGTGAACGGCCCGAAACTCACCACCGAATCGCCCACCACCGAGGCCAGCACTTCCTCGGAACGATAGCCACCTACCGCGAAGTTGATATTGTCGGTAGCGACCGTATCGCTGCGCGGCCCGAACGCCAGCAACGGCGTGGACGGGTTCATGCGCCCGAGCCCCAGATCGATGGCCAGCCACTCCGGAAACGCCAGCCCGCGTTTGCCGGTTGCCGGATCAACATTGGTGAAACGAAGCCCGGTACTGGTATCGACATCGAGGTCGGGAAACTGGCCGCTGTCGTCGTAGCTTGCGCCGAAACCGATGAACTGGTCGAAGGGCACACCGGCCAGCGCCTGGACCGAGAGAATTCCGGCAGCGGCAATCGCTGCAGCTAGAGTACGTTTCATGTCGGGACACCTGAATGCTTTACCTGGAAACGCGCACCTGGGCACGCAACGCCTATACGGCGATGATAGCCAAACGCCCAGCACCATCACAACGCAAATATGCCCGGCGCCGTCCGCACCACCCGGGCGTGCTGTAACATGCGGCTCTTTGCGGGGATAAAACCATGCGAACAAGGCCCCCTGTCATGCTCGCTGCCCTGCTGCCGGGTGCCTCCTCGTACGCGGATACCGCGATCGATCAGCATATCGCGGATGGCTTCCAGCCTTATGCGGACGCGGTGGCGGGCCTCGTGTTCGCGGCCATCGACCTCGGCGGCTATGCGGTGCCGTGGATCCTGTTCTGGCTGATCGCGGCGGGGGCGTTCTGCACCATCTATTTCCGCTTCATCAACCTGCGCGGCATGCGCCAGGGCTTTCGCATCATCCGTGGCGATTACGAAGACCCCCACCACACCGGCGACACCAGCCATTTCCAGGCCCTTGCCACGGCGCTTTCGGGAACCGTCGGGCTGGGCAATATCGCCGGTGTCGCGGTGGCCATCACGCTGGGCGGACCGGGAGCCGCGTTCTGGATGGTGATCGCGGCCCTGCTCGGCATGGCCACCAAGTTCTGCGAATGCACGCTGGCGGTGAAATACCGGCGCGAGCGCCCCGACGGCTCGGTCTCGGGCGGCCCGATGTATTACCTCTCCAGGGGCATAGCGGCCAACTATCCGCGGCTTGCACCGCTCGGCAAAGTACTCGGCTTCACGTTCGCGGTGCTGTGCCTGTTCGGCACCATCGGGGCCGGCAACTTTTTCCAGGTCAACAACGCCTACCAGCAGTTGCTGCTGATCACCGGCGGTGAACGCAGCCTGCTCGCGGGGCAGGCCTGGCTGTTCGGCGTGGTGATGGCGGTGCTGACCGGTATCGTGGTGCTGGGCGGCATAAAGCGCATTGCCAGCGTGACCGACAAGCTGGTGCCGCTGATGACACTGACCTACCTGGTCGCGGCGTTGATCGTGATCGGTGCCCATGCCGAACAGATCCCGCACGCACTCGGGACCATTCTTTACGGCGCATTCACCCCCGAAGGGATCCAGGGCGGCATGGTCGGGGCACTGCTGCAGGGCTTTCGCCGCGCGGCCTTTTCCAACGAGGCGGGCATCGGTTCGGCACCGATCGCGCATGCCAGCGTGAAGACCGGCGAGCCGCTCACGGAAGGGCTCGTCGCATTGTGGGAACCGTTCATCGACACCGTGATCATCTGCTCGCTCACCGCGCTGGTGATCGTGATCTCCGGCGCGCCCACGATAGCGCCGCAGGCCGAAGGCGTGGCCCTCACCTCCGCGGCGTTCGCCACCGTGATGCCATGGTTTCCGTATGTGCTGGCGGTAGTGGTGCTGATGTTCGCCTACTCGACCATGATCTCGTACTGCTATTACGGCACCAAGGCCGCCAACTACCTGTTCGGCGAAAGCAACACGGTGGACATCTGCTACAAGCTGTTCTACCTCTGCGCAACCGTGGTCGGCGTGACCATGCCACTCGCGCAACTGGTCGATTTTTCCGACGCGATCTACTTCCTGATGGCGGTGCCCAACGTGATCGGCCTGTACCTGCTGGCGCCCGTGGTGAAGCGCGAGATGCATGGCTATTTCGGGCGCCTGTCGCGCGGCGAGATCCGCTCCACCCGCGAAGCGCCGGAGCATCTGATCGGCTCGCCCTGAAAAACCTTCCGAACACGGCTTGCCCAGGGCGAACTGCCCTGCGCAAGCCGCGCATGGTCGTGCATGCCGGACACGGAGCAGCGCAACTCAGGCAGTCTTGCTGGAGTCCTTCAGCAACGCTTCGATCAACGATTGTTCGGCGCGGCTCAGTTCGCGCCACTGCCCGCTCTTCAGCGCCCCGAGCCGGATATTCATCACCCGCACCCGTTTCAGGCGCGTGACCACGTAACCGAGCTGTTCCGTCATGCGCCGGATCTGGCGGTTCATGCCCTGCGTCAGCACGATATTGAAGCTGTTCGCTGACAACTGGCGCACCTTGCAGCGGCGCGTGACAGTGCCGAGTATCGGCACCCCGCCGGCCATTCTGCGCAGGAACTCGCCGTCGAAGGGTCGGTCGACGCTGACCACGTATTCCTTTTCGTGGGCGTTGCCGGCACGCAGGATCTTGTTGACGATATCGCCGTCGTTGGTGAGCAGGATCAATCCCTCGGACACCTTGTCGAGACGCCCGACCGGAAAGATCCGCGAACGGTAGCCGAGCGCATCGATGATGTTGCCGGGTACCGCGCGATCGGTGGTGCAGGTGATGCCGGGCGGTTTGTGGTAGGCGAGATATACCGCACGCGGCCGCGCCCGCAGCGGCTTGCCATTGACCGTCACGCGATCGCTGTCAGCGACCCGCTCGCCCATCGTGGCAACCCGGCCATTGATCCGCACCCGACCCTGTTCGATCAGGCGATCGGCCTCGCGCCGCGAACACATGCCGGTGTCGCTGATATGCTTGTTGAGGCGCGTGGTCTCGCTGTCACCGCTCATCGACGCGACATCGGCTGCGACGGACCGCTGCGCTAGTCCGCAAGACCGGCATAAACACTCTGCACATCGTCATCGCTGTCGAGGGCCTCGAGAAAGGTCTCGACCTCGGCCCGCGCATCGGCGACGAGCGTGACCGGGTTGTTCGGCCGGTAGCCGAGCGTTGCCGATTGCACGGTGAACCCGTAGGAAGGCAACGCGCGACTCACCGCATCGAGATCGGTGGGGTCAGTCAGAAACAGGGTGGCACCATTTTCGGCCGGCTCGAGATCCTGGGCACCCGCCTCGATCGCCGCCAGATCAGGGTCCGCATCGTCGCTGTCCGGTGTGGCCTCGATCATGCCGAGATACTTGAAATCCCACGACACGGAGCCGGAATTGCCGAGTTGCCCCTTGCGAAACAGCATGCGGATACTCATCGCGGCGCGGTTCTTGTTGTCGGTCAGGCACTCGACGATCACCGGCACCTGGTGCGGAGCAAAGCCCTCGTAGGTGACGAGTTCGTAGTGCACCTGCTCATCGAGCAGCCCGGCGCCCTTCTTGATCGCGCGCTCGAGCGTGTCCCGCGGCATCGAGGCGCGCCTGGCCTGCTCGACCGCCTTGCGCAGCCGCGGGTTCATGTCGGGGTCCGCACCGGCGCGCGCTGCGACCATGATCTCCTTGGCCAGCTTGGTGAATATGCGCCCCTTGGCCGCAGCCGCATCCGCCTTGCCCTTGACCTTCCACTGAGCGCCCATGCGTCTACCTCGAAACGGGAATCCGCGAATACGCGGATCGGATGGCGTGTGAGCGGCAACTGCCATCATGGCCGGCACACCGCAAAAAAAGCGCCGCAAGTATAGCGCCGGGGTACGGTTCACAGGTAGCGGCTGGTGGTGTTGTTGGTTGTCAGCACCGCGGTTTTTTGCAAACATGCCGCGCTGCGCGACAACAACCAACAGACAGGACGATTTTATGATCGACGGAACTTCCCGCAACCGGGCAGCCATTGCCATGACAGCCGGCCTGACGCTGATACCACTCGCCAGCGCCTGTGCCGATGTGGTCCTGCTCAACGGAGGCGATCGCCTGAGCGGCAAGATCGTCAGCAAGAACGGTGACAAGCTGACCCTCGAGACCAGTTATGCCGGCGATGTCGTGATCCTGTGGAGCGAGGTGCGCTCGATCTCGACCGAACAGCCGACACGCTTCATGCTGAGCGATGGCACCGTGATGGAGGCCGTCGCAACGGGCGCCGACGATGATGCAGGTGTCGTGTTGCGCTCCGGCAAGGTGGTCAGCACCGAGCCTATCGCGCTGGCCGATGTTGCGTATATCAACCCGCCGCCGGAAATCACCGGAGAAGGGGTGAGCGTGGATGGGCGGGTCAATCTCGGACTGACCTCGAACCGCGGAAACACCGATAACGACCAGCTGCTATACGACGCCGAAACCATCGTCCGCAGCAGGAAAAACCGCTTCACGATCGGCGCTGCCGGCGAACTCAAGGAAGAGTCCGGCACCGAAACGGCGCGCAGAAACCGCGGCTATTTCAAGTACGATCATTTCCTCGACGAGAAATGGTATGTCTACGCCAACACCGATGTCGAGGAAGACAAATTCAAGGATCTGAACCTGCGCACCACGATAGGTGGCGGTTCGGGTTACCAGTTCTTCGACACTCCCGAACGCAGCCTTGCACTGGAAGGCGGTCTTACCTACGTGAACAACGATTACGATCTCGAAGAGGACGATGGTTACGCGGCCGGACGCTGGGCACTGCGCTATGCGCAGTACCTGTTCGAGGGCAAGACCCAGTTCTTCCACGAGCACGAAGGGCTGGTCAGCCTGGAAAGTCCCGACGACGTGATCATGCGCGTCAAGACCGGATTACGCTTTCCGATGGTGCTGAACCTGAACTCCACGCTGCAGTACAACGTCGACTGGCAGAACAACCCGCCACCGGGTTTTGACAGCACCGACAGCAGCTACATCCTCAGCCTGGGCTACCACTGGTAGGCAGCGCCTGGCGGCTGAAGATCGATCGTGATCCCGCCGCCACCGGCGAGCCGGCGGTTCATCATCCGCGGCGGAAGTCTTTCGCGGCATACTGTCGGGCCCCGGGCCGACGAGCAGGCGCAACGATGTACCCAGGAAAACACAGCCTAGAGCACCCCCAAAAGCCTGCATTCGTAATGGCCGCAAGCGGCGAATCGGTCAGTTATGGCGAGCTCGAGGCGCGCGCCAACCGCCTTGCCCGGCTGCTGCGCGCACACGGCCTGAAGCGCCTCGATCACTACGCCATTTTCATGGAGAACAACAGCCGCTACATCGAATGCTGTGCGGCCGGGGAGCGTGCAGGGCTCTATTACACCTGCGTGAACAGTTTTCTCACTGCGGCCGAACTCGCTTATATCGTGAACAACAGCGGGTCGCGCGTGCTGATCACGTCGCGCGCACTCGCTGCGATCGCGCGGGAAGCGTTGCGCGATTGCGCTGATGTAACGCTGTGCCTGGTCATCGATGGCGAGGATATCGATTCGCGGATTCGTGATTATGCCGGGGCGGTGGCGGGCTTTGCGACCACCCCGATCGCCGACGAACGGATCGGAACGGCAATGCTCTATTCCTCCGGCACCACCGGCAGACCCAAGGGTATCCTGCGTCCTCTACCCGATGCGCCACCCACCCACCGGTTGCCGCTGTTCGATTTCCTCTCGGCGCTTTGGCGTTACCGCGAAAACATGGTCTATCTGTCGCCGGCACCGCTGTACCATTCGGCGCCGCAGGCGGCCGTCTCGCTGACCCTGCGCCACGGCGGAACCGCCATCATCATGGAACGCTTCGACCCGCAGCAGTACCTGGCGCTGGTGGAAAAGTTCCGGGTCACGCACAGCCAGCTGGTTCCGACCATGTTCAGCCGCATGCTGAAGCTGCCCGAAGCGGTACGCAGCCGCTACGATCTCGGCTCGCTCGAGACCGTGATCCATGCTGCGGCTCCCTGCCCGGTACCGGTCAAGGAGCAGATGATCGAGTGGTGGGGGCCGATCATCCACGAATACCTCGGTGCCACCGAGGGACTGGGTTTCGCGGCATGCGACAGCAGCGAATGGCTCGCGCATCGCGGCACCGTCGGACGGGTACTGCTCGGCGAGTTGCACATCCTCGACGAGCAGATGCGTCCATGCCCCACCGGCACACCCGGGCAGTTATGGTTTCGCACCGCCACCGAATTCGAGTATTTCAATGATCCGCAACGAACTCTCGAGGCGCGCTCGGCCGACGGCAGCCTGAGCACTGTCGGCGACATGGGCTATCTCGACGCGGACGGCTATCTCTACCTGAGCGACCGCTCGACCTTCATGATCATTTCCGGTGGTGTCAACATCTACCCGCAGGAATGCGAAAACCTGCTGATCACCCACCCGAAGGTTGCCGATGCAGCGGTTTTCGGGGTTCCGAACGAAGACCTGGGCGAGGAAGTCAAAGCCGTGGTGCAACCGCAGCCGGAGATAGCGCCGGATGAGGCACTGGCCCGGGAACTGCTCGATTTCTGCGCCCGGAACCTCGCCCGTCACAAGTGCCCGCGCACCATCGAGTTCAGCGCGGCATTGCCGCGGCTGCCCACCGGCAAGTTGTACAAAAAGGAACTCCGCGACCGTTACTGGCGAGGCGAACGCCGCATCTGACAGAGCATTTCGTGACAGCAAATTTTTTGAAAAAAGTTTGCTGCCACGAATTACACTGTCATGGACCATTCCCCTGGACCCGGCGTGCCGGCCAAACTGATCGAACATCCATCAATGCCACGACTTCCTTCCCTGCTGCTCAACTTCGCCCATGCGCTGGACCATTTGTTTCTGCTGATATTTGCGACCGCGGTTGGCGCGATCGCGGCGGATTTCGGCATCGCGCGCTGGGAGGACCTGATGCCTTACACAGTGGGCGCCTTCGTGATGTTCGGCATCGGATCGATACCGGCGGGGCGGCTCGGCGATCTGTGGGGCCGCAGGGGCATGATGCTGGTCTTTTTTGCGGGCATGGGTTGTTCAGCATTCGCGGTGGCTTTGACCAACACTCCGTTGCAGATCGCCGTAGCACTGACTGTGCTCGGCGCGTTTTCCTCGATCTATCACCCGGTCGGCATTCCGATGCTGGTCCAGAACACGCGCACCCCGGGCCTGGCGATCGGGATCAACGGCCTGGCCGGCAACCTCGGCATCGCGCTGGCCGCAGTTTCGACCGGTCTGCTGGTGAAATATTTCGGCTGGCGCACGGCCTTCATGGTGCCTGGCGCACTGGCGTTGCTGACGGGTGCTGTTTTCGCGCGCTACGCACCACGCGAACAGGACGCGCCCGCAAGGCGGGCACAGACCCATGTGCATCTGCCACGCCATCTCGCGGTGCGCACCTTCGCGGTGATGGTCGCGAGCGCCACCACCGGCAGCCTGATCTTCAATTTCACCACCAATGGCAATGCACAACTGATGGCGGAGCGTTTCGATGGCCTGATAAGCGACCCAGCAATTCTCGGCGCGCTGCTGGCCGGCATCTACACCCTGGCCGCATTTGCGCAGGTCGTGGTCGGACGCCTGATCGACCGGGTACCGGTAAAGCCCTTGTTTCTTGCGATCGTTGCATCGCAGGTCGTGGTGTTTGCGCTCGCCTCCGGCAGCAGCGGATGGCTCTGGTACGCCGCGACCATCGGCTGCATGATCACCGTATTCGGTTCCATTCCGTTCAACGACGCGATGGTGGTGCGCTACATCGATGATTCAATGCGTTCACGGGTGAGCGGCACGCGGATCGCGGTCTCGTTCGGCATCAGTTCGCTCGCGGTGTATCTGCTCGGCCCGCTGGTCAAGTCCGCGGGCTTCAGTGTGCTGCTGATGGGCATGGCAGGCATCGCCGCCGTGACCACCTCGATCGTGATGCTGTTGCCCGGCGAAGCCCGGATGAATGCCGGTCTCGCCGATACCCGAGTGGCATTGCCGGAATAGCGCCGCTTTTCCCTTCTGTTTGTCATGCTGGAGTTCACGGTTTCCGTGCCCTGGCACCCGCGGCTGCACCCTGATCCCATGCATCACGGCAACACCTCCCCGAGCACGACCCCTTTGCGGCCCGGTGGCTGGGCAGGAAGCCCCGCCGCGAGTTCAGGCTCAGGCCTGGCTCGCGCCGTACAAGGCCAGCAGCTTCGCCCAGGCGCGCTCCGCATCGGGCTGGCTGTAGATCGGCTGCCCCTGTGACGCGGGCATATCCGGCACGCACCAGCCGTGCAGGGTACCGGGGTAGACCTCGATTTCCGCGTTCAGACCGGCGGCGTCGAAGGCTGCACGCAGTACGTCCTTGGCTTCGGGCTGCGCCGCGTCATCGTTCGCCGCGATAGCGATATACAGCTGCGCGTCCATTTGCGGTATCAGCAGGTGCGGACTGTCGGGCGGATCGGTGACCAGCCCGCCGCCATGAAAGGACGCCCCCGCGCCAAAGCGCGCGGGCAGCGCGGCAAGGCTGCGAAACGTCAAGCCACCGCCCATGCAATAGCCGAATGCGGCAAGCTTGCGGCCACGGTCGACCTGCGGTTGCGCATCGAGGAACGCTGCATAGGCAGCCGCATCTCGCTCCGCGGCGCCCACGGCCATCAGCGGATCCATATACGTCTTCAGCCGAGCACGATCCGCCGGATCCCGGAAGTTGAAGGTCGCGGTATCGAGCACCGGCGCCTGCGCATTGCGGTAATACGGGTTCGGCACCAGCACCGCGTAACCCGCGCCCGCGAGCCGACGCCCGATCGCGCGCATCGCCGGACGCAGGCCGAAGGCATCGCTCCACAGCAGCACGCCTGGAACCGTGGGGCCACCCGCGGGGCAAAAATACACGGCATCGCTGGCACCGTCGGGCGTGCTTACGCTGAACTCCTTCTCGAGTGTCTCCGCGGCCGTAACGCCGGGCGCCATACTCGCCAGCCCCGCTGCCACGGACATTGCCACAAAATCGCGTCGTGACCATCCGCCGGCATGCTCTCGATCGACGCCCTCATCGTGTGCTGCGCTCATCGTGATCTCCCCTGGGCCGTATGCTCCAACGCCCGCAGTTTACCCGCGCCATGGGCTGACCAACAGATGTGTGTGCAGCTGCGCTAAGCTTGGCACTGCACCCCATGAAAAACACAGAGGATCCATCGATGAATCGCTGCCCGGCTCGCCCGCTGCTGGATTTCGCCAACTTCACTCACGGCACGCCGCGCGCGTCCATCGACGAGTTGCGCGACAGCGCGCGCCTCGTCTGGGAAAGTGACGACTTTGCCACCGGCGGTCACTGGCTGGTGCTGCAGCAGGCCGATATCGACCACGTGCTGAAGACACCAAAGCTGTTCAGCAACCGCGAGGGGCCGCTGCTCGATGATTTTCCGCCCGCGGCATTGGTCGAACAGCAGCAGAGCATGACCTTCATGGATCCGCCCGAGCATCGCAAGTACCGCTCGCTGGTCGATTATGCATTCCGGCTGAATGCGCTAAAGGCGCGCAAGCCGGCGATGCGTCGCATCGCGAGCGACATCATCGACCAGGTGATCGGGCGCGGCGAATGCGAATTCATCAGCGAGGTGGCGATGCAATTGCCGATGCAGGTGATGTACAAGCTGCTCGGGGTGCAGGAACAGGATTACCGTTACGTGGTCGACCTGACCAACACGCTCGCACTCGCCGACGATCCCGAATTTGCCGAGAATCGTGCTGCCGGTTTCCAGGCCTCGATGCAACTGATCGAATTCGGCGCGCGGCTCGCTGCCGATCACCGTCTGCATCCACGTGACAGCATGACGATGGAAGTGCTGGCGGCCAGGATCAACGGACAGGCGCTCGGCGATCGCGAGTTCGGACGCTTCTTCAACAACCTGATCGTCGGCGGCATGGAGACCACGCGCAACACCCTCGCGCTCGGCATACACCAGTTCATCCTGCACCCGGAGCAGTACCGCCTGCTGCAGCAGGATCCGGCGTTGGTGCCGGCGGCCGTCGAGGAGATCCTGCGTTTCTGCAATACCGTGGTCTACCTGCGTCGCACCGCCACCCGCGACATGGAATTCGCCGGTGAAAACATCCGCCGGGGTGACAAGATGGTCTGTGTGCTCGGCGCACCGAACCGTGATGCCGCGTTGTTCGCGGACCCCGCGCGCTTCGATATCACGCGTAATCCCGCAAACACCCGCAGGCATTACCGGACATTCGGACAGGGTCCGCATTACTGCATCGGTGTGCACCAGGCACGGCTCAATCTCGAGATCATGCTGGAGGAAATCGCCCGTCGCCTGGCGAATATCCGCCTGCTCGCGGCACCACGCCAGGCACGCTCGCTGTTCATGGACGGGTTCAAGGAAATGCGCATCGCGTTTGATCCACGCTGAGCACAGATCGATCGAATCAGCTGGAGGAATGCCATGAAGCGGCCCAGAGCAGTTTCACAACCCTGTGAATCTGCCGTTGCCGAGCGGCGTGGGCTTCATGATCGCAGACCGCGGAGCCCAGGCACGCGATTGTGCACCATCTCGCGCCACAGCGGCCTAACTTGAACTACGCTTGGTGTTGCGTATGCTGTAGCCACCAAAGCGACGTTCCATGCCATGATCGAAGCCAGGTCACCGATACATGCACTCCGGCGCCAGCGCGTGGGACTCGTGTTCCTGTGCGCAATACTGGCGAAGAGCGCCCTGGCTGGCGAATCCGGGAAAAGCAACAGTTTTGGCAATGTCGACGACAGCGCCCCGCTTTACCGGGTCTTCACTTACCGGCAGGCCAACGGAATACCGGCATTCACCGACAAGGTGCCGGCCAGCCAGCATTACGAGGTCATGGAATTTTCCTGCTACGCCTGCAATCCGAATTCCAGGATCGACTGGAGCGCCACGCGCCTGTTCACGCAGGAATACACCACACCGATCAGCATCGCGGCCAAGGCAAACGGCATCGATCCGGCACTGATCCGCGCGGTGATCCACGCGGAGTCCGGATTCAATCCCAATGCCCGCTCGCCCAAGGGCGCGATGGGTCTGATGCAGTTGATGCCAGGAACCGCCAGCGACATGGGCGTCAGCGACCCCGGCGCCGTGCAACAGAATATCCAGGGCGGCGTGAAATACCTGGCACTACTGCTCGATCAATACCATGGCGATGTCACGCTCGCCACCGCCGCCTACAATGCAGGCCCCGCCAATGTCGACAAATACCGGGGGGTGCCACCGTTCGCGGAAACCCAAACCTATGTGAAGCGTGTGAAACTGCTGCTCGAGCGCTACAAGGCGCAGGGCTGAACTACAGCGCCTGGCGGACGGGCTCCGGCAGTTGGCCCTTACGGACCGGCCCATCGTCTCCAGGCGGAGCCTGACCCCCGGTACCCCAGCGGATTACTTCTTCTTCGGCAGATACAGATCGACCAGCGTACCTTCGAAGGCCTCTGCCGCGAAGGCAACGGTTTCCGACAGCGTCGGGTGCGGATGGATGGTGAGCCCGATATCGGCGGCATCACAGCCCATCTCGATAGCCAGCGCGACTTCGGAAATGAGGTCCCCGGCATGCGGACCGACGATGCCGGCACCGATCACCCGGCGCGTCTTGGTGTCGAACAGCAGCTTGGTCATACCCTCATCGCGATTGAAGCCAAGCGCCCGGCCGCTGGCAGCCCAGGGAAACTGGCCCTTGCCATAGTCGATACCCGCGGCCTTCGCTTCGGTTTCCGTCATGCCCGCCCAGGCGATTTCCGGATCGGTATAGGCTACCGAGGGGATGACCCGCGCATCGAACGCGGCCTTGTGGCCCGCAGCCACTTCAGCTGCCACCCGGCCCTCGTGATTGGCCTTGTGCGCCAGCATCGGCTGGCCGACGATATCACCGACCGCGAAGATATGCGGCAGATTGGTCCGCATCTGCTTGTCGACCGGTATGAAGCCGCGCTGATCCACCACGATCCCGGCCCTTTCCGCTGACAGGCGCTTGCCGTTCGGCGTACGGCCCACCGCCATCAATACCTGATCATAGGTTTCAGTCGCTGATGTCCTGCCTTCAAAGCTGACCTGCAGCCCTTCGGCTACCGGCACGATCCTGGTGACCTTCGTGCCGGTCATGATCTGTGCATAACGCTTGGCGATACGCCGCTGCAGCGGGCGCACCAGATCCGGATCACAGCCGGGCATGAGGCTGTCGGTGAGCTCGACCACCGATATTTTTGTACCGAGTGCGCTGTAGACGCTCGCCATTTCCAGCCCGATTATCCCGCCACCGACAACCAGCATGGTCGTCGGTACGCTGCGCAGGTCCAGCGCACCGGTGGAATCGATGATGCGCGGATCCTCCGGGAATCCCGGCAGACGCACGCACTCGGAACCCGCCGCGATGATGCACTGGCGGAAGGCGATGACCGTGCGCTGCTCGCCATCGATGACTTCCAGATGGTGCGGCGACAGGAAGCTGCCGGTACCGCGCACGATATCGACGTTGCGCTGTTTGGCCAGCGTCGCCAGCCCGTCGGTGAGTTTGTGGACGATGCGTTCCTTCCAGGCGCGCAGCGCGGCCAGGTCGATCTCCGGCTCCGCAAAGCGCAGCCCACAGTCGGCCATGCCTTCGACGTCGTCGATGACTTTTGCTGCATGCAGCAGCGCCTTTGACGGGATACAGCCGACGTTCAGGCAGACGCCGCCGAGCGTGGCCCAGCGTTCGACCAGCGTGACTTCGAGGCCGAGATCGGCGGCACGGAACGCGGCCGGGTAACCACCCGGACCGGCACCAAGTACCAGCAGGTCGGCTTCGAGATCGACCGGGCCACTGTAAGTCGCAACGCTATCCGGTATCTCCTCTGCGCGGGGTGTTGGCGCGGCGGGCGCCGGGTTCATGCTGCTGCCGGAGGGAGCGGAAGGAGGAGTCGGCGGGGTGCTGGCCGGCGCGCTGGCTGGCACGGCCGCCTCGCCTTCCAGCCTGAGGATCAGTTGCCGTTCCGAGACCCGGTCGCCCTGGTGCACCAGCAGTTCCTTGACAACGCCAGCGGCACTCGATGGCACTTCCATCACGGCCTTGTCGGTTTCGATGGTGATCAGCGTGCCTTCCGCCTTGACGGTGTCGCCGACTGCAACATGCACCTCGATGATCTCGACGTCCTTGACGTCGCCGAGATCGGGAACCTTGACCTCGATCACTGCCATTGCCGCTCAATCCACCAGCAGGCGACCCACGTCGCCCAGCAGACCGACGAGGAAGGTCGAGAAACGGGCACCCGTCGCGCCGTCGATGACACGATGATCGTAGGCCAGCGACAGCGGCAACAGCAGACGCGGCACGACCCTGTCATTCGCCCAGACCGGTTTGACGCTCGCACGCCCGACGCCGAGGATCGCCACCTCCGGCGCATTGATGATCGGACTGAAGTGCGTACCGCCGATACCGCCCAGGCTTGATATCGTGAAGGTAGCGCCCTGCATCTCGTTCGCCGCGAGCTTGCCGTTACGTGCCTTTTCACTCTGTGTGCCAAGCTCGCGCGCGATGGTGAAGAGGTCTTTCTGGTCGGCATCGCGGATCACCGGCACCACCAGACCCTGCGGCGTATCCGCGGCAAAGCCGATGTGCCAGTATTTCTTGTGCACCAGGCCGCTGCCGTCTTCGGTCAGCGAACTATTGCAGTCCGGAAATTCCTTCAGCGCCAGTACGGCTGCACGGATGAAGAAGGCCAGCGGTGTGAGCTTGACACCCGCCGCCGTGGCCTTTTTCTTGAGCGCCTTGCGCAACTCCTCGAGTGCGGTGATGTCGGCTTCATCCTGCTGCGTGACATGCGGAATGTTGAGCCATGCCGCCTGCAGCCGTGGACCGGAGATCTTGCGTACCCGTGACAGCGGCCTGACTTCGACCGGGCCAAACTTCGCAAAGTCCACCACCGGAACCTTCGCCAGCGTCGGGCCCGTGCTGATCGCACCGCTCAGCACCGACTTCACGAACAGCTTGACGTCGTCGAGCAGCGCCCGCCCCTTCTGCCCGGAGCCTTTGACCTGACCGAGATCGACGCCGAGTTCGCGGGCAAATTTGCGTACCGAAGGACTGGCATGGGCACGTGCGAAACCGGGCTCATCGATCGGCGGCAAGACCGGTGCGGATGCCGGCCGCTCCGGCGCAGGACGCGCTGGCGGCGGCACTGCGGGCGCTTCCGTCTGCACGGCAGCGGGGGCCGCGGCTTTCTCCGCCGGCGCCTCGGCTGCGGTCTCGTCCGCCTCCAGAAACGCGATCAGGTCACCGGTGGACACACGGTCACCCTGGGCAACTTTCAACTCGAGGAGCGTACCGGCAACCGGCGACGGAACTTCCATTGCGGCCTTGTCGGTCTCCAGCACGATCAGCGTCTGCTCGGCACGCACCTGATCGCCCGGTTTGACCACGAGTTCTACGATCTCGACGCTCTTGAAGTCGCCGAGATCCGGGACTCTGATCTCACGTCGTGCCATGATTCACTCTCGAGCCGGGAAAATCAGACAGTCACAGGATTCGGTTTGGCCGGATCGATGCCGAGCGTCGCAATCGCTTTCACGACTGTGGCCGTATCGATACTGCCTTCGTCGGCAAGCGCCTTGAGCGCAGCGATCACGATATAACTGGAATCCACCTCGAAGAAGTCGCGCAGCGCCGACCGGCAATCACTGCGGCCAAAGCCGTCCGTACCGAGCACCACATAGCGACCGGGAATCCACGGCCGGATCTGGTCGGCAACGATGCGCATATAATCGGTGGCCGCTATGCAGGGTCCAGCCGTCATGGCCAGATTGCCTGCTACAAAGGACTGCCGCGGAGTCTCTGCGGGATGCAGCATGTTCCAGCGCTCGCAATCGATTCCATCGCGCCGCAATTCACTGAAACTGGTCACGCTCCAGACATCGGAGGACACCTGGAAGTCTTTCTCGAGCATCTCGGCTGCGGCGATCACCTCCCGCAGGATGGTGCCGGAACCCATCAACTGCACCTGGAGCTTTTTCCGGGCTCCACTGCGCAGCCGGTACATGCCGCGCAGGATGCCTTCCCCAACGCCCTCGGGCAGCGCAGGCTGCGGGTAGTTTTCGTTCATGACGGTGATGTAGTAGAAGACTCGCTCCTGCTCCTCGTACATCCGCCTCATGCCATCCTGGATGATCACCGCGAGCTCGTAGCCGTAAGCCGGATCGTACGCCACACAGTTGGGGATAGTGGATGCGGCCAGATGGCTGTGCCCGTCCTGGTGCTGCAGACCTTCACCGGCGAGCGTGGTGCGCCCTGCGGTCGCGCCAAGCAGGAAGCCCTTGGCCTGCATGTCGCCCGCCGCCCAGATGAAATCGCCGATGCGCTGGAAACCGAACATCGAATAGTAGATGTAGAACGGAATCATGTACACGCCATGATTCGCATAGGCCGTTGCCGCCGCGAGCCACGAGCAGAAGGCACCGGCTTCGTTGATGCCCTCCTGAAGGATCTGTCCCTCCTTGTCTTCGCGGTAGTACATGAGCTGCTCGGAATCCTGCGGCGTATAGAGTTGCCCTACCGAGGAATAGATGCCGATCTGCCGGAACAGGCCTTCCATGCCGAAGGTACGTGCTTCGTCGGGTACGATCGGCACGACATACTGGCCGATGACCGGATCGCGCAACAGGCTGCTGAGCAGGCGGACGAAGACCATTGTGGTCGATGCGGCGCGGTCCCCACTGCCTTCGAGCTGGGTCTTGAACAGATCGAGCCCGGGCACGATGAGCGGATCGATCCTGCCCTTGCGCGCCGGGATATAGCCACCGAGCTGTTTGCGACGCTCCTGCAGATAGCGCATCTCCTCGCTGTCCGGTGCCGGCCGGTAGAACGGAAGCTTGTCGATATCGGCGTCCGAAATCGGGAGATGGAAACGGTCGCGCAGCGCCTTCAGGTCATCGATGTCGAGTTTCTTGGTCTGGTGCGCCGTCATGCGTCCTTCGCCCGCCCCACCCAGACCATAGCCCTTGGTGGTCTTCGCCAGAATCACCACCGGGCGACCGTCCTGCTTGATGGCGCGCGCATAAGCGGCATACACCTTGACCGCATCGAGACCGCCGCGATTGAGGCGCCAGATCTCGTCATCCGTCATGTGGGCAACCATGGCCTTCAACTCGGGATATTTGCTGAAAAAGTGCTCGCGCGTATAGGCGCCGCCCTCCGCCTTGAAATTCTGGTATTCGCCGTCCACGGCTTCTTCCATGCGTCGACGCAAAAAGCCGCGATGGTCTTCCGCCAGCAGCGGATCCCAGCGCGAGCCCCACAGCACCTTGATGACCGCCCAGCCGGCACCGCGAAACGCTGCTTCGAGTTCCTGGATGATCTTGCCGCTACCCCGCACCGGACCATCGAGACGCTGCAGGTTGCAGTTGATCACGAAGATCAGGTTGTCGAGTTTCTCGCGTACCGGCATCGTGATCGCGCCCATCGCCTCGGGCTCGTCCATCTCGCCATCGCCGAGAAAACACCACACCTTGCGTCCACTGGTATCGACCAGGCCGCGATGCTCCAGATACTTCATGAAGCGGGCCTGATAGATGCCCATCATCGGGCCCAGACCCATCGACACGGTCGGGAACTGCCAGAAGTCCGGCATCAGCCAGGGATGTGGATAGGAAGAAAGCCCCTGGCCCTTGCCGGTAACTTCCTGTCGGAAATGGTCGAGCTGCTCTTCGCTCAGCCGGCCTTCGAGATAGGCACGGGCATAGATTCCGGGTGAAGAATGGCCCTGTATGTAGATCAGGTCACCACCACCCTCGGCATTGGCCGCCCGCCAGAAGTGATTGAAACCAACCTCATACAGGGTGGTTGCCGAGGCATAGGTTGCAATGTGGCCACCATATTCGGTGCTCCGTCGATTGGCCTGCACAACCATGGCCATCGCATTCCAGCGCAGATAGGCCTCGATCCGCCGCTCGATGGCGCGATCACCGGGATACTCGGGCTGCAGCCAGAGCGGAATCGTGTTCAGGTAGGCGGTATTGGGACGAAACGGCAGATAGGCACCGGAGCGCCGTGCGTGATCGACCATGTGGTTGAGGAGGAACTGCGCACGCTCCGCGCCATGTACACGCAGCACGGAATCAATCGACTCGATCCATTCATGAGTCTCCTCTGGATCGAAATCATCGGGCTGGATACTCTGGTTGACTGAATCCGACACGGTGGCTCCGCTGACGTTGCGCGACTCGCCCCATATTGGGGGCTGAATGGACAATCGCTGAGCTGGTGGAAAACCGATGATGGGCATTTCGTGAGAGCGGGTCAAGTCACTTTAAACGAGAGTCCTCTCTCCAAACCGTGTACGTCTTTCTGCGCGCGTCTTGTTGCCTTGCCTCATCAGGTACCGTCGAGTAAGGTATCCCGCATGTTCCGATTATTCTTGATTGGCTCTACGTCTATCAGGGAAGGCCTGCACTGCGAACTCGCGTTTGAGCGCGCGCTGGCCGCAAGCGCCTGAGCCTCACCACAGCTCTTCCTACCGTCCGGCAAGGAGCGTTTCATGGACAAGCACATATACCCCGAAGCATCGAGAGAGCTGTATCAACAGCGCCAGCAGCTAGCGCCTGCTGCGGCGGCGGCATTCAAGGCTTTCGGCGAAGCCGTTTTCGCCGATGGCGCACTGCCTGGCAAGACGAAGGAATTGATCGCCATCGCGGTCGCTCATGTCACCCAATGTCCGTATTGCATTCGCGGCCATACCGCGAGCGCCTTGCGCAAGGGTGCGACGCAGCAGGAAGTGATGGAGGCAATCTGGGTCGCCGCCGAAATGCGTGCGGGCGCGGCTTATGCTCACTCCAACCTCGCACTCGACACGATGAATCAGGTGGCGGCCAAACAACCGGGCGCTCAGCCGGCCTGAAGCCATTGTGCGCTGCCTGCGTTACGTCATCCCGGAGTGAATCGGTGAGCACGCGAATCGCCGCTGGCAACATCAAACTCAAGCGTGCCTACGAGCCGGCCAGCGCGCAGGACGGCACCCGGGTGCTCGTCGATCGGCTCTGGCCGCGCGGGGTGGGCAAGGACGCCGCGGCGCTGGATCTGTGGCTGAAGGAACTGGCCCCGAGCACCGGGTTGAGGAAGTGGTTCGGTCACGATCCGGCACGCTGGGCCGAGTTTCAGGTGCGCTACGCACAAGAGGTGCGCGAACATCCGCAACTGCTGGCGCAGCTGCGTGAGCTGGCGCGCAAGGGCCCGGTCACCCTGGTCTTTTCCGCCCGCGACGAGGTACACAACGATGCCGTCGTGTTGCGCCAGCTGTTGCTGGGGCGGGCAGCACCCGGCGAGCGCGGCGAACACGCAGGGCCGCGTGCGCGAAGAGGAAGAGACAGGGCCGTTTCATGAGCGCAGAATGACCTGTATCTGAACGTCGACAACGGATCCCGCCATGAATACGCTCGACAGCATCGCAACACTGAAAACGACGTCGGGAAGTGCTCGCTACATGAGCCTTGACCGGCTGGCCGCGCAGACCGGCGCCGACGTCGCACGCTTGCCGCACACGGTCAAGATCCTGCTCGAGAACATCGCGCGCCGCGCCGGCGGTCGTGACGTGTCGCAGGCCGACGTCGAATCTCTGGCGCGCTGGCCGAATGGTGGCGCTGCGTCGCTCGCGTTCATGCCGGCGCGGGTGCTGATGCAGGACTTCACCGGTGTGCCGGCCGTGGTCGACCTGGCCGCAATGCGCAGCGCGGTGGCTCGCGCTGGCGGCGACCCGAAGCGCGTCAACCCGTTCGTCCCGGTCGACCTCGTGATCGACCACTCGGTGCAGGTCGATCGTTTCGGCAACAACGATGCCTACGCCATCAACCTCGAATGGGAATACAAGCGCAACCGCGAACGCTATGCGCTGCTCAACTGGGCGCAGCAGGCCTTCGAGGGTTTTCGCGTGGTGCCACCCGGCATGGGCATCTGCCATCAGGTCAACCTCGAACACCTCGGCCATGTCGTCATCGAGCGCGACGGCTGGCTCTTTCCCGACACGCTCGTCGGCACCGATTCGCACACGCCGATGATCAATGGTCTCGGCGTGCTGGGCTGGGGAGTCGGCGGCATCGAGGCCGAAGCGGCAATGCTCGGCCAGCCGATGTTCCTGCCCAAGCCCGTCGTGGTGGGCGTGCGCACACGCGGGCAACTGCCACCGGGCACCACCGCGACCGACCTCGTGCTGACCTTGACGCAGATGCTCAGGGCGCACGGTGTCGTCGGCAAGTTCGTCGAGTTCTTCGGCCCGGGTTTGAGCAGCCTCTCCATTGCCGACCGCGCGACCTTGTCGAACATGTCGCCCGAGGGCGGCGCCACAGCGACGCTGTTCCCGGTCGATGCCAACACCCTGAAGTACCTGCAACTGACCGGGCGCGGCGCAAGCGTCGAGCGGGTCGAGCGCTACACCCGCGAACAAGGCCTGTTCCGGACCGACGACGACGCCGAACCGGACTTCAGCGAGGTACTCGACCTGGATCTGAGCAGGATCGAACCGAGCATGGCCGGCCCGAAACGGCCGCAGGACCGTGTCACGCTGGCCGGTGTCGCACAGTCGTTCAAGTCCGGCATCAGCGGCGCCGCAGCCGCACCAATTCCCAAACTCATTTCCCGACTCGACAACGAAAGCGACACCGAAGCGGCCAATGTTCTGCAAGCACCACCGGAGCGATTGCGCGAGCCTGACGCCGCCACGGCGCTGACCCATGGCTCCGTGGTCATCGCCGCGATCACCAGCTGTACCAACACCTCGAACCCTTCGGTGATGATCGCCGCGGGTTTGCTGGCGAAAAAGGCGGTCGAAGCCGGCCTGCGATCGCGGCCGTGGGTGAAGACCTCGCTGGCGCCGGGTTCGCGCGTCGTCACTGACTATCTGAACAAGGCCGGTCTGATGCCGTATCTGGAACAGCTGGGCTTCAACCTGGTGGGTTACGGCTGCACCACCTGTATCGGCAATTCCGGCCCTTTGCCGGAAGAAGTGGCCAGGACTGTCACCGACAACGACTTGGCAGTGGCCGCGGTGCTGTCGGGTAATCGCAACTATGAGGGCCGCATCCACGCCCAGGTGAAAGCCAGTTATCTGGCCTCACCGCCGCTGGTGGTCGCCTGCGCGCTCACCGGCACGGTACTGTGCGACTTGTCCAAAGACCCTTTGGGCCAGGACCAGAACGGCAAACCGGTGTTCCTGAAGGATGTCTGGCCGAGCGCCGCGGAAGTCGAAGCGCTGGTTGCCTCATCGGTGGCCTCGGAACAGTTCGATGCGGAATACGGTCGTATTTTCGAGGGCGACGACAAGTGGAAGAGCATGCCGGCGCCTACCGGCACCCTGTTCGAGTGGGCGGCGGATTCGACCTATGTCCGCGAGCCGCCATTCTTCATCGATTTTGCAGGCGAACCGGCAGCGCTGGCCGATATCGAAGACGCCCGGGCGCTGGCCGTGCTGGGCGACTCGATCACCACTGATCACATCTCGCCGGCCGGTGCGATCGGCGCCGATTCACCCGCCGGCAAGTACCTGGTCGAGCATGGCGTGCAGCGTGCCGGGTTCAACAGTTACGGCTCGCGGCGCGGTAACCACGAAATCATGATGCGCGGCACGTTTGCCAACATTCGCCTGCACAACGAGATGGTTCCCGGCACCGAAGGGCCGTGGACGGTGCATGTGCCCAGCGGCGAGAAGATGAGCATCTACGACGCCGCGATGCGCTACCAGAACGAGGGCACGCCGCTGGTGGTGATTGCCGGGCGCGAATACGGCTCGGGCAGTTCGCGCGACTGGGCCGCCAAGGGCTCGGCACTGCTGGGCATCAAGGCGATCATCGCCGGGAGCTACGAACGCATTCACCGCAGCAACCTGGTGTGCATGGGCGTGGTGCCGTTGCAATTCAAGGATGGCTACTCGGCGAAGTCGCTGGCGTTGAACGGCAGCGAGACGTTCACGATCACCGGCCTCGCTGAGGGTATCGAGCCGGGGCAGGTCGCCAGGGTAGCCGTCACCCGGCAAGACGGGACACAGACAACATTCGATGCAATCGTCAGGATCGATGCCCCGGCCGAGGTGGAGTACTTCCGCCATGGCGGTATCCTGCAGATGGTGCTGCGCCAACTGCTGACGACCTGAACATCGCGCCCATGGATTGGGCTCGATCGTTCCCTCCCCGGCAATCAGCCGGGCGCATGCTTGTCGAACCAGGGACTTGCCTGTTCGAGTTGGCCGGCCAGCTGGAACAGGACATGCTCCTCGCCATAGCGGCCCGCGAACATCACTCCGACCGGCAGCCCCTCGGGTGTCCAGTGCAGTGGCACCGACATCGCGGGTTGACCGGTTGCGTTGTAGAGCATGGTGAAGGCCGAAGCGCTGATCACTTCCTTCTCGTACGATTCGTTGGGCTGGTTCAGGCTCATCCTGCCGACCTGCACCGGCGGCGCGGCCAACGTGGGCGACAGCAGCACATCGTGGTTCTGCTGCAGCAGCGCGATGTCCCGCGCGATGCTCTCGACACCAACTAACGCAGCGTGAAGTTGCTCGGCGGTGTTCGAGCGCGCCGCCTGATAGCGTTGCCAGATGATCGGCTCCAGGTCGTTCTCGGTCACCGTGCGCCCGAGTTCGCGCTCCCTGCTGCTGACGCGTTCCACGAGGCCGGCAGCCATGATCGGGCCGTAGGCCGCAAAGAACACGCGCGGATCCAGTGGCAGCTCGATTTCCTCCACGTGGTGCCCCAGTTGCTCGCACAGCCTGGCTGCATTCGCGGCGGCCTTGCGGCATTCGGGATCGACCGGGCTGTGCGTGACGGGTGTACCGATCATCCCGATACGCAGCGCCGCCGGCGCGCGACCTGCAAACTCCAGGTAGCTGCCGACGATGGCCGGCGCGATCAGGGTTTGACCCGGTTCCGGTCCACAGACCGCATCCAGCAGTGCGGCGCTGTCGCGTACGCTGCGCGAAACCGCGTGGATCACGCTCATCGTCGATGAGAGTTCTTTGGGGCCGTGCGGCACCCGTCCGCGGCTGGGCTTCATGCCGAACAGACCGCAACACGAGGCGGGAATGCGAATCGACCCGCCACCATCGGTGGCGTTCGCGAGCGGCAGGACGCCTGCGGCAACCGCGGCGGCCGAACCGCCCGAGGAGCCACCCGGCGTATATTTCAGATTCCAGGGATTGCGCGTATCACCAAACAGGATCGACTCGGTGCAGGGTGTGCCGCCGAACTCGGGACTCGCGGTCTTGCCGAAAATCACCAGTCCGGCTTTCTGGTAGCGCTCGACGACGGTGCTGGTGTAATCCATGACCGCGTCCCTGTAGAAACGCGAACCATTGGTGGTCACCGTTCCCGCCAGTGCCATGCCCAGATCCTTGAGCAGGAACGGCACGCCGGCGAAGGGTCCCGCGGGCAGGCCTGCCGCGACGCTTTCCCGGGCACGCTCGTAGAGCTTCTCGACGATGCAGTTGAGCGAGGGATTGACCGCCTCGGCGCGCGCGATCGCGATCTCCAGCAGCTCGCGCGGTGTGATCTGACCCGATCGAACCAGTTTGGCCAGCGCCAGCGCATCGTGCTTGCGGTATTCCGTCGCGCTCATCGCCTGAGCCGCGCTCATTGCGGCCAACGGCGTGGCAAGCGCGGCGGCGGCCACCACGGTGTTTCTGATCAGGGTGCGGCGATCGATGGTTGACATGGTTTCCTGCGACTCCTGGAGGAACTGAATTCTTGCAGCCGCCGGACGCGGAGCTGACGGCACAGGCTGGCAGAAAATGATTGCACTCACAAGTTACGCGTCGACCACCAGTGGCGTACAACCCGTTGCTGCGGTCAATCGCTGCACGGGATCGCGGGAATCACCCGCTGCTACATGTTGCGCCGGTAGATCCCCCCGACTTCGTACAACGCGCCCGAGATCTGCCCCAGCGAGCAGGTCTTCACCGCTTCCATCAACTCGGCGAAGGTGTTGCCGCGCTGCTCGGCAACACGTTGCAGAGCCGCTACCGCATCCGGGGTTTCCGCGCCATGACGATCCTGGAAATGCGCCAGGTGATCGATCTGCATCTGCTTCTCCTGCGCCGAGGAGCGCATCAGTTCGCGCACCGTCATGGTTTCCTCCTGCCCCGCCGCAGGCAGGTAGGTGTTCACCCCGATCAGCGGCAGGCTGCCGTCGTGCTTCCGGCTCTCGTAGTACATGCTCTCGTCCTGGATCTTGCCGCGCTGGTACATGGTATCCATCGCGCCGAGCACGCCGCCACGCTCGGAAATGCGCTCGAACTCGGCGTATACCGCCTCCTCCACCAGGTCGGTCAGTTCCTCGACGATGAACGAGCCCTGCCACGGGTTCTCGCAGAAATTCAGCCCCAGCTCGCGGTTGATCACCAGCTGGATCGCCACCGCGCGCCGCACGCTCTCCTCGGTCGGCGTGGTGATCGCCTCGTCATAGGCGTTGGTGTGCAGGCTGTTGCAGTTGTCGAAGATCGCGTACAGCGCCTGCAGCGTCGTGCGGATGTCGTTGAAGCTCATTTCCTGTGCGTGCAGGCTGCGCCCGGAGGTCTGGATATGGTATTTGAGCATCTGGCTGCGCTCGCTGGCACCGTAGCGTTCCTTCATCGCGCGCGCCCATATGCGGCGCGCCACGCGCCCGATCACGCTGTACTCGGGGTCCATGCCGTTGCTGAAAAAGAAGCTCAGGTTCGGTGCGAAATCGTCGATCTGCATGCCCCGCGAAAGGTAGTACTCCACCAGGGTGAATCCGTTCGACAAGGTGAACGCAAGCTGCGAGATCGGGTTCGCGCCGGCCTCGGCGATGTGATATCCGCTGATCGAGACGCTGTAGTAATTGCGCACCCCGTTGCGGATAAAGAACTCCTGCACATCGCCCATCATTTTCATCGCAAAACCGGTCGAGAAGATGCAGGTGTTCTGCGCCTGGTCCTCTTTCAGGATGTCGGCCTGCACCGTGCCACGCACGCTTGTCAGGGTCTGCTTGCGGATGCGCGCATAGGTCTCGGCATCGACCACCTTGTCACCCGCAATGCCGAGCAGACCGAGACCGAGCCCGTCATTGCCTTCCGGCAGCGGACCTTCATAGTGCGGGCGTGTACGTCCGGCAAAATACGCATCGATCTTCGGCTGCGCGGCGTCCCAGCCGCCGCTCTGCCTGAGATGCTTCTCGACCTGCTGATCGATCGCCGCGTTCATGAAGAACGCGAGGATGATCGGTGCCGGACCATTGATGGTCATCGATACCGAGGTGGCGGGATCGCACAGATCGAAACCCGAGTAGAGTTTCTTGATATCGTCCACGGTGGCAATCGATACCCCGCTGTTGCCGACCTTGCCGTAGATATCGGGCCGCACCGCCGGGTCCTCACCGTAGAGCGTGACCGAATCAAAAGCCGTCGACAGGCGGTTGGCCGGCTGTCCCCGCGAGACGTAGTGAAAGCGCCGGTTGGTGCGCTCCGGCGTGCCCTCGCCGGCGAACATGCGGGTCGGATCCTCGCCTTCGCGACGGTACGGAAACACGCCGGCCGTATAGGGGTAGTATCCCGGCAGGTTCTCCTTGAGCAGGAACACCAGCAGCTCGCCCCAGCCGGTGTAGCGCGGGGCACCGATCTTGGGGATCTTCAGGCGACTCAGGCTCTCGCGGTAGTTGTCGCCGCGAATCTCGCGGCCGCGCACGCTGTAGCTGTACTCGTCGCTGCGAATCCCCTCGAGCCGTGCCGGCCACTCGCGCAGCAGCTTCAGCGATTGCGCCTCGAGCTCGTCGATGGTTGACTGGTAGCGCTGACGGATGGTGCGCAGGCTGTTGTCGGCGCTCGCCTCGGTCAACGCATCGGGTGCAAATCCCGCAAGCGCCGCCGGCAGCAGCGGATCACCGAGTTCGCGCAGTGTTTCGTGCAGGTGCTGCGCCCGGTCGGCGAGCGCGGCCTGGGTCAGCGCGGCGGCATTGACGCCACGTCCTTCCTCGGCGATTTCCGCCAGGTAACGCACCCGGTTGCCCGGTATCAGCGCCACCGATTTGGGTTCGCGCAGCGTGGTATCGATGGCCGGGGTCCAGCGAGCGGCATCGAGCTCGAGCTTTTGCACCAGCTGCGCGCACAGATTGTGGAACACCCAATTCACCCCGGGGTCGTTGAACTGGCTGGCGATGGTCGGATAGACGGGAATTTCCTCGTCCCTGGCGCCGAACGCGTTGTGGTTGCGCCGCCACTGCTTGCGCACATCGCGCAGCGCATCCTCGGCACCACGCTTGTCGAACTTGTTCAGCACGATCAGGTCGGCGAAATCGATCATGTCGATCTTCTCGAGCTGGCTCGCCGCACCGTACTCGCTGGTCATTACGTAGACCGAGAAATCGACCAGGTCCACGATCTCCGAATCGCTCTGACCGATGCCCGCCGTTTCGATGATCACCATGTCGAAGCCGAGCGACTTCAGGAACAGGCTCACGTCGCCGAGCATCTCGCTGGTCGCCAGATGCTGGCGCCGCGTCGCCATCGAGCGCATGTAGATACGCGCCGAATCGAGACTGTTCATGCGGATACGATCCCCGAGCAGCGCACCACCCGTGCGCCGGCGGGTCGGATCCACGGCGAGCACCGCCATGCGCCGATCCGGGAAAAAGCGCAGCAGCCGGGACAGCAACTCGTCGGTGACGCTGCTCTTGCCGGCGCCACCGGTGCCGGTGATGCCGATCACCGGCACCTGGGCGGCGCGCAAGGTCCATTCCTTGCGCATCCGGGCGAGTTCCGCCTCGCCGAACAATCCTTCCTCGATCGCGGAAACCATCTGTGCGACCGCGATCTCGTCATCGATGCACACGCTGTCGGGATATACCGTCGGGATACGTTGTTCCGCGGTGCGCTGCACGAGGTCCTCGATCATGCCGAGCAATCCCATGTGCATGCCGTCGCGCGGATGGTAGATACGCTCGACACCGTAGGCCTGCAGTTCGTCGATTTCCTCCGGTGTGATGGTTCCGCCGCCGCCGCCGAACACGCGGATATGCGGTGCGCCCAGTTCGCGCAGCATGTCGACCATGTAGCGGAAGAACTCCATGTGCCCGCCCTGGTAGGAGCTGATCGCGATGCCATCGGCGTCCTCCTGCAACGCCGCGCGCACGATTTCGCGCACGCCGCGGTTGTGACCGAGGTGAATCACTTCGCTCCCCTGCGCCTGGATCAGGCGACGCATCACGTTGATCGCCGCGTCATGCCCGTCGAACAGCGACGCAGCCGTCACGAAGCGCAGGGGCTTGGTATTTGGACGTGGTTCTTCGCCCGGATTGCGGTTCGGTACGGTCGACGACATGTGCTGAGCCCCCGTGAGTGCTGAATGCGGATTGACACGACCACCAATGCGCTGCGCGCCTGCGGATGCCATGAGTTGATCTGAACCAATATTGACCTATTGTCCGACAATATGTCAATATGGTCAGTATATGGAAACACAGGCTGTTACGCCCTGCCCTCCGGGTCAACTGGAAATACCATGTCCGAGAACCTTGCTTACAGCTTCAGCCCGCTCAAACGCCCGCCGGCCTACCAGGTGGTCAGCGAAAAGATGCGCGAGGCGATTCTCGCCGGACGCATCCAGGCCGGCGACCTGCTGCCCACCGAAACCGAGTTGGCCGAGCAGTTCGGCGTCACCCGCTCCACGGTGCGCGAGGCGATCCGCCTGCTCGAGCAGAGCGGCCTGCTGGGGCGCGCCGGGCGCAAGCGACTCGCCGTGCGCCTGCCTACGCTGGAATCCGCCTCGCGCTCGATCAGCGCCGCACTGCAGATGCACCGGGTCACCTTCAAGGACTTGTGGGAGGTGTCGATGGGCCTCGAACCGCTGGCTGCGCGCCTCGCCTGCGCCACCATCGACGACACCCACAAGCTGCTGCTGGCAAAGAATCTCGAGCGCACCCGCGCGGCCCTGGATGATGACGAGGAGCTGCTCGAGGCGGAAATCGAGTTTCATGACCTGGTCGCGCACGCGACCCGCAACCATGCGCTGCTGCTGGCGCGCCAGCCGCTGAACCAGCTGTTCTATCCGGCCTATCGCCCGGTCATCGAAGGCCTGAAGCCGGGCAAGCGTATTCTCGAATCGCACCAGCGTATCCATGACGCGATCCTCGCCGACGATCCGGATACCGCCGCGCGCTGGGCCGAGAAACACATGCTGGATTTCCGCCGTGGGATCCTGATGGCAAAACTCGATTTCGAGGGACCCGTGAGCCCGCTGGAGGATCTCGGAATGCGCGCCAACCGCCTGTCCTGAGCATTATGTCGGCTTGCACTTGACGCCGGGGCGAGCCGCGCGCCAAGCTGCCGGCCGCCATGAACAAATCCGCATTTTCCCGCATCGATCTCGTCACCTGCCTGCTGTTCGGAGCGGCACTGCTGTTGCTGCTGTACCTGGAATTGCTGCCCTCGCTGATTGCCGGGTTGCTGGTCTACGCGCTGGTGAACATGATGGTGCCGCTGCTGCGCGCACCGGCGCTGGATCACCAGGGCGCGCGCCTGGTCGCGGTGACGCTGATCGCCATGGTCGTGATCACGATCATCGTGCTGGCCGGGGTCGGGCTGGCCACATTCCTGCGCCACAGTGGCGAAAGCCTGCCGGTACTGATCCAGCGCATGGCGGAGATCATCGAGAATTCACGGGCCCGCCTGCCGCCGTGGGCTGTCGCCTACATCCCGGCCGATGCCGACGCGTTGCGCAAGGCCGCCGTGGTCTGGCTGCAGGAAAACACGCACACCTTCCAGGTGGCGGGAACCGGTATCGGCCGGGCGCTGGCACACATCCTGATCGGCATGGTCATCGGCGGCTTGCTGTCGCTGGAGGCCGCGATCGTTCATACCGAATCGGCGCCGTTGTCGAGTTCGATTGCCAACCGCGCGCTGCGCCTCGGCAATGCGTTCCGCCGCGTGGTGTTCGCGCAGATCTGGATTTCCTCGATCAACACGCTGTTCACGGCGCTCTACCTGGCGCTTGTATTGCCGCTGTTCGGGGTCAATCTGCCCTTCACCAAGACCCTGATCCTGATCACATTCGTGGTCGGCCTGATCCCGATTCTCGGCAACCTGATCTCGAATACCGTGATCTGCGTGGTGAGTCTCAGCCAATCCCTGTTCGTGGCGCTGGGTGCGCTGTTCTACCTGATGGCGATCCACAAACTGGAATATTTTCTCAATGCCCGCATCGTTGGCGGTCATATCCAGGCGCGGGCCTGGGAACTGCTGCTGGCAATGCTGGTAATGGAGGCCGCGTTCGGCGTTCCCGGCCTGATCGCCGCGCCAATCTATTACGCCTATATAAAGGACGAACTGGGCGATCGCGGCCTGATCTGATCCGGGTAGCGGCCGCGTCTTCAGTCCGACCGAAACCCGCGAATCACAGCAGTTCCTTGGCCAGGAACTCCATGTTCGACACCGTGAGATCGAAATCCGAGCTGTGACCGATCAACAGCGAGCTGACCCGGGTTTTCTTCCAGTCCTGCAGCCGCTCGCGTATCCGCCCCCTGGAGCCGAGCAGCGAGATCTCGTCGACCAGCGCATCGGGCACCGCATCGACCGCCTCCTGCTGGCGTCCGCCGAGGAACAGCTCCTGTATGCGCGTTGCCTCCTCGGCATAACCCATGCGACCGAGCAGGTTCTGGTGGAAGTTCATGTCCTTGGCTCCCATGCCGCCGAGATACAGCGCCATGGTCCATTTGCCCGGCACCAGTGCCTGCTGCAGATCGTCGTTGATGCTCATGGTGACCATCGCGGCGATCTCGAAATCCGCCTTCGCAGCCTGCAGGCTCTCGTCGAAAATATCCATCTTGTAGGGCGAACAGAATATCGGCAGCCAGCCGTCGAATCTCTGCGCGGCGAGTTCGACATTCTTCGCTCCCTCGGCACCCAGCACCACCGGTATGGTCTTGCGCAGCGGGTGGGTGATGCTCTTCAGCGGTTTGCCGAGCCCAAGACCATTGCTGCACGGCAGATCGTATTGCTTGCCGTGAAACTCGAGCGGCTTCTCGCGCGCAACCACGGTGCGGAAGATCTCCAGCCATTCGCGGGTGCGTTCGAGCGGCCGGGTGAAGGGCTGCCCGTACCAGCCCTCCACGACTTGCGGTCCGGACACGCCCACGCCGAGCACCAGTCTGCCGTTGGAAAGATGATCAAGAGTGAGCGCGGTCATCGCCGCGCAGGTCGGGGTGCGCGCGGACAGTTGCATCACCCCGGTTCCCAGGCGGATCCTGCTGGTACAGGCGGCAATCGCCGCCAGCGGCGTGAAGCAATCCGAGCCGTAGGCCTCGGCGGTCCACACCGAATCGAAACCGAGACTCTCCGCCACCTGCGCCAGTTCGATGAAGCGTGGGGTAGGGCCTTTCTGCCAATAGCCGAGTTGCAGACCGAGTTTCATGTACGGCTCCCGTGCGAGGATTGTCCAGACTTGCGGAGTATAAACCCGCACTCCAATGCAAACAGTGACTGCAGGCATCCGCGCACATTGGCCAAACCGATCATCGCCCGGCTTGCCGATCGGTAACTTGTGCTGCCATGGGCCGGAGTCCTACCCTGCCTGCGATCCGAATACCATTGTTCACCAAAGAGCACCGCATGGCACTGGCAGGCAACAACAAGGATCTGGTTTCACGTTTCTGGAGCGAGGTCTACGAGAACCGCGACTATGATCGCGTGGGCAAGTTCTTTGCCGAAGATGGCGTATACGAGGACGTTGCGATTCCCGATTCCGCCGCGCACGGACCTGCGGCGGTTGCCAAGCGGCTGCGCATCGGCCACGAGCCGGTGGAGCGCTTCACCCACGCCATCCATCGCATGGTTGCCGAAGGCAATACGGTGATGACCGAGCATACCGAAACCTGGCATTTTCATAGCGGCGAAATCGTCGCGCTGCCGTTCGTGTCGGTGATGGAAATCAGGGATGGCATGATCGCGCTGTGGCGCGATTATTCGGACATGAACACCTTGCTGTCCAAGGCCCCGCAATGGTGGCTCGAACACATCATGAAATTCTCGGTCGCCGACTTCAACACGGACCAAGGCGCCTAGCGTGCCTCGGTGAACAGCGCCAGGTAGGCAATCAGATCGGCGCGCGCCTGCGGGTCGGGCACCCCCAGGGACATCATGGTGGTTCCCGGCAGGAAGCCCGAGGGATTGGCCAGCCACGCATCGAGGTACTCGGGCGACCACACCAGCCCGGACGCCCGGAGTGCTGCGGAGTAATACGCGAAACCTTCCTGCGCGCCGGCACGCTGCCCGAAAATATTCCACAACGAGGGGCCGTTCTGATGACCGGCTCCCTTGTCGGGGTAATGACAGGTGCGGCAAGCACCGAATACCACGCGCCCGCGCTCGACGTCTCCGGTGAGCGGCTCCGCGAGGCACTGTGCGCCGTACAGCAACAGGGACACGAAAAACAGTTTCCTGGCATTCATGATTTCTGCTCCCGCGCTGCATGCCGCCCCGCCCGGCGGCCGAAAAACGTGCAATCGCCGATCGACACGCCACTCGCCATGTACGGCGCGCTCGGCATGCCCGCGCTGGTGCGTCCCGCGGCGTACAACCCCGGAATACTGGCACCAAAGGCATCGAGCACCTGGCCATCGAGCGTGGTTTCGAGGCCCCCGAAAGTGTGGGCGACACAGAAAGCATTGCGTATCGACAGATCATAGAGCCGCAACGGCGGCTTGATCAGCGGCGCCAGGTATTTGGGGTGCTTGTGCCACAGCGGATCTTCGCCGCGCACCGCCGCCTCGTTGTAATAGGCCAGCGTCTGGCTCAACGCACCGGGTGCGAAGCCACCCTTTTGCTCGAGCTCTTCAGGCGTGGTGGCCTCGGCCAGCAGCGGCATGCGGAAATCTCCCGCGTCATAACTGCTGTCGGCATCGCACACCAGCCAGGCCTGGCCGTGCTGCGCGAAGGCGGTCTCGTGACCGGCATACGCGTAGTAGGAATCTTCCGGCAGAAATCGCTGCGCGGCGCGGTTGACGATGATGCCACGCAGCAAACGCTCCGGCGGATACACCGGGAGAATCACGAAACCCTGGTCCATGCGCAGCGCCGCGGCGCCGACTCCCATGCCCATGCGGATGCCGATTCCGAGATCACCGGCACTGGCCCACGGCGTGGAGCAATCATGAAGCTCGGGTGCGTAACGGCGCAGCATCTCGCGGTTGTGGATGAATCCGCCGCAGGCCAGCACCACTGCGCGCCGCGCCCTGACGGACTTCGGAACTTCAGCCTCGGTGATCAGCATGCCGCTGATGCGGCCATCACCCTCGCGGATCAGGCGCTCGCAGGAAACGCCGCCCAGGATGCGCGCACCGGCACTCGCGGCGGCCGGAATCAGCGCTTCCATCAGTGCCCTCCCGCCGGTATGACCCATCACCGAGGGCACATGTCCGCGCGGTGCCGGACGGGCGATATCGCGCCACGGATATGCCAGTTCGCTACCCGAGTAATAGAGAGAAGCGTCATCGAACGGGAGTTCCTTGTACTCGCTGTATTTCTGCGCGTAATGCACCCCGTGATCGACCAGCCACTGGAAATGTTCCAGGCTGTGTTCGCAATACAGCGCGATCTTGTCGAGTGCCGGATGCAGCGAGCCCGCTGCCACCATGAAATCGTGCATCGCCTCGACGCTGTCATCGAAGCCGAGCGCCTTCTGCAATGGCGTGCCGCCACCGAGATAACAGACGCCACCGGACATTGCCGAGGAACCGCCGGTCCCGCTGAGCCGCTCCAGCACCAGCACCTCGGCACCGGCGGCACGCGCCTCGATGGCCGCGCAGATTCCCGCCGCACCCGAACCCGCGATCACCACATCCGCGCTGTAATCCCATTGGCGGACCTCGGCACGATCGACCGCTTGTCGGGAGTCGCAGCCCGCTGCGGTCGCGATGGTGCCAAGACCAAGCCCGGCGACGAACCTGCGCCGCGAAACCAGTTGTTTAGCCATCTTTTTATTCCGCGAGAAGCGACAAAAGTATGCGGCGCAAACGCAGCAGGTAGCGCCGGACATCAAAGGTCCCGGGCTCCAGCACCGCCTCGATCACGTAACCGCTCAGCATGCAGTGCACCACGTTAATCGCTTCCTGCATCACGCCATCCGGGTCGAACTGGCCGCGGCAAAGCCGCCTTCGCGAATCAGCACAATCACCGCATTGATCAACTCCGCGCCTGGCGGGCGTCGCACGCCAATGATAAGCGCCGGTGGCCAGGATAAAACAATCCACTGCGATTTTTTCAGCCGCACATGGGACCAAGCGGTGTACTCAACGAAAAAGCCCCCGAAGAACGGGGGCTTTTCGCTGCAGCCGGGGTCCCGGATCAAAAGCGGTAGATGCCCTGGATCGCGTAATAGCGCGGCCGGCTGCTGAACGCGTAATAAGCGTTACCGGTGCCGCCCGTCGCCGTGGATGCCAGCACGCCGGTACCTCCGTAGTCGATCGTTTCCTCGTCGGTCAGATTGTTGCCAACCACCGCGATCTCCCACGAATCCTCGGCCTGGGCCAGTGCGATACGCGCGTTGACCTTGGTATAGGCATCCTGGAGCGCACGCGGATCGAGCTGCGGCGTCCACAGGTATTCATCCGAATACTGCACATCGACCACCGCGCGCAGTTCCAGGGCATCCGATAACGGGTAGTGGAATTCCCCGGTCAGCACACCCTTCCACTCGGGCGTGTATTCCTTGCGCTTCCCCGATGCGTCGCATTGCTGCAGCGCCGCGTTGGTCACGCTGTCGGGTTCCAGGACCGTCTGTCCGAACCAGCACTGGGCAACATCGAAATCCTTGAACTCGAAATCGAGATAACCGAGCGAACCGGACAGCGTGAAGTACTCGGCAATCGCCCAGCGGCCATCGATCTCGACCCCGCTGATCTCGGCGCCGGCGGCGTTCGCCACGTTGAAACCGACGCCACCGTCGAACACGGAAGTCTGCAGATCGTCGTATTCGGTGTAGAAAGCGGCGATGTTCAGTTCGGCCACCCCGCCGATCGAGGATTTCATGCCGATCTCGTAATTGGTGGCCTCTTCCTTGTCGAACTCCCAGGCACCAACCGCATTGGCCGGTGTGCCGGGCACGACCACCGCCGGGTCCGGATGGGCGTTGGATCGGTTATCGTAGCCAGCCGACTTGAAGCCCTCCACGTAGGTGGCGTACAGCATGATGTCATCGGTGGCGTCCCACTGCAGCGTCACCAGCGGCGTGAACGCATCTTCGTTGAGCTTGCCCTTCATGTTGTTCGGCTCCACGCGCAAGGCGCCGAACATGCCATTGAACGCAGCATAGCGCGGATCGCTGGGCAGTACTTCGCTGCCGGTGTTGTCGAAATTCGCCTGTACCCGCGAGCCGCTCTTGTCTTCCTGCGTGTAGCGACCGCCGAGCACGAGGCGCCAGGCCTCGTTGATATTCCAGGTGGCCTGCGCAAAGGCCGCCCACACCTCGGTGTCCTGCTCGAAGGTGCGCCGCGTGCTGACGCCGGCAAAACTGTTGCTCAGGATCCGCAACAGCGAATTGGCCGGAATATTGATGATATCGCTGTAGTCGAGCGAGTTTTCCTGGTAGAAAAGCCCCGCGATGTAATCGACGGTTTCGCCGCCCGGAGAGGTCAGGCGGATTTCCTGGCTGAACTGGTCGTAGTCCTCTTTCAGAGTACTGCCATCGATGATCGGCGCCGAGGTATAGTCGCAGTCACAGCTTTCGTCCGCCGTGTACTGCACATAACCGGTCAGGAAGGTGAGCGTGCTCTCGCCGAGCGAGTAGTCCGCATTCATCATGAAACTGTCGACATCGTTGTCGCTGGTGTCGAAGGCCCCCGCCGAGCGCTTCTGGTTCTGTTCGGCATCATCGACCACGTAATCCGTGATCAGCGGCCCGGTGCGCGCACCAAGATTGATCAGGGTGTTCAAGGTGCCAACCAGCCCCGTCAGCCCCGTGAGATAGCTGCGCGCGCCGGGCGGATTGGTCTCGAGCGTGATGTCATCGACGATCTCGATGTTGCGGCCCGTGGTATTGAACCGGGAATTTTCGTACTTGAGCTGCACGCTCAGGTCGTCGGTGGCTTTCCACAGGGCGCCAACCCGCACAACCGTCTCATCCTCCTGCTTTTCGTCGCGGTTGCCTGCCGCAACGTTTTCGATCCAGCCGTCCATCTCCCGGTACAGCACCGAAAGCCGACCGGAAAGCGTGTCGGTTATCGGCCCGGTCACCACGAAGCGGTAATCCTGCTCGTTGGCATCGGGCTCGTAGAGCGCCTGCACCGAGCCTTCGAACTCGTCCGAGGGCTTCGCGGTGATCAGACTGACCGCGCCGGCAATGCTGTTCTTGCCGAACAGGATCGGCTGCGGGCCGCGCAGCACCTCGATCCGCTCCATGTCGAACAGCGGCAAACGAGACAGCTGCGCCTTGCCGAAATAGATACCGTCGTTGTACATGCCCACCGACTGCTCGAAGGATTGGTTGATCCCCGAGCTGATACCCCGCACCGTGATGGTCGAGGAGATACCGGTCTGGTTCATCGAGAAGTTCGGCACATAGGCGGTCAGCTTCTCGAGGTTGGTGATCCCTGCCTGCTCCATTTTCGAGCCGGAGACCGCGCTGACCGAGATCGGCACATCCTGCAGGCTTTCGACCCGTTTCCGGGCCGTGACGATGATCTCTTCGAGTTGTGGCTGTGCCAGCGCCACCTGGGCGCCTGTAGCAAGGATCGATGCGTAGAGCGCGGAGCGCCGGAACGGTGCTTTCATGGTCATGACTCCATCAGGGCTGTTGTTTTAGTATCCCCTCCCGCTGCGGGAGAGAGAGCCACCGAAAGCTTAGTTCTTGCGGCCGGGCCCGCGCAAGATCAAGGTTGGCAATTGGTCGCCCGCCTCAGGGTGCCGGCGGATAGTCGGTATAGCCCTGCGGGCCAGGGGTGTACAGAGTGTGCGAATCGAAATCAGCCAGCGCCAGCCCCTCTCGCATACGGCGCACCAGGTCCGGGTTGGCAATATAAGAGCGGCCGAACGATATCGCCACCGCCTGGCCGGAGGCGATCGCCTGCTCCGCCGAGGCCGCGTCAAAGCCGTCATTGAGGATCAACGGCCCCCCGAAATGCTCGCGCCCAAGCGTGAACGCATCGAGATCCCTGAGCGGCGAGCGGATCACGTGCAGGTAGGCGAGGCCCATCGGGCGCGCCGCATCGAGCAGCGCGGCAAAGGTCTGCCGCGGATCGGCATCCTCGAGGTCATTGAACGGATTGCCGGGACAGATACGCATGCCGACCCGATCAGCACCGGCCTCCGCCGCCATCGCCGCCAGCACCTCGAGCACGAAACGGATCCGGTTGCCGACATTGCCGCCGTAAGCATCATCGCGCCGGTTGGTGCCCGTGGAGAGAAACTGCGCCGGCAGATAGCCACTGCCGCAGTGCAGTTCGACGCCATCGAAACCCGCTTCCAGTGCGCCCGCCGTTGCCTGCCCGTACTCGGCCACGACGCCCGCGATCTCCTCGGTCGCGAGCGCCCGTGGCTGGTCGAATTCCACCATTCCCGCGCCATCGGCGAATATCTTGCCTCGGGCCCGGATCGCCGACGGTGCAACCGTCTCTGCTCCCGACGCCTTGTTGAGGTGACTGCAAATGCGCCCGCAATGCATGATCTGCAGCACGATACGGCCACCCTTGGCGTGAACCGCATCGGTCACCGCGCGCCAGCCCGCTACCTGCGCCTCGGAGTGGATGCCCGGGGTGCGGCAATAGCCCTTGCCGTCGGCGCTCGGCTGCGTACCTTCGGTGACGATCAGGCCAGCGCTGGCACGCTGGCTGTAGTACTCGACGTTCAGTGCGGTCGGCACATCACCCTCGCCGGCACGGCTACGCGTCATCGGTGCCATCACCACGCGGTTGGCCAGTTGCAGGGCGCCGAGGCGTATCGGTTGGAACAGTTCAGCACTCATGAAAAATCAGCCTCCGATGGCGTATTTGCGAATCTAGCGCACGCGGATGCGTGGCTCGGGTGTATTGCGGCGCATGCGCTTGAGGAATTCTCCGGCCGGGGCGGGTGCGGCGACCTCGGGCTCCTCGTCTCCGGGCGGATTGGCCCAGAAATCCTGCCACGAGGGAAACAGCGCGTGGAACGCCCCGTCATAGGGCTCGCGCCCGGGCCAGCGCATTTTCTTCTCGCCGATCGGCGGCTTGTTCAGATCCGTGGCATACCAGTAACAGGGCAGGCGGCGCCGGAAATACCACGCACCGTCGATGCGCTGGTAGTTGTCCCAGTAGAGCATCTGCATGATCACCCACTCGGGACCGGTCTCGTGCTCGTTCTTGGAGTACACGACGCCGTGCGCGTGATCGGCATCGTCGAACTCGATGATGTGGTTGCCGATATGGTGCGAAGTGCCGCTGAACTGCAACCGCAGGGTATCGTCCAGCCAGCGCTTGAGATGTGCGCGACCGGTCTTTTCGCGGCTCACCCGGATATCGGGCGCAAACAGGTTCACGTGCGCGTCGAGATCGCGCATGTCCAGCGACAGCGAATAGCGCGCCACGAGCTGACGAATGGCATCGGTGGATTCGAGGCGGTCGATGCGCGCCGCGAGGCCCGGTTCATGGCTCATGCAAGGCGTCTCCGTATGGTTCGCTCAGTCAGGTGGCGTCGAACTCGTTCATCGTGGCTGCACCGGTAGCCAGTTCGCAGGTCTTGCCGCCATCCACCACCAGGCTGGTCCCGGTGATATAGGAAGCCTCGTCGGATGCCAGGAACAGGATCGCATTGGCCACCTCGACCGGTTCGGCGATGCGACGCAGCGGAATGCCGGCAGCGGTTGCGAGCTGCGCGGCGTGGGTCGGAATCGCGGCCTCGGTACTCGGCGTCAACGCCACTCCCGGCACCACGACATTGACGCGGATATTGTGCGGTGCCGCTTCGAGGGCCGCGGTACGGGTAAAGCTGATCACACCGGCCTTGGCCGCACCATAGCCCGCGGTATACATCGAGCCGAGCAGGCCACATACCGAGGATACGTTCACGATGGCACCACCGCGCTGGTGCTGCATGAGCGGAAGCACGGCCTGGGTACCGAAAAACGTACCGTCGAGGGTGACCCGGAAGCAGGCGTGCCAGTCCTCGGCGCTGGTGCTGTCGATCATGCCGCCGACCATGGAGTAGGCGTTGTTCACCAGGATATCGATACGCCCGAATTCGGACTCTATCCTTGCCGCGACATCACGGAAGGCAGCCTGGTCGGTCACGTCCAGCAACATCGCGTGCGCCCGCCCGCCTGCCTCGTCGATTGCCCTTGCGATCTGTTCCAGCGGCTCGATGCGTCGCCCGCATACCACCACGGTGGCGCCTTCCTCGGCAAAGCGGCGTGCCGTTGCCGCACCGATCCCGGTTCCGCCACCGGTGATCAGCGCCACCTTGCCCTCGAGTCTTCCCGTCATGTTTGATTGCTCCTGTTCGCGCGCCGCAGGCGCCTCAGATCATGTGCATGCCGCCATTGGCGCCAAGTGTCTGGCCGGTGAAATATGAAGATTCATCGCTGGCGAGAAACAGCGCCGTGTTGGCGACCTCGAAAGGCTCACCCATGCGTCCCAGCGGGATCGACTGGGTTATGGTACGGGCATATTCCTCGCTGATCCCGGCCATCATCCGGGTATTCATCGCGCCCGGACAGATCGCATTCACGCGAATCCCGCGCGCACCAAGCTCGCGCGCCAGGCATTTGGTGAATCCGAGCGCCGCGGCCTTGGTCGCGCAATAATGCACAGCCCCGGTACCGTTGAGCCCGGAAGTGCTCGAGATGTTGATGATCGAACCCTTGCTGCCACACTTGATCATCAGCCGCACCGCTTCGCGACAGTTGTAGAACATGCCGTTCAGATTGATGTCGATCACTTTCTGCCAACCATCGTCCTGCATATCGATGATGTGATCCAGATAAACGGTGGGGTTCTCGCCACGCGCGATCTGTTCGTTCATCGCGCCCAGGCGCTCGTAAAACTTGTCATAGCCATCGTTCGGCGCCGTACCGATGCCGGCATTGTTGACCAGCACGTCAAGACGCCCGTAACGCTGTTCGGTCTCGGCGTATATCCGTGCCACCTGGCGGCTGTCCGCGACATCCGCGGTAATGCTGCAGCAATCGCCGCGGCCATTGATCAGCGCCAGGGTCTGCGTCGCATCGGACTCGGTCAGGTCCACGACCACCACCGCCGCACCCTCGCGCGCAAACAACTCGGCCATCGCGCGCCCCATGCCGAGACCCGCACCTGTCACCACTGCCACCTTGCCTTCGAGTCGCATCAGCTGTCGCCCCCTGTCAAACCACGAATCCTGCCGCCGCGACTATAGCCGCACGCCGTGCTCCGGGAAAAGTGCAGAAACCGGCACCCGCGCTGAACGATTGAGTTCAGCAACCGAGCAGCGCCTCGATCGCGGCAACGGTCGCCGCCGGATCCGTGCCCACATGAATCGCGCTCATGCCCAGCTCGCGTGCCGCCCGCACATTTGCCTCGTAGTCATCGAGAAACACGCATTCATCCGCCTGCACTCCGGGCAACTGTTCCAGCGCCAGCGCAAATATGCGGGGATCGGGCTTGCGCACGCCGGCATGGCTCGAGTCGACCACGAAACCGAACAGTTCCTCCACCGGCAGCAGCGAGCGCCAGCCCTCGCCGAATTCGCGCACATTGTTGGTGATCATGCCGGTGTGAAAACCCGCCGCCCGGAGTTCACGCACCTTGCCGACCAATGCAGCTCGAGTTCCCGCTCCGGCACCGGTCCCGGCCATGCGTGCGAACAGCCGGTATATATCGATGTCCAGCGCCTGCCCCGCACCGAGCGCCCGGATCGCCTCGCGCGCGTCTTCCAGGGCGATCTCGCCACGCTCGAGCCGATGCCAGGGGTGATGACCATCGTCCTCGTAGGAGCCGAACACGATGGCCGTCACGATGGCCGGATCGACGCCGAGCTCGCGCCCGAACTCCTCCACGGCCAGGAAAGGCGAATCGGTAAACACACCGCCGAAATCGAACAGGAACGCGCGGATGGGCGAGTTCATGCCGGGTACCGGTTCAAGACTTGAGGTTCCAGAACAGCGGCGAGTCAAAGCCGTAGCGATCGAAGGGCCCCAGAAAACAGTACTCGAAAAGGCCCCAGCCCTCCTTGTCGCCGATCTCGAAGCGTGCCGGCGAATCCACCAGCCCGAAAAAGCGGCTGCGGTCGCGCTGCTGGTCGAGCGTCAGGCCTTCGACCACCAGCGGCCCCTTGTACATGCCGTGCTTCCAGTCCGCATCCAGGCCGTAGCCGGTGCCGATCATCACGTACATCGGCAGCAACGGCGTGCAGCGCACCTCGATCGGCCCTTCGGGTGCTTCGGCAAAGCGGATGGTCGAGGACACGATGAACTCGCGCGCCTCGTCGAATACATGCTCGTACTCCGGTCGTCCCAGCCATTGCGGCTCCCGCGCGGGGTCGCTCCACACCTGCACCGCCTCCTCGAGTTCGCGACGCCCGTCATTGTGTTCGTTGCAGATATAGATGATCGAGAAATCGTCGAACTGCATCGGACAGTAGTTCCACATGCCGCGCATCGAGCCGCTGCCCTGATGAATGCCGGCAGGTTCGTGCTCGCCGACCGGACGGATACCCCAGGAACGATCGCGGCTGCCTTTCCATCGATCCGGCGTGACCTCGAAACGCTCGCCGTCGATCTCCAGCGCACCGCTCCAGCAACCGGTCTGCGCGAAACGCACCGAATCGAAAAACACCCGTCCCTTGCGCCGCACGTACTGCCGCGGCTCGAGGAAGGCCGGGATCGCCGCATCCCAGGTCAGATCAAGCGCGATGCCCCACTCGTTGGGCTCGACCACGAAGCGCAGCTTCTCGAGCCCCTTCAGCACTTCGATGCGGATCGGACCGACCCGGGTGTCCATGCGGTCACCGAGCTCGCGCGAGGCACGCACCACGCGATGGGTATCGCCGCGACGCAGCGCAACAAACGCATCCTGCACCGCGAGCGTGGGGTACTGCCCCATTCCCATGACCATGAACAGCTCGCCGCTGCTGTTGTGCAGGTTGAAATAGTAACGGTCGTAGAAATTGCGGTCGCTGGTTCCGACATTGCGCATCGTCTCCGCAACCTGATGCAGCGGATAGTCATCCATCTGCGACAGCGATTGCTCAGCCTGCCATTTGCTCACCATGAAACGACTCCTTCGTTGAGATAGCGGTAATCGCCACGCGCCATGATCATGCGGTGACGCCTGCCGGGAGCGTCGGGCTCGGAACTCCCGTAGCCGGCATCGCCGAAATACAGCGATTCGGTCGGGCGCTGCTCGCGCACCAGGATATGTGGCTCGAATACCGGTACCGTGCGCCGCGCGATACGCTCCAGCACCTCGGCGGCATGCGCGCATTGCGCCAGCTCCAGCAGGGTGATGTAGGTCGGCGGCATCAACTCGATCTCCTCGCGCCGGTGCTTCTCCATGGCCTCGGCGGGCCGTACCCACAGATGGTCATGGATCTCGCTGCCATCCACGGTAACGGCATGATCGTCCGGGGCCCGCGCGACAAAAAACCACGTGGCGTAGCGCTTGGGCATCAGCGCCGGCGTGGTCCAGTGGGAATAGTAGCAAAGCGTGCGCGCTTCGACCCGCAGTTGCGCCTCCTCGAGGGTTTCGCGAACCGCGGCGACCCTCGCCGCCTCGAGCTCGTCGGGAGCGGCGGCAATTTCCTCGGGCTCCACGCGCCCGCCCGGAAACACCCAGGCGCCGGCGGCGAAGCCAAGCGCCGAATTGCGGCGCAGCAACAGGGTGTGCAGACCGTCGGGTTCGTCACGCAACAATACGACCGTGGCAGCAGGGCGGATCTCGACCATGAATACTCCGTTGGATGCATCGCCTTGCGGGCAGCAGGCGGAACGCGGGTATCCGTTCATTGTACAGAGGCAGATCAGGAATAGAAGTTAACTCTGGGTAAGCGAACCGCAACCGGCTGCGGGGTGCGCGAGCGTCGAGCGCGTGCGGGAATCCGGCGTCTTCGGAGCAGCGGATTTCCGCCGCCGCCGGATCGGGGCTCGCGGGTTGCTTCGGGGCTCAGACGTTCAGCAGCAGATGCTCGCGCTCCCAGGAACTGACAGTACGGTTGAAGGCGTCGTATTCCGCCAGCTTGACCGAGCGATAGGCGCGGATGAACTGGCTTCCGAGTATTTCCACCACCGCGTCATCCTCGTCGATATAGCGCAACGCTTCCTCGAGGCTGCGCGCGACGGTGATCTCCTCCTTGTAGGCATTGCCATTGCAGGGTTCGGTGGGTTCCAGCTTCTGCTTCATCCCGAGATAGCCGGCAACCAGGGTCGCGGCAATGGCGAGATAGGGATTGGCGTCGGCACCGGCAAAGCGATTCTCGACACGCCGTGCGCGAGCGTCACTCACCGGAACACGGAAACCGACGGTACGGTTGTCATGGCCCCACTGCAGGCTGATGGGTGCGGAAATCTCGCGCGTGAAACGACGGTACGAATTCACGTTGGGCGCGAACAACGCGATCAGCAGCGGGACATACTTCTGCAGGCCACCGATATAGTGCATGAACGCCGGCGCATCGCTCTCGTCGGGCAGGCTGAAAATATTCAAGCCATCATCGGCGCGCACGATGCTCTGGTGCACGTGCATCGAGCTGCCCGGCTCTTTTTCCATGGGCCGCGACATGAAGGTCGCATATACATCGTGACGCATTGCGGTCTCGCGCATGGTGCGCTTGAAGGTGAACACCTGGTCGGCGAGATCGAGCGCGTCACCGTGAAGGAAATTCACCTCGAGCTGCGCGGCACCGGCCTCGTGGATCAGCGTGTCCACATCGAGATTCTGCGCTTCGCAGAAATCGTACATATCCTCGATGATCGGGTCGAATTCGTTGACCGCATCGATGCTGTAGGACTGGCGCGCGGACTCGGGACGACCGGAACGGCCAACCGGCGGCTGCAATTCATAGTCCGGATCCGCGTTCTTCTTCACCAGGTAGAACTCGACTTCCGGCGCAACCACCGGACGCAGCCCGTCACGCTCGTACAGGTCCAGCACGCGGCGCAGCACATTGCGGGTCGAGAGCGCATGCAGATTGCCTTCCATGTCATAGCAGTCATGGATGATCTGCGCGGTCGGGTCCTTGGCCCAGGGCACTACGCGCATGGTTTTCGGGTCGGCGCGCAGATTCATGTCGCGATCGCGCGGATCCAGCAGCTCCCAGTAATCGTCGGGGTAATCGCCGTTTACCGCCTGCGCGAGGATGCCCTCGGGCAAACGCGGGTTGTCCTGCTTCATGTACTTGGCGGCGGGAATGAACTTGCCGCGCGCGTTGCCGGTCATGTCCGGCACCAGCACCTCGACTTCGGTTATCCGGTTCTCGATCAGCCATTTATGGATGGTTTCCATGCTCTTCTCGCGGGTGTCAGGGTAATTGCGCTTCGACAGGAACTGCGCGATGGGTATCCGCCGGATGCATCGCCACGGGACTTGCCGTTATCCGATAATCGAATTATCATTCGCTTTAAATCGAATTATTGTTCAGTTTAATCAGCGCGCCCGTGCTTTGCAAGCCTGCCGCCAGCGGAGAATTCCATGTCCATTTCCGGTCACGTCCCTTCCTACTATGCCGCCAGTGCGAACCGCGATCAGGATCTGCCGCCCCTGCATGGCACCGTCCGCACCGATGTCTGCATCATCGGTGGCGGTTACACGGGCCTGTCCGCCGCCCTGCACCTGCGCGAGCGGGGCTTTGATGTAGTGGTGCTGGAGGCCGAACGGGTCGGCTGGGGTGCATCGGGGCGTAGCGGCGGGCAGGTGGGCACCGGCCAGCGCAGACCGCAGGATGAACTCGAACAGCGGCTCGGCAAGTCCCATGCGCGCCTGCTTTGGGATCTCGGACTCGAGGCGGTGCAGTTGGTGCGCGCGCTGATCGACAGGCATGCCATCGAGTGCGATCTTCGCGAAGGGATCCTGCATGCCGGGTGGAAGCCCCGCGATGACGACTACCTGCGCTCCGAAGTCGAACATCTGCAAAGCGCCTATGGATACACGCAGTGCCGGCACGTCGGTCGCGATGAAGTCCGCCACCTGAGTGGCAGCGAGGTCTTTGCCGGTGGCATGCTCGACGAGGGATCGGTGCATCTGCACCCATTGAATTACACGCTGGGCCTGGCGCAGGCTGCCATCGACGCCGGGGCGCGCATACACGAACGTTCGCGCGTTACCGGCTACGAGCGCGGCGAGCCGATGCGGGTGCACACGACCCAGGGCGACGTGCGCGCGGACCGCGTGATACTCGCCTGCAACGGCTACCTCGAGCGACTCGAGCCACGAATCGCCGGGCGTATCATGCCGATAAACAACTTCATGCTGGCGACCGCACCGCTGGACGAGGACACGGCACGCCAGATCAATCCACGCAAGCTCGGCATCCAGGATTCGCGCTTCGTGATCAACTACTGGAAGCTTTCCGCCGACAACCGCCTGCTGTTCGGCGGCGGGGAGAATTATCGCCGCGGATTTCCGGCCGATATCCGCAGCTTCGTGCGCAAGCACATGCTGGAGATCTACCCGCAGCTCGCCGGTACGCGCATCGATTACGGCTGGGGCGGCACGCTCGCGATCACGCTGAAGCGGATGCCGGCCATCGGTCGCCTGGAACCCAACCTGTACCACGCGCTCGGCTATTCAGGGCACGGCATACCCACGGCCACGCTGGCCGGCAAGCTGCTCGCCGAGGCGATTGCGGGACACACGGAGCGCTTCGACCTGATGGCGAAGATTCCCGTGGCGAAATTTCCCGGTGGCACCCTGTTGCGCTATCCCGGCATGGTCGCCGGCATGTTGTACTACTCGGCGCGTGACCGGATGTGAGCGACGCACGATCCGTCGTCACGGCCAGTGGCGCTGGATACACCGCATTCCCGCGAGAATTCGGCCGCGCGGCGTCAGGGACAAACCAGCAAAGGAAACGGAGTCGATGAAGCAAGCGCCCCCGAAAGGAATCAGCCTCGCAGCACGCAAGCAGCTCAGCCCACGCCGCAAACCCTTGCAGCAACGTTCGGTGGCGCGCAGCGAGCAGATCCTCGAGGTGACCGCGGCGCTGCTCGACCAGGTCGGGTTCGACTCGCTCACGACCATCCTCATCGCCCGCGAGACCGGCATCTCGGTGGGCACGCTGTACCACTATTTCCCCAACAAGCACGCCATCATGTACGCGATGGCCGAGCAATGGCTGCGCGCGGTGGAGAACACGCTGACGGAAATCGATGGCTGGCAGCTTGCCACGCTTGGGCCGGAGCAATTCGTGGACGCCCTGATCGAACGCCAGCTCGCCGTCTACAAGGCACAAAGGGGCATTCTGCACCTTGTCCAGGCCATGTTCTCGGTGCCAGAATTGCGCGCGCTCGATGAGCGCCATGACGCGCTGGTCATCGAGCGAATGACCGCTGCGTTTTCACGTTTTGGCCTCAAGGGCTCGCCCGCCGAGCTCGGGCGCATCGCGCGCTGCTACCTGGAGCTCACGCATGCCCTGTTGCTGGTGGTCGTGAACCAGGCGGGCAGCCGCTCGCGACGCACTCTTGCCGATCTGAAACGGCTTACACTATGTCTGCTGCAGCCCTGCCTCTAAGGAGTACACCCGCGTTGAAAAAACTGCTCGTGATACGCAACCAGAACAACCACTATCTTGGACGTCACGGCGAGTGGCTGGATGGCAGCCATGTGTCCGCGCTGTTTCGTACCGAGCACCGGGATGCGGCCCTCAACGAGTTGTTCGAGACCAATATCCGGGATTTCGATCTGCGCGGCGAAATCCTGGAATGCGAAGTCGACAAGCACGGTTACCCGGTAGTGGAAGTCCTCAATCCGATCGCCGCGGTGCCCGACGCGATGCCGGCCACGGAACGCGCCGGGGGAGAAGCGCTTGCGGACGACAACACCGCCACTTGAAACTTTCACCGGCGTCCCCATTCTAAGAGGCATCGCCCCCCGTTCGAGGAATATCCGGAGATGATGCGCATAGGCCTGTTTTTGCTGACCAACCTCGCGATCGTGATGCTCGCGAGCATCACCCTGAATATCCTTGGCTTCAACTCGATCATGGCCGCCAATGGCGTCGATCTGAACCTTTCGGCACTGCTGGTATTCTGCGCCGTGTTCGGCATGTGCGGGGCACTGATTTCGCTGTTCATCTCGAAATGGATGGCCAAGCGCAGTACCGGCACTCGCATCATCGAGCAGCCCGCCACCCGCGAGGAGCAGTGGCTGGTGCAAACCGTGACGGAGCTCGCCCGCGAGGCCGGGATAAAGACACCGGAGATCGGCATCTTTCCCTCGCAGGCATCCAACGCCTTTGCCACCGGCTGGAACCGTAATGCCGCACTGGTCGCGGTAAGCCAGGGTCTGCTGGCGCGCTTCAAGCCGGAGGAGGCCCGTGCGGTACTTGCGCATGAAATCGGCCACGTCGCCAACGGCGACATGGTGACGCTGGCCCTGATCCAGGGCGTGGTGAACACCTTCGTGATGTTCTTTGCCCGGATCATCGGACATACCGTCGATCGGGTGGTGTTCAAGACCGAGCGCGGGCTCGGCATCGGCTACTACATCACCACCTTCATCGCCGAAATCGTGCTCGGCCTGCTGGCGTCGATGATCGTGATGTGGTTCAGCCGCCGGCGCGAATTCCGCGCCGACGCGGCCGGTGCGCAGTTCGGCGGCCGCAGCGCCATGATCGCCGCGCTGATGCGGTTGCAGGCCGAACAGGACATGCCCAAGGAAATGCCGGCTACCCTAAGCGCCTTCGGCATCAGCGGGGATCTGAAACAGGGCTTTGCCGCGCTGTTGCGCACCCACCCTTCGCTCGAGGATCGCATCGCGGCATTGCGCCAGGGATGAACTGATCGGCCACGCCACCGCGCCGCTTCCCCAACGCGGAAGCCACTTGCGCTAGAATCGCGAACACGCTCGTATTCGCGGAAATCCTCATGTCCCTGCTCCGGCGCATTGCCCCCGTCCTGCTCGCCCTGCAATTCGTTTTCGGGGTCGCGACAACACATGCCAGGGAAACCGCGCCGGTTGCCTGGCCGATCATTGGCTATGACGCGCGCTTCAACCCGACTCCCTCTCGCGAGGGCATGGTGGCCAGCAGCGAGGAAATCGCGAGTCGCGTCGGTGCCCGAATCCTTGCCGAGGGCGGCAACGCGATCGATGCCGCGGTCGCAACCGGATTTGCATTGGCGGTCACCTACCCGCAGGCAGGCAATATCGGCGGCGGCGGCTTCATGCTGCTGTACCTCGCCGGGGAAAAGCGCGCGATCGCCATCGATTACCGCGAAGTGGCGCCGCGCGCCGCGCGCCGCGACATGTTTCTTGGCGCCAATGGCGAGGTGGTCGAGAATCTTTCGCGTCTCAGTCACCTCGCATCGGGCGTGCCGGGTTCGGTGGCCGGCCTGCTCCATGCACAGGACCGTTACGGCCGACTCAGCCGCAAGCAGGTCATGGCCCCCGCCATCGAGCTCGCCGAAAAAGGCTTTCCGGTGAGCTTCGTGTTCGCCTCCACCCTGGCGAGCCCCTGGGGCCAGCGTCTGCTTGCCAACCCGGCGGCCAAGGCGTATCTGTTCAAGCCCGACGGCTCGAGCTACCAGCCCGCGGAGATGCTGCGTCAGGCCGACCTCGGATGGACGCTGCGCCAGATCGCCGAGCGAGGCGCCAAAGGCTTCTACGAAGGTCCTGTTGCGGATCGCCTGGTTGCGGAAATGGAGCGCGGTGGAGGGCTGATCACGCACGCCGACCTGAAAGACTACAAGGTGGTCGAGCGCGAACCGGTGCGCGGAACATTCCGCGGCTACGATATCGTCTCGATGCCACCCCCGTCCTCCGGTGGCGTGCACCTGGTGGAAATGCTGAATGTGCTGGACGGCTTTGCGCTGAAGGAGATGCAGCACAACAGCGCGGCGTATCTTCATGTGCTCGCCGAAACGATGAAATATGCCTATGCCGATCGCAGCAAGTATCTCGGCGATCCGGACTTTTTCGCGGTGCCGATTGCCGGGCTTACCAGCCCCGCGTACGCACGCAAGCTGCGCGGACTCATCGACCTGAAGCATGCAACGCCATCGGCGAAAATCGCGCCCGCCACCGGTTTTCCGCAGGAGAGCACCCAGACCACCCATTATTCCGTCGTGGACCGCGACGGCAATATGGTAGCCAACACCTACACGCTGAACTTCTCATTCGGCAGCGGCATCGCGGTACCGGGGGCAGGCTTCTTTCTGAACAACGAGATGGATGATTTCTCGGTCAAGCCCGGAGTGCCCAACGTGTTCGGTCTCGTTGGCGACGAGGCGAATGCGGTGGAGTCCTTGAAGCGCCCGTTGTCATCCATGACTCCGACGCTGGTGCTGCACGATGGTCAGCCGTTCCTGGCAACCGGCGCCCCGGGCGGGGCGCGCATCATCACCGTGGTGTTGCAGCTGATTCTCAACACCCTGGTGTTCGACATGAATATCGCGGATGCAACGGCACAGCCGCGAATCCACCACCAGTGGCTGCCCGACGAACTGGTACTCGAGCCGGGCATCAGCCCCGATACCGCCGCACTGCTGGAATCGATGGGTCATACGCTCAGTACCGGCGGAATTCTGCTCGGCAATTCGCAATCGATCATGCGGCGCAACGGCGCGCTGCTCGGCGTCAGCGATACCCGCCGTCCCGGAGGCGCCGTGGCTACCGTGGAAGAGATCCGCGCACTCGATCAGCCGCGCCGGCGCTGGCGATAGAGTGCTCCGCGCGCAGTGAGTGCATCGAGCAGCGTGCGCGCCGGTTTGCCGCGCAACAGCGGTAGCAGGCTTGCGGCATCGAGCACCATCGGCCCGCACAACAACCGGGCCAGGCGCTCCTCGCAAGGCCAGCAATCTCCGTCCACATAAAGCGTGCAGCGCGGGGCCGCGGTCCAGGCAAAGCGCGCCGCCGGGTTGCGCTGCAGGCAGCCATCCGCACGCAACCAGGCGCGCAGCTCGCCGCGCACACGCCTCGCCTGTGCATCGGACTCGGGATATTTCCGTTCCGTCATGAAACGGCCAAACCACTCGCGCACCAGGTCCGCATCATCCGCCACGCCACGCAACACCCGCTGCAGCTGACGCACCGCCTGTTCGGGAATCTCGCCGTCGGGAACCGGCTCCATGCCGGCATCCGTGTAGCGCAGCTCATCGGCACTGCGCGCCGCGGCCACCGTCGCGACTTCGCTGATGATCTCGGCATGACTCGGCGCCCTGAACCCCACCGACCAGGTCATGCACTCCCCTTCGGCAACGCCCCAATGCGCAACACCCGTCGGAATGTAGAGCATGTCTCCCGGTTCGAGCAGGTATTCCTCGTGCGTCTCGAAATGCCGGAGGATCCGCAGCTTGGCATCACTGAGGCATGGTGTGTGCTGGTCGCAGACCCCGCCGATACGCCAGCGCCGGCGTCCGCTTGCCTGGAACAGAAACACGTCATAGTGGTCGAAATGCGGGCCAACGCTGCCCTGGTCGCTCGCATAGCTGATCATGATGTCGTCAAAACGCCATGCCGGGAGGAATGCGAAGCGCTCGCGCAAGGCATGTACCTGCGGCACCCACTGGTCCACGGCCTGCACCAGCAGGCTCCAGTGCGAATCGGGCAGTCCCGCGAAATCCTTCTCGCTGAATGGTCCGTTGCGCAATTCCCACGGCACACGCCCGCCACGCGCCAGCACGATGCGCGATTCAACTTCGGGTTCGAGTGCCAGGCCCGCGAGCTCATCGGCTGACAACAGCGACTCGATCCCGGGCAGCGCACCCCGGACCAGCAACGGTTTGCGCTGCCAGTAATCGCGCAGGAAGCGCCGCGCATCGCGCTCGCGCAGCGGGTTCGGCGCCGCCCGTTCAGCGCTCACCGGCCAGCTCCCGATCCGCAACGATCACACCGTTGGCATCCGCGTAAAGAAAATGACCTGGAACGAACTCCACTCCGCCAAAACGCAGCGCAAGATCGCGCTCCCCCACACCCTTCTTGTCGGTCTTGAGCGGGATCGCCGCCAGCGCTTTCACACCGATATCCATGCCGGCAAGTGCTTCCACATCACGCACCGCGCCGAAGATCACCATTCCTTCCCAGCCGTTGGCCACCGCCTTGGCCGCCAATTGATCGCCGAGCAGCGAGCGACGCAGCGACCCGCCTCCATCGATCACCAGCACGCAACCCTTGCCGGATTCGGCTACCAGGTCGCGCACCCGCGAATTGTCCTCGTGGCATTTGATGGTGACGATGCGCCCCGCGAACCGCGCGCGCGCACCGAAATCGCGGAACAACGGCTCGGCCACCTGCACATGCCGAGGGAATTCGTCACAGAGATCGCAAATACTGATAGTCATCGGAAAACGGCTCCATCGGACGCGGTATCGAAACCCAAGATTATCACGCTGATACCTGTGCAGGGCGCGGCCCGGCGCGGATAATGCGCCCTGCCTGAGACAGACGCCAGAGGAGCAATGCATGTTCGACCCTTGCACGATCGGCGATCCGGTGGAGCTGGGACTGGATGCCGGGCTTCTGGCCCGCATACCCGAATTTTTCGAATCCTATCTCGAGCGCAAGGCGCTTTCCGGGTTTTCGGTGCTGGTCGCGCGCCAAGGCCAGGTGGCATATCGCGCAGAGCGCGGGGTGCTCGACTGGGACACGGGAAAATCGCTTGCCCGCGACACGATATTTCGCATCTATTCGATGAGCAAACCGGTCACCTCGGTCGCCCTGATGATGCTCTGCGAGCAGGGACTGATCCGGCTGGAACATGAAGTGAGCCGCTATATCCCGGAGTTTGCGGAGCTTCGGGTTTTCGATTCCGGAGATACACAGCGTTACCACACGCACCCGCCGGCGAGGCCGATGCGGGTGCACGATCTGCTGACGCATACCAGCGGCCTGACCTATTCGTTCATGAACCAGCACCCGGTGGACGCACTGTATCGCCGTGAACTCGGTGACACCCTCGCGCGCGGCGAGACACTGGAGCAATTCGTCAGTGCGCTCGCGCGCCTGCCGTTGCTGTACTCGCCTGGCGAACGCTGGAACTACTCGGTGGCGACCGATGTATGTGGCCGGCTGGTGGAGATCGTTTCGGGGCAGGCACTCGATGCGTTTTTCCGCGACCGGATATTCGAGCCCCTGGGCATGGCGGACACCGGGTTCACGGTTGCCGAGGAAAATATCGGGCGCTTTGCGAGTTGTTACGAAATAATTCCAGGCAGTTCGCGCATCCGCAAGCAGGACGATGCGGCAAGCAGCGTTTACCGCGGACCCTGCAGCTTTCTGTCCGGCGGAGCTGGCCTGCTTTCTACCACGGACGACTACCTTCGCTTTTGCCAGATGTTGCTGAGCGGGGGTACCCTGAATGGAGCACGGCTGTTGTCACCGGGCACGGTACGCTTCATGACCCTGAACCATCTGCCCGCCAACCGCACACTGGCCGAAATGGGAGATTCCCTGTTCAGCGAGGCACGGATGGACGGCTCTGGTTTCGGGCTTGGCTTTTCGGTGGTGATCGATCCGGTACGCGCCCTGGCGCCCGCCAGCGCGGGAAGCTTTTCCTGGGGCGGGATGGCATCGACCTATTTCTGGATCGATCCGGCAGAGGAATTGATCGGAATTTTCATGACTCAGCTGATGCCGTCTGGTAGCTACCCGTTGCGGCCGCAGCTGCAAACGCTGGTCTACGCCGCGCTCAACTGAAACCAGAGACAAAAAAGGGACCGCGCGGCCCCTTTCCCGGAGAACGGAGACCTCAGTGGCTGGAAACCACCTGGAACTGCTCTTCCTCGGTTGAACCGGTCAATGCGGTTACCGAAGAGGCACCACCCTGGATGCAGGTGGTTACCTGATCGAAATACCCGGTGCCCACTTCCTGCTGGTGGCTGACAAAGCTGTACCCGCGATCCGCTGCCGCGAATTCCTTTTCCTGCAGTTCGACGTACGAGGTCATGCCGTTGCGCGCATAGCCATAAGCGAGCTCGAACATGTTGTACCACATGCTGTGAATACCGGCGAGCGTGATGAACTGGTACTTGTATCCCATCGCGCCGAGTTCGCGCTGGAACCTGGCGATGGTTGCGTCGTCGAGGTTCTTTTTCCAGTTGAACGACGGCGAGCAGTTGTAGGCCAGCAACTGGTCGGGATACTGCTTGCGAATCGCCTCGGCGAATATGCGCGCCTCGTTCAGGTCCGGCTTGGCCGTCTCGCACCAGATCAGATCCGAATAGGGAGCATAGGCCAGGCCGCGGCTGATCGCCTGGTCCAGACCCGCGCGCACGTTGTAAAAGCCCTCTGCGGTGCGCTCACCGGTCACGAACGGCTTGTCATTGTCGTCGTGGTCGCTGGTCAGCAGCGTCGCGGCATTGGCATCGGTACGCGCCAGCACGATCGTCGGCGTGCCGCAGACATCCGCCGCAAGCCGCGCGGCAATCAGCTTCTGTACCGCTTCCTGGGTGGGTACCAGTACCTTGCCGCCCATGTGGCCGCACTTCTTGACGGATGCCAGCTGGTCCTCGAAGTGCACACCCGAGGCACCGGCCTCGATCATCGCCTTCATCAGTTCGAAGGCATTCAGCACCCCGCCAAAACCGGCTTCGGCGTCGGCCACGATCGGTGCGAAGTAATCGACGTACTTGGAATCGGTCGGTCCGACATGATTCGCCCACTGGATCTGGTCGGCGCGACGAAATGCATTGTTGATGCGATTGACCACCGCGGGCACCGAGTTCACCGGGTACAGCGACTGGTCGGGATACATGGTCTGGGCAGAATTGTTGTCCGCCGCAACCTGCCAGCCGGACAGGTAGATCGCCTTGACTCCGGCCTTGACCTGCTGCACCGCCTGCCCGCCGGTAAGGGCGCCGAGGCAGTTGATGTAATCCTCCTCGTGGATGTATTTCCAGAGTTTCTGCGCGCCGAGCTCGGCCAGCGTGTTCTGCGGTTGCAGCGAACCGCGCAGCTGTACCACTTCTGCCGCGGTATAGCCGCGTTTCACGCCTTTCCAGCGCGGATTTTCCGCCCAGTCCTTTTCGAGGAGGGTAATCTGCTCGGCACGTGAGGAAGTATGAATCGCCATGGGGAGGCTCCGTGGTGGTTTGCTGGAACAGGTTGGGGGCAGCAACAGCCTGTACAAGCTGTGCTGCATGCAAATCGTGGACAGAGTCTACCGAGAGTGGGATGATCTATCCAATTTATAGTTATTATCCTCGGCATTCTCCGGATGAATATAGAAAAAGTCGATCTCAACCTGCTGGTGTACCTCGATGTGCTGCTGCGCGAACGCAACGTCACCCGCGCCGCCAGCTATCTCGGCATTACGCAACCCGCGATGAGCAACGGGCTGCGACGCCTGCGAGACCTGTTCGATGACCCACTGCTGGTGCGCACCAGCGAGGGCATGACACCGACCGAGCGCGCCCTCGAACTGCAACCGGTGGTGCGCAGCGTGCTGGCGGCGGTGGAACGTGCCGTGCAACCCAAGAAGCCCTTCGAACCGGCTCCCGCTACCCGGGTATTTCGCATCATGGCCAGCGATTATGCCGAGGGCACGCTGATCCCCGCCGTGCTCGAGCGTCTGCGCGAGGAGGCGCCCGGCGTGGTGCTGGATATCATGACGCCGAGCGACGTCAGCTACCTGAACGTCGAGCAGGGAAAGGTCGACATGGTCATCAACCGCTTCGATTCGATGCCGCAATCCTTTCACCAGACCACGGTCTGGCAGGACAGCTTTTCCTGCCTGTTGAGCGTGGACAATCCGATCGTCGACGGCTTCGACCTCGAATCCTACCTCCAGGCGCAGCATGTCTGGGTCAGCAAGACCGGCATGGGTGTGGGTGTGGGTGTCGACCCGTCGGCGGGCCAGGACCTCGGCTGGGTGGACGAAGCGCTGGCGCGCATCGGTCGCAAGCGGCATATCACGGTATACACGCGCCACTACCAGGTGGCGGTGCGGCTCGCGGCGCAAAAACACCTGGTGGTCACGGTACCGAGCAAACTGGCACTGCAGATGCGTGACAACGCGCAGATCGCAATAAAGACCCCGCCATTCGAAATTCCACCGTTCGAGCTGAAAATGGCCTGGAGTCCGCTGCTGCAGCGCAATCCCGGCCACCAATGGATGCGGCGTCTCATCACCGAAGTCGCACAGACGCTGGATCGGGGCAGCAAGGCAACTCACCCGGCAGTCACATTCATGGAATGAATGACCAGAATAATCGTCATAGCCCTTTCATGAAGCGAGGGCTGGCATAGAATTCCCGGTTCGAGCCACGTTTCCATGCATTCAGGGCGGCATCAACATGTCAGATCGCATTCACGCACACGGGTTGCAGGTCGCCCGGGTTCTGCACCAACTGGTCGAAGATGAAATCATCCCGGGCACCGGACTGGAAGCCGATCGATTCTGGCGCGGACTTGCCGCGATAATCGCCGAGTTCAGCCCGCGCAACCGCGCATTGCTGCGGCGTCGTGACGAGTTGCAAGGTCATATCGATGCGTGGCATCGGGAAAACCGCGGAGCGGCTTTCGACCCGAACCGGTACCGCGAATTTCTCGAACGCATCGGGTACCTGCTGCCGGAAGGCGAGGATTTCGTTATCGCGACCATGAACGTCGATGCGGAGATCGCTTCCATCGCCGGACCGCAACTCGTTGTTCCGGTAATGAACGCACGCTATGCGCTGAATGCGGCCAATGCGCGCTGGGGCAGTCTCTATGATGCACTCTACGGCACTGACGCGATTCCCGAAACCGATGGCGCCGCGCGCGCCGGCGCCTACAATCCGGTTCGAGGCGCGCGCGTGATTGCCTTCGCGCGAAATTTTCTCGATGGCTGTGCCCCGCTTGCCGAGGGATCGTTCGTCGACGCGGCATCGTTTTCGGTGCGCAACGGCGCGTTGGTCGTGGCTCGCAGGAACGCCGGCGAGACCGGCCTGAAACAGCCGGCACAGTTTGCCGGCTACCGGGGCGCGGCCGAAGCGCCCAGTGCAATCGTGCTGCGCAACAACGGGTTGCACGCGGAAATACAGATCGACCGCGATCATCTCATCGGACGCGATGATGCCGCGGGCATCAAGGACGTGATACTCGAATCGGCCATGACCACCATCCAGGATTGCGAAGACTCGGTTGCCGCCGTGGATGCCGAGGACAAGGTGATCGTGTACCGCCACTGGCTGGGACTGATGAAAGGCGACCTGGTCGAGACCTTCGACAAGGGTGGTCGCAGCATGAACCGGACGTTGAATCCCGATCGCGAGTATCGCGATCCGCACGGCAGGGCATTTTCGCTGCCTGGTCGCAGCCTGATGCTGGTGCGCAATGTCGGGCACCTGATGTGCAGCGACGCGATTCTCGATCCCCACGGCGCCGAGGTCCCCGAGGGCATCATCGACGGCATGGTGACCGTGCTTGCGGCGATGCACGATCTGCAGCGCAGCGCGGGGCCACGCAACTCGCGCGCCGGCAGCGTCTACATCGTGAAACCGAAAATGCACGGACCGGACGAAGTCGCGTTCACCTGCGATCTGTTCAGCGCCATGGAAAGTGCACTCGGACTGGCGCACAACACCATCAAGATTGGCATCATGGACGAGGAACGGCGCACCACGCTGAACCTCAAGGAGTGCATTCGTGCGGCACGCGAACGCGTGATATTCATCAACACCGGCTTTCTCGACCGCACCGGCGACGAGATCCACACCAGCATGGAAGCCGGAGCGGTGGTGCGCAAGGAGGCGATGAAAAACGAGCAATGGATCCAGAGCTACGAGGACTGGAATGTCGACAACGGTCTCGCAGCCGGCTTCAGCGGGCGCGCCCAGATCGGCAAGGGAATGTGGGCAAAACCCGACGAAATGGCCCAGATGCTGCAAACAAAGATCGCGCATCCGATGGCCGGCGCCAATTGCGCCTGGGTGCCGTCACCAACGGCCGCGACGCTGCACGTCCTGCATTACCACCAGGTGAACGTGCTAGAGCGCCAGCGACAACTCGCAAAACGGGCCCATGCCCGGCGCGAGGCCATCCTCGAAATTCCGCTGCTGAAGGATCCGGCCACACTCGATGCACACGCGATCCAGCAGGAACTCGACAACAATGCGCAGGGAATTCTCGGCTACGTGGTGCGCTGGATCGAGCAAGGCATCGGCTGCTCGAAAGTACCCGATATCAACAACGTGGGGCTGATGGAAGATCGGGCAACGCTCAGGATATCGAGCCAGCACATCGCCAACTGGCTGCACCACGGCATTTGCACGGCGGAGCAGGTCACCGCAACGCTGCGCCGCATGGCGGCAGTGGTCGATGCGCAGAATGCCGGCGATCCGCTCTACCGGAACATGGCTCCGGACTTCGCCTCGAGCATCGCATTCCAGGCCGCCAGTGACCTGGTATTCAAGGGTCGCGAGCAGCCCAATGGATACACCGAACCCCTGCTGCACGCCCATCGCAGGGCTGCCAAGCGTCAATAAAGCCGTTCAGCCGTCGAACGAGAACTGGCTCTCTCCCGGTTTTTCCTCGCGCGGGAAGCGAAAGCGCCGGCGGTAGGGATAGGTGTCGAATATGTGCCCGCTGCGGATGGCATCCTGCAGGCGCTGCCAGTAGCGATAATCGTAGAGATCGGCATGCTGTGCCTCGAAGGCGGCGCGCGCCTGCGGGTTCCCGGAAAAAAACAGGCGGAACTCCTCCGGAAACACATCGTTCTCGGCTACCGAATACCACGGCGTTCCCGACATTTCCTCCTCATCGTTGCGCGGCGGCGGAATACGGCGGAAATTGCAGTCCGTGAGCGGACAGACCTCGTCATAATCGTAGAACACGACCCGGCCGTGACGCGTTACTCCGAAGTTCTTGAGCAACATGTCGCCCGGAAAGATATTGGCGGCCGCCATCTGCTTTATTGAATTGCCGTACTCGTCCATGGCATCGAAGATCTCTTCCTCGCCGGCATGGGCAAGATACAGGTTGAGCGGCTCCATGCGTCTCTCGACATAAACATGCCGGATGATGATCCACTTGTCGTCCATCCACAGCTTGGACGGTGCGACGCGCTGCAGTTCCGCGATCAGTTCCTCGCTGAAGCGGTTGCGGTAAAAAATGAAATTCGAATACTCCTGGGTATCCGCCATGCGTCCGGCGCGGTCCGCCCGCGACACAAACCGGTATTTCTCCCTGACGATCTCCTCGGTCACTTGTTTCGGTGGATCGAAGCGATCCTTGATGACCTTGAACACCACGCTGAAAGACGGCAGTGTGAACACCGTCATCACCATGCCCCTGATGCCGGGCGCGATCACGTACAGATCGTCGCTCGCTTTCATGTGCCGGATGATATCGCGGTAGAACTCGGTTTTGCCGTGCTTGTTGAAGCCAATGGAATTGTAGAGTTCGGCAATGCTTTTCTGCGGCATCAGCGAATGCAGGAAGCGCACCAGCCGCGACGGAATCGGCGCATCCGCCATGAAATACGAACGCGTGAAACTGAAGATGATGCTGGCGCCATCCTGGTCGAAAATCACGGTATCGACATAGACGGCACCGTTCTCGTTGTTCAGGCAGGGAAGAATGACCGGAAACTGCTTGCCGTCGCAGTGCACGCGCCCGACGAGATAGGCGGCCTTGTTGCGGTAGAAAACCGATTCCAGCATCTCGATCCGCAGCTCGCGCAGAGGACAGTCGAGCGTCGGCAGCAGGTGCTCCTGCAACGCGGTCACGATATGGCTGATGTCGCGTCGCCTGTTTTCCCAGGGCACGGAGAATGCGAAGTCATCGAGGATGCGCCCGACCAGATCCACCAGGCCTTGCCCGAGCTCGTAACGGACGTAGATGCTGTATTCCGGAAGCGGCTTGTTCTCGAGCGGGCGCGAAGGCAGCACGAAGATGAAGCGGTCGTGGATATGCGCGTGCAGATGCACCGTGCAGTAGATGGAATTGAAAAAGGTTTCGGCAATCTCGTAGTTCGCATGATTGCTGACGAGTTGCGCGTAGGCGGCCCTGGACTCGTGCCACAGTTCGAGATTGCGCAGGTCCTGGCTGGTCACCTCGCGCACCTGACGGGCCATGTGGTTGACCTTGCTCTTGTAGCATTCGATACGCTCGATGCTGGCCCCGTGCACCCCCTGCCAGTTCGCGGTCTCGAAGCGCCGCTTGGCGCCGAGGGTAATGTTCTGGTACTCGGCGAAGTAGGCTTCGAAGCCGTTCAGTATGGTCCGCGCGATGCGGCGCGCGGCCGGCGATGGGACCGCCACCGGTTGCATGATTGCGCGCCTGCCTGCCGGCTTACCAGTTATAGCGGCCTTCCACACCCCAGGTCAGCGGATCCTCGATGCCGACAAAGGTGGTGCCGAATGCCGAGCGCGAGATCGTGCGCACCCCGTCTATCAGCTCCTGGTCGAGCAGGTTCCTGCCCCACAATGCCAGCTCGTAATGCCCGTCGTCGCTGGTCCACGCGACCCGCGCGTTGAGATTCTCGGTATCGTCGAGGTAGTTGGGGATGGCATGGAATTCATCGAGAAAATCCGGCGAACCGGTATCGACACCGTTTTCCTCGTAAACGTAGTCGACGTGCACCAGCAGCTCGCCCACCGGAACTTCCGGCGTCCAGTCCAGCTTCAGCGTATAGCTGGTGTTGGTGGTTCCGGACGAATCCTGCGACACCAGTTCGGCATTCGAGTTGTAGTACTGACCGGAGGTCGCTGACTCGTCACGCCAGCTGGTCAGGCCACCAAGCCGAAGCGTATCCGAGACCAGCCAGTCAAGCGTCAGCTCGACACCATCGATCTCGTTGTCGATATTGAGCACGGTCGGAAAGGAATTGGCCTCGCCCGGCTGGCGGGATTCGACCGTGGTCTGGCGCCCGTCCACCTCGAGCCGGAAGATCGCGAGTTGCATACGCAGCCTGCCGTCGATCAGATCGCCCTTCAACCCGAGCTCCACCATTTGCGATTCCTCCGGATCGATCGGCGCATCCGCGGTGCTTATCGTCAGCGAATCGAAACCGCCAGACTTGTAACCGGTGGAGTAACTGAGGTAGGTCATCAGGTCCTCGGTCAGCTGGTACTGCGCGACCGCGCGGCCAGTGGTCTGGCTCCAGCTGTCGCTCGCCTTCAGCGGCGTGGTATAGGCGGAGGCGTACTCCGGATCGAGAGTGAAGATCTGGTTTGACACGCCCGGGCGCAATGCTGCAAAACTCGTGGGCGGGAACAGCCAGCTGAATTCCTTTTCGTCCTCGCTGTAACGCAGGCCCGCGATCAGGTCGAGCCGCTCGTTGACGTGGTACTGCACGTCGCCGTAAATCCCCCAATTGGTGAAATCGCCCTTGTTCTGGATCGCTTCGGTCCACTCCACGCCAGCAAAGGACGGGCCGAAGATCATCGGCTGGCCGAGCGTGCCCGACAGCCAGTCGTACCATTGATCACCGCTTGCCGTGACCTCCGCGGGACTCACATTCTGCCCCAGCAACGCGAGGGCCGAGGAAAAATCATCCGGGTTCCACAAATGGTCATAGCTCAGCCCGAAATCGCTGTTCAGCTGATTTGTCACCAGCCGCGTGATGGAGTCGCCGAGCGCATCCGCGTAAGTACTCTGGTAGGTATTCTCCGAGCTGTAGTTGGCGCCGAACACCGCATCGAAACGCTCGTTGGCAAAATTGATCTGGAGTTCCGAATAGAAAATGTCTGAATCCTCGACGTTATTGGTATCCAGATAGCGGGTCGCATCCGCGGTGCCGTCTTCATCCTCGCGGTTGGTAGTGTCGTAATCCCGGTAGCTGGCGATCAGTTTTCCTGACCATTGATCGTTGAAGTCATGGAAAACCTTGCCGGTCACGCCATACATATCGCGCGTTTCTTCGCCGTGCCGCACATCGTTCTCGTAACGCCCGGCGAACGGGTCGCTGCTGTAGGCATAGGGGCTGACGCCGATCGCCATGGAGGGCGACTGATCGAACTTGTCCCAGTCGTATGCCAGCTGCAGGCGGGTGTCTTCAGTGACATCCCAGGCGGCGGCAATGCGCGCGGACTGGTTGTCCCGATCGGCAGCCTGCACCGATGAGGGGCCGATATTGTTGGATATTCCGTCGCGCTCGTTGCTGATCGCGTTGGCGCGCACGAAAAACGTATCCGTTACCGGGACATTCACCATGCCCTCGACACGAACCAGGTTGTAGTTGCCGAAACGGGTATTCACGAAGGCCTCGAACTCATCGGCCGGCGCACGCGGCACCAGGCTGATCACGCCCACCGCGGCATTGCGTCCGAACAGCGTTCCCTGCGGCCCCATCAGCACCTCGACGCGCTCCATATCGGCAAACGCCACCGTGGTCGCCGCCCGCGGCAGATACACCTCGTCATAGAACGTCGCCGCCGAGGGGTCGCCGCCGGTACTGATATTGGGGCTGGATATACCGCGCAGCGAATAGCTTTGCTGGGTGAACGTCTCGCCGCCGGCATCGAAACCCGGGATGTAATCGCCGATTTCCTGCAGCGTCATGGCCCCGGTATTGGCCATGTCCTTGGCGCTGAAGGTGCCGATCGCGACCGGCACATCGAGCGACGCCTGCTCGCGTTTCTGCGCAGTCACGACGATCTCTTCGAGTTCCAGCCGGGAGGATTTTTCCTGTGCCAGCAATGCGGGGGCATGGATACCCGCCACCACAATGGCACAAACAACACGCACTGCCCGGACCATCCGACGCTGTTCGGCCTTCATGTTATCCCCTTTCGTTCTTGCTGCTATTTGTTGCTGCTTCCCGGATCTTCCCTGCGCTGCACAGGAAGGATCCTCTCCCCCGCCTTGAGGATGGTAGCATCGCCCTTGGCAACGGTCAGCAGGCAACATTATGAACACGCAGGAATGCCGCAATTGCGCCCTGGAACTGGTTGCCTGCATGCGCAGCCTGGCAGGTTCCGGGCTGTCGCCGGGCAACTCCGGCAATGCCTCGGCAAGAGCGCCGCTCGGCATGCTGATCACGCCGAGCGGCATATCGCCCGCCGCCATGAACGAGCGGCAGATCGTGGGCATGACGCTCGAGGGCGAGGTAATCACGGGCGACGTTGCGCCGTCCAGCGAATGGCGCATGCACGCGGCAATCTATGTCGCGCGACCCGAGGCGGGCGCGATCGTGCATTGCCACTCCCGCCACGCGACCGCGCTGGCCTGCTGCGCGCGGGATATTCCCGCCTTCCACTACATGGTTGCAATCGCCGGAGGGGATTCGATTCGCTGCGCGCCTTATGCGCTGTTCGGCTCGGCGGGGCTTGCCGCGCACGCCGTCGATGCCCTGCACCAGCGCCGCGCCTGCCTGCTGGCAAACCACGGCCAGATCGCAATCGGCTCGACACTGGAGAATGCCCTGGCACTCGCCAGGGAAATCGAGGAACTCGCAGCCCAGTACCTGGCCACCCTGCTCATTGGCGGGCCGGTCGTGCTCGGGCAGGAAGAAATGAGCGAGGTGCTCGCACGGTTCAAAAACTACGGGCAGCCGCGGCCACCCGCACGCGAAAACACCTGAGCGAGCGTCGCCGCCCTACTTCTTGACCGACAGCATGTACTCGGCAACCGCCAGGCGGGTCTGCTCGTCGAGGTAGTCCTGCGGCGGCATCTCGGGATAATCGTCGCGCTTCCTGACCGGCTTGGCGATGTAATCCGCAATCCCCTGCGGGTTATCCATGTACATGGCCTGTATGACCTGCACTGCCGGCCCGACCATGCGCCCGGTATAGATATGGCAGCCGGAACAGATTCCCAGGTAGGCAATCTTGCCGCGATCCTCGAGGGCAATCTCGCGCGCCGGCACCGGTGGCAGCAGGTAAGTGATCTTGCTTGCCGTATTGGTGAAACCGCACTCGGCGAAATCGTCCACGCCGACCGTGGTGTAACGATGGCGGTTGACGATGCAACTGCCCTCGCTCGGTCCCACGCGCACGATATCGGGGTTGCCCTGTTTCAACTCGGTCAGCATCAGCGCCTTCACATCGGTGATGGTGTCATAGCCATTGTTCAGCATCACGTTGTCGAGTATCGCTACCCGATCCGGATTCGGGTCCGACTCCGGATCGACGGTCACATTGGCCGCATGCCCGTGGTCCGTGATCAGGATCCCGGCAGTCTTGTTGTCGGAAATGATATTGCCCTCGATCACCACATCGTCGGCAGCCATGACCAGGATGCCGGTACCGGCCGGTATGCCCGACACCGTCGAGCCCGGCGCACCGAAGTTCGGATGGTTGTTGCCGACGATGAAGTTGTGACGGATGATCACGTCGAACGTGGTCTTGATCGGCAGGCCCGGAGTGATGAACGTGAGTATCCCGCCGGTATTGTTGTGCACGTAATTGTCTTCGACGATGCCGTGGCGGCTGTTCTCGAATTCGATACCCGCCACACTGTCGAACACATCGTTATACGCAACGTGGACGTTATCGCTCATCCCCACGTAGATCGCCGCGTCCTCGATACCCGAGACCACATTGTGCTCGACGACGCCATTCTGCCCCAGCTGCGGGAAAATCCCGTAAACACCGGTATCGATGATCAGGTTGTTGCGGATTTCGAAATTGTTGCCCGCCTGGCCCATGATGCCATTGCCCTTGTACCCGGTGATCGTGAGATTCTCGACCACGAAGTTGTTTCCCGAGTACAGCACCGCATCGTTCAGCTTGCCCTCGCCATCGAGCACCGCACGCTTGCCCTTCTCGATCACCCCGATCAGGCGGATATCGTCCTTGTCGATATAAACGGTCTCGTGATAGGTACCCGGCATGATCCGGATCGTGGTGCCCGGTTCGGCGCGCTTCACCGCTTCCTGGATCGACTCGCCGTCCTTGACCACGATCACGACATCGGTAGCCGGCCCCGCTACCGCTTTTATGTTGCCACTGCTGATCGCCGCCGCGGCCTGCTCGGCCTGTTCACCCCCGGCGCTGAAGCCTCCCTCGTAGCTCTTGCCGCTGCTGCTCGAGGTGTACACCGGCGCCGGTCCCGCCGCGCCGCCGTAATACATGCCCGCCGCGAATCCGGCAACACCAAGCAGCACACCGGCGATGACTCCCTTGTTCATGAGGATTCTCCCTTATTGGATTTTGTTTCCCCTGCCACTGCCGGGGGTTGGCTGGTCGTATGGATCACCGGTTCGAGCCCCGAGGGAACGCGCGCCGGAATTGCGGGTTTGAAAGATTCGTCACTGAGCGTTTTCAGGAAATCCACGAGCAGATCGAGTTCATGTTCGCCCAGATTCGGCTCCCAGATATGCCAGTGCAGGTGCATCTCGACGCCAGCCGGCACCGCATGCCCCCGGCCACCGTTGTAAAACGCCACCGTATCGCGCAACGTCGCGAAACGTCCGGAGTGCATGTAGGGTGCTGTCGCATCGATATTGCGCAACGTCGGGACCTTGAATCCGCCTTTCAGCCGCGGTGTATTGAAGGTCTTTTCCGCACCCACGTCCAGTGCCCGGCCTTCCGGCTCGGGCGTACCGAGCACGGCGATCTGCTGGTTGGTGAACAAGGGTGGCGTATGACATTCCGCACAGCGCGCGACAAAGGAGCGGAATACGTTCATGCCTTCAATTTCGCGCTGGCTCAGCGCCTGGTGATAACCGAGCGCGTAGCGATCATAGCGACTGTTCAGCGAGATCAGCGAGGACTCGAAGGCAGCGAGCGCGCGATAGACCTGATCCAGCGTGATGGGCGCATCCGCAGCGCCGGCATATGCCGTCCGGAACAGCTCCACGTAGTCCGGACTGGCGTTCAGGCTGGCGAGCATCTGCTCCGGGTTGTTACCCATCTCGTGAGGAGAATACAGGGGGCCCTGCATTTGCTCCTCGAGCGTTTGCGCGCGTGCATCCCAGAATAAATGCTTGAGGAACGCGACATTCCACAAGGTCGGCGCCGCACGCCCCACATCCTCGCCATGAACTCCGATGGAGCGGGCACGCCCGTCGCTGAACCCCCGGTCAGGGTCGTGACAGCTGGCGCACGACATGCTGCCGTTCACGGAAAGCACCGGATCGAAAAACAGCAGCCGCCCGAGGTCGATCTGCTGCGGACTGAACCCGTCGCGGTGCGCAGGCAACCCGGTTTTTGTTCCCCCGACACCCTGGTCCAGCAACGAATCGTAAAACTGGTACATATTGCGCAATTCGCACACGCCAGCCGCGGTCTTTTCAAAACTTGGCGGACACTGCTCGCTCAGCCGGAACGAATCCGCCACGGCGGGCGCCGACACTGCCGTCCCGGAGGACAGCAGAAGCAAAACCCCGCAGACAGCCGGCAGCGACCACATCACGGCGGTCAGCGCGCCGCGCCTTGCGCATTGATGAACGCCAGCACATCGTCGAGGTCTTTCTCGCCCGGCAGGGTGGTGGACATCATCTTCATCTGCTTGCCAAAGCGATCTTCCGCGTGGCTGCCGCGCAAGCCCTGCTGGAAATTGAGGTACTGGCGCTTGAGATAGGCCACGTCCTGTCCCGCCAGGCGCGGTGCGAACAGCGCGGCATTCCCCTCCGCCTTGCCGCCATGACAGGCGCCGCACTTCGACTGGTAGTAGTTGTTGCCGTTGCGCAGATCGCCGCCGGCATCGCTGGCAGAGCTCATCGGCGCGAGCGCAGCCAAGTAGGCAGATACATCGGCAATTGCCTGCGTATCGGCCAGCACCGCCGCCATGCCGCGCATCTGCGCGCCGAGGGTATCGGCAGGATCGGCACCACGAACGCCGGCCTGGAAATGTGCCAGTTGACGTTCGATATAGGCCGCTTCCTGCCCCGCCAGGGCCGGCGCATTCATCGCCGCGATGCCTTCGGCCTGAACGCCATGACACGCGGCACAACTGGCGTAGAGGGCTTTGCCCGTCGCCGCGTCACCCGCGGCCCAAACCGGGGTCCCGCAAAGAACCGTGAATATCAGCATGCAGACAATACGTGTCATGGAACGGACCTCGGCAAGCCGGAAAGGCTCGCATGTTCTATCGGGAGTCGCGAAACCCGCTGACGGCAACCGCCATGCGTCTTCATCGGGTGCCATCCGGTGATGCAATATCGAGAAAGTGGCACATTTGTACCACTTCACCGGATATCCGTCCAAGGTAATTTTTCATGATCCGCCTGCGGCCGACGTCGCGAGCACGCCCTGGAGGTAGCCGAGCAACACCACCCTGAGCGCGTCGGTATCAATCTTTCCGCTGTCATCGGCCAATAGCGCGCTCTTCTCGAGCCCGAGCAATACACTATGGGAAATCTGCGCATCCACTCCAGGTTGCCGCGATCCGACCGCCTCATGAAACACCTGCAGGAAGTCCAGAAATCCCTGTTGCTGGCGCAGCACCGCGGCCCGCAAGCGCGGCAGGCGCGCCGCCTCGTGCAGGAACGCGAATTCGAGCACGCGATCGCTGCGATACTCGCGAACCTGCTCGACCACGTAGGCACTCGCAGCCTCGGCAATCCGGCCCGGCAATCGGGCCCGCTCGAGCTTGCCGGCACGTGCCTGCTCCAGCAAGTCCTGTATCCGCGCATGAAACGCCTCGACATTGGCCTGCTGCGCCGAGGACCAGTACAGAAACGATTCGGCGATGAGATCGGCGAGGTCATGAAAATAATAAGTGGTTGCGGCCAGCGGTACCGCCGCCTCGGCAGCAACCGCACGATGGCTCACCGCGCGCAGGCCGTCGCGCGCGATCACCCGCAGTGCCGCTTCGATGATCTCGAGACGACGCTGCTTGCCGCTCTCGCGCACCACGGCTGGTCGTTTGCCGGTATCGTGTTTCATGCGCGGGATTCTACATCCTGGATACCGCGCGGTACGAGCACCGCCCCCGCTCAGGTCTTGCACCCTGGAGGAACCCGTTGACCGCGGCATGATCGCCGGTCTGGTTGCCGCGAAACGCCGCTGGCGGCGGCACTTCACCCATCCGTCGCGCTGTATCGCATGCCGGCTTATACGCTATGCTCGCGATCCGTCTGGCCGCGCCAGCGCTACCGTCAATCCCTGCGGAGAACCTATCTGTGGAAATGAACACCGCCGCGTCCCGCCCGCGTACATCTACCCGCGACCAAGCGCAATTGCAGCGGGATCTCGAAGCCTGGTTGCAGCAGCATCTTCCGGGAGCGCGCATCTCGGCGCTCGCGAGCCCCGAGAGCAATGGCATGTCGAGCGAGACCCTGTTGTTCGAGGTCGTGTTTGAACAGGATGGCGCGGAGCAACTGTTGCGCTGCGTCGCGCGGCTGCCTCCCGATGCTTCCTCCATACCGGTATTTCCGGTCTATGACCTCCACAAGCAGTTCCACGCGATGCGGATTGCGCGCGAACGCTCCGCTGTACCGGTACCACGCATGCTGTGGCACGAGCCGGATTCCTCGTGGCTCGGCGCACCGTTCCTGGTGATGGAGCGGGCCGATGGCGAGGCCCCGCCCGACGTGCCGCCCTATGTGTTCGACTCCTGGTTGCTGCGTGCAAGCCCTGAGCAACAGATGCAGTTGCAGGATTCCTCGGTCGCGGCACTCGTACGACTGCACGCGATCGGGCTTTCCGACGCGGACCGCGAATTGCTCAACCCCGCACGGAACGGCGCCTCGGCGATGCGGCGGCATGTCGCGGCGCAGCGAGAGTATTACGCCTGGGTCTGTGCCGATGGCATTCGTCATCCACTTATCGAGAATGCGTTCGAATGGCTGGACGCCAACTGGCCGCGCGAGGAAGGCGCCGAGGTGCTTAGCTGGGGCGATGCCCGCATCGGCAACATCCTGTTCAGCGACTTCAAGCCGAGCGCGGTGCTCGACTGGGAGATGGCCGCCACCGGCCCGCGCGAGCTCGACCTCGGCTGGATGATCTACCTGCACCACTTTTTCCAGGACTTCACCCCGCTGGTCGGACTGCCGGGCATTCCCGGCATGATGCGTCTCGATGCAGTTGCCGCCAGCTATGAGAAACTGAGCGCTCATCAACCGCGTGATCTCGAGTTCTATGCTCTTTACGCGGCCCTGCGTCACGGTATCGTGATGGCACGCATCGGCAGGCGTGGCGCACACTTCGGGGAGAGCGTGCTGCCGCCGGATCCCGATGACATGATCCCGCACCGCGCCGCAATCGAGGCCATGATGGAAGGCAGCTACTGGGCCACGCGGCGCTGAACGCCGCCTATGCAAGGCACTGGTAAAGCGCGCTTACCAGTGACGCTGCGCGCGGATCGCCGGTGGGGTCGAAACGCATGCGATTCATCACATAAGCGAACGAGATCCCCTTGGCGGGATCCGCGAATGCCAGCGATCCGCCGGCGCCGGGATGCCCAAACGCGGCTGGCGATGCCTCCCGCGTCAGCATCGGCGGCAGGCTGTAGCCGAGACCGAAACAGGTCTCCATCAGGATCACGCAGTCCGGGCCTTGCGAGGCAACCCGCGTGGCCGCCTCCAGGGTATCGGGACGCAACAGGCGTATGCCGTCCACCTCACCGATCAATGCGGCATAGAAGCGCGCCAACGCCCTGGCCGTGCCAACCCCGTTCGATGATGGCATTTCGGCCGCCAGCACCTCGGGGCGGTTCCACATATCGTCATAGGCGAACAGCGCGGACGGCCCGCTCATCACCCGCGCGGTAAGGCTATTCGCGCCGAGCAATGCTGCTGCTGAATGCGCGGTATCGGGTGGCACGAGCCGCGCGCAGCGCGCCATCTCGCGCCCGGGCAGTCCGACCCAGTAATCGAGGCCGAGCGGGCCCGCGATGGTGCGCTGCAGATGGGCGCCCGGGCTCTCGCCGGTGATACGCCGGATGATTTCGCCCAGAATCCAGCCAAAACTTCGCGCGTGGTAGCCATGCGTGCTGCCAGGTTCCCAGTTGGGTGCCTGCGCCGCGATCGCCGCAATGACCGGATGCCATGCCAGCACATCGTCGAGCGAGAGCTCCCCGTCAATCGCCGCCAACCCCGCACGGTGACTCAACACCATGCGCGTGGTGATTGCCTGCTTGCCGCCCGCGGCAAACTCGGGCCAATAGCGTGCGATCGGCGCATCGATATCCAGCCTGCCCTGTTCCACCAGCCGGTGTATGCAGGTTGCCGTGGGCCCTTTGGCCGCCGAGAACACCAACTGCAAAGTGTTTTCTTCCCAGCGTCCGCCGCTCCGCGGATCCGCGATCCCGCCCCAGATATCAACTACCGGGCGTCCCCCGAGATAGACCGTGCACGCGGCGCCCACTTCGTCGTGGGAAGCGAAGTTTTGCTCGAATGCCTCACTCACCGCTGCAAAGCGCGGCTCCGCAAATCCCGATATCTCCATTGCCGTGCCCTGCTGCTCGCTCATGGTCGCCTGCATTGTGCCATCCGCAGGCCCCAGCCGGCACCCGTCGATCCGGTAGCCCTGCACCTCAGGGTGCGTATAATCCGGAAGAACTCGCCTCGGCAATGGACCCCTCACCATGCAGCGTCCCGAGATACCCCCGCACGAAGACAAGCGCCTCGCGGCACTCGCCAGCCTCGGCATCATCAATTCGCCGGCAGAGGAGCGCTTCGACCGTGTCACCGAGCTTGCCCAGCGGCTGTTCGATGTGCCCATTGCCCTGGTTTCCCTGGTGACGGCGGACACCCAATGGTCGAAATCGCTGCAGGGTTCGCTGGCGCGCGAGACGCCGCGCGAACTTTCGTTCTGCGCCCACGCGATCCTGCGCAAGGACGCATTGTTCGTGCCCGATGCCCTGCAGGATCCGGCCTTCGCCGCCAACCCGCTGGTGGTTGCCGAGCCCGGCATCCGCTTCTATGCCGGATGTCCCCTGCGGCACCGCGGGCAGGCAATCGGAACGCTGTGCCTGATGGACCACAAGGCACGCTCCTTCGATGCCGAGCAGGCACGCCGTCTGCGTAACCTCGCGGATATCGTCGAGAACGAATTCCGCCTGCAGGAACTCGACACCGAACAAAACCGCCTGCTCAAGGAACTCGACGAGAGCATGCGCCAGGTACTGATGGACCCGGTAACAGGCACCTGGAACCGTCACGGCATCGATGAAATCCTGCCGCGCGAACTCGGACGCGCCGCGCGCGGCAATGACGCCATCGCCATTCTTCTCGTCGACCTCGAGTATGTGACCGCAGGCAGCGCCACGGCCGATGCGGGCATCGGCGATGATGTGCTGCGCGAAGTATCGCGGCGCTTGCGACGCTGCGTGCGTCCGCACGATGTGTTTGGCTTGTTCACCGCACGCGAATTCCTGGTGTTCCTCGGAAAATGTCCGCGCAGGAATGCGATCGAGATCGGCCAGCGCATGGTCAGTACGGTTCATACACGACCCGTGGAGACCCGGGGCGGGGATGTCGAGTGCAGCCTGAGCATTGGCATCTACTCGATGCAGGAAATTGCCGGACGCTCGATGGGCCAGATCATCGAGGCAGCCGACCAGGCACTGCACCAAGCGCGAGCAGCGGGACGCAACCAGTTGGCTCATTACTGACATGAGCCGTGCAAGTGTCCGCGGCGAGGAATTCGGTGCGCTCGGGGCAATGATCAAAGAATTGCCTGCCCGCGGACGCCGGAAACTCCCGGGGCGAGTGCGGCAAGGCCTGGCAAGGCTAAAAGGCGAATTCCAGAAAAGTAACTCGACTATATAGTAGTTATGAAATATATTAGACAAAGATTACTATATGGCATGATCCCGTGTCCGTCCCCGAGTTGGAACAAAGCTTCGCATTCCTGATCCACGACACCTCGCGGCTGATCCGTCGTGCGTTCGACAATGCCATACGTGACCTCGAACTCACGCAGGCCAAATGGCGCGTGCTCGCCACCCTCAGGCACTGCCCCGGCATAACACAGTCCGATATTGCCGAGCGACTCGGCATCGCCAAGGCGCCGCTGGGCCTGGCCCTGCAGTGGCTGGAGCAGGCCAACTGGATCAAGCGCGAGCCTGACCCGGACGATCGACGGGCGCGGCGCGTATTTCTGCTCGAGCACGCCGAACCGACCATCGAGATGCTGGAACAGCGATTTCGCAGCGTGGAATCCGGCTTCCTGCGCGGCTTCGACAGCAGCGAAGTCCAACAGATGCTCGAGAGCCTGCAGATCGTCAGGCAGGAGCTGCGCGCATCCGGCTCCGCGCCCGACGCCCGCGACCTGCTGCCCGACAATTACCTGAGCGTGCTGTTCGAGTGCGCGCGGTTGCTCAATCGACGCTTCGACGCACGACTTGCCGAACTCGGATTCACCCGTAACCAGTGGCTGGCACTGAACACCGTGTACCGGCGTGAGGGATTGAGCCAGACCGAGATCGCCGAAGTCACCGCGCTCGGGGTCGCGCCACTCGGCAAGTTGCTCGATGCGCTGCAGAAAGCGCACTGGATCGAGCGCCGTGCCGACCCGGATGACCGGCGGACCAACCGGCTCTACCTGACGCGCCGCGCGCACAACACACTGAAGAGTACCCGCCAGCGCTTCGAGACGCTGCACGCGGAACTGGAGCGCCCCCTGGGCACGATCCGCAAACAACACCTCGTGAACAGTCTCGGCTGGATCCGCCAGCGCCTGATCGAGGAAACCGCATACAGCGCCGACACCCGGCGCATCGGAGTCCAATGATGTCTGACAGCGACGATACTCGAGACACCGCATCCCGCAGACGCAAGCCAGGGCAAAAACCGCTGGCTGCGCTGGCCATCGCAATCCTGGCGCTCGCCACCGGGTACTGGCTCTATCAGCGCCACACCCATGTGTTCAGCGAAGACGCGCGCATCGCCACCCGCATGATCGAGGTGAGCACCCGCACCGCCGGACAAGTGATGGATTTCCCGATTTCCCAGGGCGACCTGCTCGAACCCGGTACGGTGATCGCCCGGATCGACGACCGCAGCGCACGGCTCGGCCTGCGTGAACTCGAGGCACAGCGGCAATCGATGCAATCCTCCTGCGAGCGCATCGAAGCGCAGATCGATATGGTGGATCGCAGTTCCGGTGGCAAGTTGAGCGCTGCCCGCTCGCAACTCGACGCCGCACTCGCCTCCATGGCATCGGCGCAATCCGACCTCCAGTTCAAGGAAAGCGAGTGGGAACGGGCCCAGTCGCTGCGCGAGCGGCAGATCATTTCACAACAACAGTGGGAAAACTCCCGCAATGCGCGTCAGCAGTCCTTGCAGCTGTTCCAGCGGGCGCAGGCAGAGGCCGAGAGCGCCCGCGGCAACGTGGTCGAGGCCGCCGCGGGCCAGAGCCAGATCCAGGTGCTCAGCAGCGAACTGCAAGGAATGCAGCATGAGCGCGAGCGCATCGACGCGTCGATCGAAAAGCAAAAGATACTGATCGACGATTTGCGCGTCGAGAGCACGGCAAGCGGCAGCGTCGACGAGACTTTCGTGCATGCCGGCGAATACGTGGTACCCGGACAGCGCCTGCTGTTGATGCACAACCCCGCCGACATCTGGGTCGATGCGAACATCAAGGAAACCGAGATCCGCCGCATCCAGCCGGGCAACCCGGTTGCAATCACCGTGGATGCCTATCCGGACCTGGAATTCAGCGGCCAGGTGGTTCGCGTCGGCCAGTCGGCGACGAGCCAGTTCTCGTTGCTGCCCAATACCAATCCGAGCGGGAATTTCACCAAGGTGACGCAACGCCTGCCGGTGCGTATCTCGATCGATCAATCGGGCAACCTGTTGCGCCCCGGCATGATGGTCGAGGTGGCGATTGATACGCGCTGAACTCGAACGTTATATCGCCAGGTTGCCGGACAATCCGGCGCTGGCGGCGCTGTTCCGCCGTTACGGGATGAATTTCCGCTGGTTCGCGGTATTCACCATCGTCACCGGGAATATTGCCGCGGTGCTGTCGGGCACCATCATCAATGTCGCCATTCCCGACATCATGGGCGCCTTCGGCATCAGCCAGAGCGATGCCCAATGGCTGTCGACCGCCAACCTCGCCGCATCCACGGTCGCGATGCTCGCCAGCGCATGGCTGGTCAGGCGCATCGGGCTGCGCGGCACCGTCATCGTGTCGATGATGCTGTTCCTGGTCGGATCGCTGCTCGGCGGGCTCGCCGCCAGCACCGATGTGATGATCGCCTCGCGCATCATGCAAGGAGTCACCGCCGGACTGCTCACGCCGCTGTCGATGACGATCATTTTCCAGGTATTCCCGCCGGGCAAGCAGGGCCTGGCAATGGGTGTCAGCGCGGTCGGAATCATTCTCGCGCCGGCCGTAGGCCCTGCGGTAGGCGGGATCCTGATCGATTCGTTCAACTGGCGCTACGTGTTCTATCTCGGCATACCGTTCTCGTTGCTGACGGTGGCCGGCGCCAGCGTGTTCCTTCCCTCGCACCAGGCCCCGGGGCGCACGCCGTTCGACTGGAGCGGCATGGTACTGCTCGGCATTGCGCTCACTTCGTTGCTGGTGGGTTTGAGCCACGGAGAGCGCGAAGGATGGAACTCGGACTATATCCTCGGCTGCTTCGCGCTCACCGCTTTCTTCGGTACCGCATTTGTACGCTGGGAGCTGCGCTACTCGCATCCGCTGCTCGACCTTGCGCTGTTCGCGGAGCGCAATTTCCTGATCATGTCGATCAACGGTTTTGTGTTCGGTGCGGGGCTCTATGCCTCGACCTACCTGCTGCCGCTGTTCCTGCAACTCGTGCAGGGGCTGAGCGCGACGACCTCCGGCGTACTGATGATTCCCGGCGGCTTCGCCATGCTTCTTATCTTCCCGATAGCCGGCCGGCTTGCGGACCGGGTCGATCACCGTGTCCTGATCAGCTGCGGAATCGGATTTTTCGCCCTCTCGTTCTGGTTGCTGTCAGACGCCGACGCCCACACCGGGTTCTGGTCGATAGCCTGGTGGATCGTGATCAGCCGTATCGGGCTCGGGCTGGTGATGCCTGCCTTGCAGATGGGTGCGCTGAGCAACATCGAAGTGAGCCGGCTGACCCAAGCCTCCGGCTCGTTCAACTTCATTCGCCAGCTCGGTGGCGCTTTCGGCGTCAACCTGATGTCCATCGCGCTCGATCGGCGCACCAGCATTCACGCCGACTACATGCTCTCCACACAGACTTTCGGCAACAGCGATACCCTGTCGATCCTCGGTCAGCTGAGCGGCTTTTCCCAGGCCATGGGTTTCAGCGGCACCGATCAATGGAACGCGGCGCGACTACTGCTGCAGCAGATGTTGCAACGCGAAGCGTTGGCGGCAGGCTTTCGCGACAGCTTCGTGATCGTCGCGATCGCATTCCTTCTGACCCTGATTCCTACCCTGGCATTGCGCAAGCGCATACCCGCACCGAGCGCTCACCTGGCACCGATCGCGAAATAAACCGCCGGATCAGAATGCGCGGAGGGTATCGAACAACATGGTCGCCGCGAGATACGGGATCTGGGCGGCAGCAGGAGAGTGCTTGCTCACAACCTGCAGCCCGCAGGCATAACCATCCGGGCCGCTGGTCTCGCGACACCAGCAGCATTGTGCCTCGAAATGGACCGACCGGGTGCCCAGCATGCGCGCCGCAATATCGAGTTGCAGCGCGACCCGGGACCCGGGCAGCATTGGCGCATCGCACCAGGCCATCAGGCCCTCATGCGACAGGTCCACCAGATCACCGAAGCGCTGCCCCGTCTCGGCATAGGCCAGGTCATAGAACACCAGACTCGGCTGGCGATTGGAAACCCTGCGTTCCGCCATCGCTCCTCCTGCGGCGCCCATCAGCGCGCTCATGCGGTAAGGTCACAGCCATTATTCGCCTGTTGCCGCGACGACGCAATGTATCTCAGTGAACACGCACCGCACGGCTGAAGCGGCGCGACCAGTATTTGTCGCCAAGGCTGGAAATCATCACCCCGGCGCGGGTGGAGACGTGCAGGAACTGCCGCTCGCCCAGGTAAATGCCGACATGACGCTCGAAGATGCCGGTATCGAAAAACAGCAGGTCACCGGGCACGATGCGTCGCTCCCCGACCTCCCTGCCCGCCGCGCGCTGCGCCGATGTGTCGCGTGGCAGCGCAACACCAAAGCGCTGCCTGAAGGTGAGCTGGGTGAAGCCCGAACAATCGAGCCCGTTGCGATCCGTGCCGCCCATGCGATATGGCACGCCGCGCCATTGTCGATGCTGCTCGAGCAAAGCCGCACGCACCGCGGCGGCATCGCCCAGTGCCACGTAACCCGGCACCCCGGGGTGGGTTTCGGGCTCGCTGTCGTGCCAGGGCATCCAGCCGCAGCCGCCCAGCGTGACCACCAGCAGCACCGTGGTGACGATCTTCGAGACGCGCGGCAACAAGCTGCTCCTCCTCACCAGCGCGCGATCAGGAACACGCCGATCATGGTAAGCGCCAGCGCCAGCTTGGCGGCAACACCCAGCACCAGGCCAAGGGTGGCGCCGACACCGGCCAGGCTCGCCTGGTGCAAGGAGCGCCGCGCCGACAATTCGCCGATCACGGCTCCGACGAACGGGCCAACGAAGAACCCGATGGGGCCGAATACCAGGCCCGCCACCGCGCCGAGCGCGGCCCCGAGCGCGGCCCGTGGCGAGGCGCCGAAGCGACGCGCGCCAAGCGCGCCGGCCACGAAATCGACCGCGAATATAAGACATCCGAGCAACGCGAGCAGCGACAGCGTGGCCACACCGACGTAGCGGAAATCCTCGGCCCAGGCCGCGACCACGAAACCCGCCAGCAACAGCGCCGCTCCCGGCAGTACCGGCAGCATGAGCCCGGCCAGCCCGGCCAGTATCAATGCCGCTGCCAGAACCAGCCACAACATCAATTGAAGATCCATCGGCCTCCCCCCGGCATGGGCGCCCGCGGCACCATCACGCCTTGCGAAATCACTCCTCGTGGCGCAACGGCCGCCGACTGCTCTTCAACTCGCCGCGGCGGCTCTTGTCATCGACGCGCCTGCGCCGCGCAGCCCGCGTCGGCCGCGTGGCCACCCGCACCCGGCGCGCCTGCGTGGCGCGCCTCAGCAATTCGCGCAGACGCTCGAACGCGTCCTCGCGGTTTTTCTCGAGACTGCGAAAACGCTGCGCCTTGATCACCACCACGCCGTCCTTGCTGAGGCGGTGATCACGCAACGACAACACCGCCTCGCGCACCGCTTCGGGCAGCGAGGAGGCACGCACATCAAAGCGCAGATGCACCGCGTTCGACACCTTGTTCACATTCTGTCCGCCCGCGCCCTGCGCGCGGATCGCGCTGATCTCTATTTCCTCGTCGGCGACCGACATGCCCGGCGCGAGCTCGATCATGAACTCTGGTTCCTCGGGTTGCGCCCGGTGAACTGGCTGTAATAGGTGCGAATGGCGCGGAGGTCGGCCTCATGATCGCCCGTCAGTTCAGCCAGCGGACCCAGATTCAGAATCCTGCTCGGATAATCCCACGAGATCAGCAGTACCGGCAGCTTGGCCAGCTCGGCAATGCGCAAAAACCCGCTTTTCCAGTTATCGACCCGCGCCCGTGTGCCCTCCGGGGTGATAGCCAACACGATCTCGGGCGTGTTGCGCAGCCGCGCGGCAAGCTCCTCGACCATGCCGAGCGGCGCCAGACGATTGGTTGGCACACCACCGGTAGCGCGCAGAAACAGCGACAGCGGCCAGAAAAATGCGCTGTCCTTGACCATGTAATTGAGCGGCACGCCGAGCGCGAAAGAGGTGCTCAAGGTCAGCGCCCAGTCCCAGTTCGAGGTATGGGGGGAGGCGATCGCGATGAAGCGCGGCAGATCGGGCAGCGTACCGGTCACCCGCCACCCGGCAAGACGCAGCAGCGTGCGCCCCAACCAGCGGGTAAAACCATTGCCCGATCGCGGAACCCGCCCGGGAGTGGAAGGAACGATCGCATTGCCTGCCCCTGTCATCACTGGCTGCCGGGGCCTCCAGGCGGCATCTGCAGGATCTCGACCAGGGTCGGATCACCACTGCGCTCGAGATACGCGAAGGTCGTGTCAGCCGAGAAGCGCTTGTACCAGATCGCGGCATAGCCGAGCGCTTCCAGGCGCGCGATCCAGGCATCGGCATCTTCCACACGAAAGCGGATATGATGCATGCCTTCACGGCCCTTCTCGATGAATTCACGGTGCGGACTGTGACCCGACACCCACTGGATCAATTCGATTTCGAGATCGCCGCTGCGCCCGAACGCAAGTTTCAGCCCGGCGTCCTCGTTACGCCCGCGGTAGCGCACCTGAGTCACCGAGCCATCCATGGTGCTGAACGGCCCGAACAGCGGCGCATATGCCGCCATCGACTGTTCGAGATCGCGCACCACGAAACCGATCTGGTCCGCCGGGGGCAAACCGAGTTGCTGCAACTGTTCAGGATTCGTCATCTGGATTCTCTCCGGGCTTGTCGGGATATGCTTCGGGCACGCCTTGTCGTTCGCGGAACCGTTCGAGCATTTGCAACGACGCGCGGCGCCCTGCCCAAGTTTGGCAGATTTGATCCGGCCGTGCTCTGTCCGGTTCATTCCTCCACTCGCTCCGGGATACCGGTCTCGTGCAGCAGATCGGAATTCTTGTTGCGCGCATCGTTCAACTTCGCGGACGCCGTGGCCACCACCATCACTCCCGGAAGCCGCGCCCGGTACAGGTCCGTCAGCTCCTTCGGAGGTACACCCACATCCAGCCAGCGCGCGAAATCCTCCGCGCGCAACATCACCGGCATGCGCCGGTGCAGGCGTTCGAGTCCGGGTGCGGCATCGGTGGTGATGATGGTGCAGGACTCGAGGTAGTTGCCGTCCTTTTCCCAGACATCCCAGAGGCCGGCGAATGCAATGGCGGCGCCCTCGGCCCGGATCAGCCACGGCTGCTTGCGCCCTTCGGACAGGGTCCATTCGATAAACGAGGATGCCGGCAGAATACAGCGCCGGTGCCGCAACGGTCCGCGAAACGCCTTGCTCGTGGCAAGGGTCTCGGCCTTGGCATTGAACATCGAGTAGCGCGTGTCGATCGCCGGCGCCCACGACGGCACCAGCCACCAGCGCATCTCGCGCATCCGGCGCCGCCCGTCCTCCTCGAAAACCACCGGCACCGGCTCGGCAGGTGCAACGTTCACCCGCGTCGCCAGCTGCGCGTCGATTCCCAGTTCGCGCAACAGGGTCTGCAGCCACGGATCATCATGCACGTTGTAGCGACCACACATGGTCCGGCAGTTTACCCAATTCTGTCATCGGGAATTGGGTACACTGCACGCATCGGAACACGGGGACAAACCAGGATGTATTTGGCGGCAGCGGAAATCGAGCAAATGGAAGGTGTGCGCAAGGCGCATTACCTCAACGGCGCCGCCGAGCGCCTCAACAAATCGCTGGGCGATGCGACCGGGATGAAGAATCTCGGCGTGCACCTGATCACGGTCGATCCGGGCCATCAGTCCACCGAATACCATGTGCATCGCTTCGAGGAGGAGTGCATCTACGTGCTCGCGGGTCGCGGTATCGCGGTGCTCGGCGAGGCGCTGCAGCCGATTGGCCCGGGGGATTTCATCGGCTGCCCGACCAATGGCGTCGCGCACGAACTGATCAATGACGGCGCAGTACCGCTGGTGTGCCTGGTCATGGGGCAACGCCTGGCGCACGACATCGTCGACTACCCGCGGCTGGAGAAGCGACTGTTCCGCAATGCCGGCGAGTGGAACCTGGTCGATCAGGCCGATATCGAGCAGGTAAAGCGCTGACGCGGCGCGGTTTCGCGCGAACTCAGTCGATCAGGGCCTCACCGCTGGCGCAGCGCGCGCCCAGCACTGCCAGACGCGCCGCGGAAGAGCCGAGCGTCATCTCGTTGTGGCGTGCCCACAGGCAATAGCGCCACAGCGTATTGCCACGATCGACCCCGGCGCCACCGTGCAGATGCTGTGCGGCATAACTCACCCGGTGTCCGACATCTCCCGCCCATATCTTGGCGATATCCGTTTCCACGACTGCCGCTTCACCGGCAGCCAGCAACGATGCCGCCTGGTAAGTGCCGAGACGCAGGCATTCGACATCGATGAAACAGTTCGCCGCGCGGTGCCCGACCGCCTGGAAGGTGGCGATCGGAACCCCGAATTGCTTGCGCTCGCTGGTATAGGCGGCGGTCTGACGCAGCATGCTGTCGGTCACCCCCACCTGGTGCGCACAGAGGGCGACGGTCATGTGACGGGTAATCGAGCCGATCACGGCGGCACCGCGATCCGGGCCCGCCAGAACGTCGGCGGCCTCGACCCGCACGTGGTCCATGCGCAGCAGCGATTGCGGCTCGTAGCTGGTGGTTTTCATTGCGCTACAACTCACACCGCTGGCCGCCGGATCCACCAGCAACACGACCACGCCGCCATCGGTTTGGGCCGCGATCAGCACCCGCTGCGCCCGGTGTGCGAACGGCACCGCAAACTTCTCGCCACTGACGCGATAGCCCCCCGCCTCGGCGCGAGCGGTGGTAACGCTCACGGCGGCATCCTCCTCGAGCGCCGCGCTCAGCAGCTGCTCGCCGGATACGGCGCCCGGCAGCAGGCGTTGTTTCTGCTCGGCGCTGCCAAACAGGCAGATCGGCAACACACCGCCCAGCAGGTGGCTGAGCACCGGCACCGGCGCTATGGTGCGCCCGATTTCCTCGCTCAGCAGTGCGAGCTCCATGAATCCGAAACCCATGCCGCCGAATTCCTCGGGCACCGCCAGACCCAGCAATCCGGCCTCCGCCAGCTGGCGCCAGAGCTCCTCGTCGAAGCGTTCGCTGGCGTAGTTGTCATAGGCCGCGAGCCGCACCGGCGTCGCGAGATCGCCAAGGATCTTGCGTGCCAGCTCCTGAATATCGCGCTGCTCTTCCGAGATTCCGAAATCCATTGCTCATTCCTCCAGAAATTGTCCCGCCCGGCTCAGCGCGCGGCGCGTGGCATCCACAAGCCCGCCGCCGAAATGATGTCGCGCTGTATCTCGTTGGCGCCACCGCCAAAGGTCAGGATCGACGCAGTGCGATACATGCGCTCGATGCGTCCTTTCAGCACATGCCCTGTTGCCGAATGACGGCTGACCAGGGAAGCCTCGCCGATCACCTCGCCGAGCAATCGATACACCTCGATGAAAAACTCCGAACCGTAGACCTTCGCCGCCGACGCATCCGCCATGTCGAGCGTGCCTGCGGTCATGGCCCAGGCCTGTTTGTAGCAAACCAGCTTCAGCGCCTCGACCCCGGCCCGCACACGTGCCAGGTTCATCTGCACCCAGGGCTGGTCAATCAGCCGCTGACCGTTGGCAAGGGTGGTGTCCATCGCCCAGCGCGATACCGTGTTGAACAACACCGCGGTCGGCCCGTAATTCACCAGGCTCAGGCGCTCGCGGTTCAACTGGCTGGTGATCAGTTTCCAGCCGCCATTGAGCTCCCCGACCAGGTTCTTGTCCGAGACCCGGATATTGTCGTAATAGGTCGCGTTGGTGCGCACGCCGCCCAATGTGTGGACCGGGGTGCAGCTCCAGGCCGGATCGGTGGTCGGTATCAGGAACATCGAGATGCCCTTGTGCTTTTTCGGCGCATCCGGATCGGTACGTACCGCGAGCCACACGTAATCGCTGAAATTGGCCAGGCTGGTCCACATTTTCTGGCCGTTGATGACCCATTCGTCACCGTCACGCACCGCGGTCGTTTTCAGCGCGGCCAGATCGGTGCCGGCGCCGGGCTCGGAATAGCCGATCGCGATGCACAGCTCCCCGGCGAGAATCTTCGGCACGATTTCACGGTGAATCCACTCGTTGCCATACTGCGCGAGCATGGGACCGACCGACTCGGTGGTCAGGAACGGAAACGGATAGCCCGCGCGCATCACCTCCTCGACAAAGATGAATTGCTCGAGCGGCGTCATGCCGCGTCCGCCGAGCTCCTTCGGCCAGCCGAGGCCGATCCAGCCATCACGCCCCATCTGCGCCAGCGCCGCGCGCCACAACGGACCGCCTCCTTCGCCGGGACTCTCGTCGCATTCGGCCACCAGCTCGGGAGTCATGAGTTGCTCGAAATAGGCACGCAACTCGCGCCGCAACGCCTCCTGTTCCGGGGTAAATTCAACCTTCATCGCCTGCACTCCAGAAACGCGACCATGCGCGCGATACTGCCTATCCCGGCATGGCCGTACAAGGGCCAAACATATCAATGCCGGCTGACAATAGCACTCAGCGGAAGAGGCTCTGTTTATTGCCGCGCGACGGCACGCACGTGTATCCTTCGGGTTTGCTCCGGCGCCCGCACTTCGCGGCGCGCCCCACCCTGAGTCAGCAGCCACCGGAGCGCATCGGCACCGGAACGCGGAGAACGAGAATGAGCGTATTGCCAAAGGTCGCAGCCCTCGAGGGCTGGTTCACCCTGGATGAAAAGGAACCGCAGCTGCTGGGCTCGCGCTGTCGTGCCTGCAACACCTGCTATTTCCCGAAACAGACCAGCTATTGCCGCAACCCGGCCTGCGACAGCAGCGAGTTCGACGAGGTACCGCTGTCGCGGCGCGGCCGGGTCTGGTCCTGTACCAATGCCGCCTACAAACCACCGGAACCGTTTGTCGCCGCCGAGCCTTTCGAGCCGTTCACGATCGCCGCGGTGGAACTGGAATCCGAGCGCATGGTGATCCTCGGCCAGGTGGTGCGCGGCGTCGAGGTGACCGATCTCAAGGTCGGACAGGAAATGGAACTCGTGCTCGACACGCTCTATACGGATGCGGAGTCGGAGAAAATGATCTGGAAATGGAAGCCGGTGGCCTGATGGGAGAGCAGAATTCATGAGCAACGACATCGCCATACTCGGCATCGGCATGCATCCCTGGGGCAAGTGGGGTCGCAATTTCGTCGAATACGGTCTGCACGCGGCACGCGCGGCAATCGCCGATTCCGGCGTGCGCTGGCAGGACATCCGCTATGTCTCGGGGGCAGCCACCATGCGCTGCGGTTACCCGGGCTATGTGTCCGGCGCGACCTTTGCCCAGGCCCTCGGCTGGCAGGGTGCCGAGGTGAACACTTCCTATGCAGCATGCGCCTCGGGCTCGCAGGCCCTGGCTGCGGCGCGCTCGAAAATCCTCTCCGGCGAATGCGAGGTCGCCCTGGTGGTAGGCGCCGATACCACGCCAAAGGGTTTCCTGGCGCCCGCCAAGGGCTACCGACCCGACGATCCCGACTGGGTGCGATTCCTGGTCGGCATCACCAACCCGACCTACTTCGCGCTCTACGCGCGGCGGCGAATGGATCTCTACGGTGATACGGAAGACGATTTTGGCCTGGTGAAGATCAAGAACAGCGAGCATGGCTTCACCAATCCGAATGCCCGTTATCGCAAGAAATTCACCATGGCCGATGTACACGCCTCGCCAATGGTTGCGCACCCGTTGCGCCTGCTGCAGATCTGCGCGACCTCGGATGGCGGCGCTGCACTGGTGGTCTCGAGCCTCGATTACGCACGCCGTATCGGGCGGGGCGATGCGGTACGGGTCGCGGCGATTTCAACCGTGACGCCGACCTTCGCCAGTGAAGTGGTCGAGATGCCCGACCTCGCGACCGATTCGGCGGCGGCGAGCGCGGTCGATACGCATCGTTTTCGCGCCTCGATACCGCTCAAGGCCTACGAGGAAGCAGGCATCGGTCCGCGGGACGTCAGCCTCGCGGAAGTCTATGACCTCTCCTCCGCGCTCGAACTCGACTGGTGCGAAGACCTGCAACTTTGCCCGCGGGGCGAAGCGGCGGGCCTGGTGCGCGAAGGCGCCACGTCGATCGGCGGACGCATACCGGTAAACACCTCCGGCGGGCTTGCCTGCTTCGGGGAAGCCGTGCCGGCACAGGCGCTGGCACAGGTCTGCGAACTGACCCTGCAATTGCGCGGCGATGCCGGCGATCGCCAGGTCGGGGGTGCGCGCGTCGGCATCACCGCGAACCAGGGGCTGTTCGGGCATGGATCCTCGGTGATCGTGAAGCGCTGAAGCGCGCCCCGGTGGCAGACGGAAACACACGATGAGCGATATCAAGGATCTCTTTACCAACAACCGTCGCTGGGCGGCGCAGATGAAGACGCGCGACGCCGGGTTTTTCGAGGCGCTCGCCACCCAGCAGGCACCGCAGTACCTGTGGATCGGCTGTGCCGACAGCCGTGTGCCTGCCAACGAGATCGTTGGCCTGCTGCCCGGCGAAGTGTTCGTGCATCGCAATGTCGCCAACGTGGTGGTGCACACCGATCTGAATTGTCTTTCGGTGATGCAGTTCGCCGTCGATGTGCTGAAGATCAGGCACATCATCGTCTGTGGTCATTACGGTTGTGGTGGCGTGGCCGCGGCGCTGGCGAACCGCCGGCTCGGACTGGTCGACAACTGGCTGCGTCATGTGCAGGACGTGCACAAGAAACACGCGGCAACCTTTGCCGGCATCTCCGACACCGTGCACATGAGCGACCGGCTGTGCGAGCTGAACGTGATCGAGCAGGTCCAGAACGTGTGCCAGACCACGGTGGTACAGGACGCCTGGGAGCGCGGACAGGAATTGACCGTGCACGCGTGGATCTACCGGCTGCTCGATGGCGAGCTGCGCGATCTGTGTGCCACGGCATCGAGCCGGGAACAGGTCGATGCGGCGATCCAGTCAGCATGCCAGCGACTTCGCGCCATCTGAGCGGATCCGGCAACAGAACCCCGATTCATGATCCAGTTATCCGGCGTCTCGCTGCAACGCGGCACCCGTGCGCTGCTCGCGGGCGCGGACCTGCGTATCCACCCCGGCGAACGGGCCGGCATCATCGGCGCCAACGGCTGCGGCAAATCGACCCTGTTCGCGCTGCTGCGTGGCGAGATCCACGCCGACGCCGGCGAGGTTTCCCTGCCCGCGCAATGGCGCATTGCCGCCATGGAGCAGGAGGTGGTGGCCACCGATCGGCCGGCGCTCGATTTCGTGCTCGACGGCGACGTGGAGTTTCGCGCACTCGAGGCGCAGATCGGGAGCGCGAGCGGCGCGGCGCTCGGTGAACTGCATGCGCGCTTCGCCGCCATGGACGGTTATCGCGCCGCGTCGCGTGCCCACGAATTGCTCGACGGCCTCGGTTTTGCGCCGCCCGAGCGCGAGCGCCCGGTGCGCGAGTTCTCCGGCGGCTGGCGGCTGCGCCTGGCGCTCGCACGCACCCTGATGTGCCCCAGCGAGCTGATGCTGCTCGACGAGCCCACCAACCACCTCGATCTCGATGCGCTGGTATGGCTCGAAGCGTGGCTGTTACGTTATGCCGGCACCCTGCTGCTGATCTCGCACGACCGCGATTTTCTCGACAATGTCGCCAACCGCATCGTGGCCTTCGAGGGCGGCACGCTCGGCAGCTACCGGGGCAACTACTCGAGCTACGAACTGCAGCGTGCCGAGAAGCTCGCGGGACAGCAGAGCGCTTACCAGAAGCAGCAGCAGCGCATCAAGGAGATCGAGGGTTTCGTGGCACGCTTTCGCGCCCAGGCCACCAAGGCGCGCCAGGCACAGAGCCGCCTGAAAGAACTCGAACGGATGACGCGCATCGCACCGGCACATGTGGATTCACAGTTCTCGCTGCGCCTGCCCTGCTCCGATCGCGTATCGACACCGCTGCTGAATTTCGAGCAGGCGACGCTCGGTTATGGCGGGGTGCCGATCCTGCGCGGCATCGAACTCGGCATCATGCCTGCGCAGCGTATCGGTCTGCTCGGCCCGAATGGCGCCGGCAAGTCGACGCTGATCAAGACCATTGCCGGCGAACTCGCGCCACTGACGGGCAAACGGCATTGCGGCGAGCATCTGCGGATCGGCTACTTTGCGCAGCATCAGCTCGAGGCGCTCGACCTGAACGCCACGCCGTTTCTGCATGTGCAACGCCAGAGCCCGGGTGCCAGCGAGCAGTCGATACGCGATTTTCTCGGCGGCTACGGCTTTCACGGCGAACAGGCGCTGGCCAGCGTGGGTAATTTTTCCGGCGGTGAGCAGGCGCGCCTCGCGCTGGCGCTGGTCGCCTGGCAGAAGCCCAACCTGTTGCTGCTCGACGAGCCGACCAACCATCTCGACCTGGAGATGCGTCATGCGTTGACGCTGGCGCTGCAGGAGTATCCCGGCGCCGTGCTGCTCGTTTCGCATGATCGCCACCTGCTGCGCAATACGGTCGATGAATTCCTGCTGGTGGCCGACGCCACGGTACAACCCTTCGACGGCGATCTCGAGGATTACCGCAAACTGGTATTCGAGCAGCACCAGCTTTCCAGCGGCGATGGAGTCGGCGAACGCGGCAAGCCGCGCACCGACCGGCGCGAGGAACGCCGCGCGGCGGCCGAACGACGGGAACAGTTGCGCCCGTTGCGCAATCGCATCAGCCGCCTCGAGAAGGACATGGATAACGCCCAGAGCGAGCTGACGACGCTCACCGCGCGGCTGGAGGAGCCCTCACTCTACGCCGCTGGCAACGACGCCACGGTGCAGGAGTTGTTGCGCGAACAGGCGGCACAACAGAAAAGCCTTGCCGTGGCCGAGGAAGCATGGCTGTTCGCCTGCGAGGAACTGGAGCAGCTGGAACCGGACTCCGGCAACTAGCCCGGGTACCGACCGTGCTCACCAGCTCCGGTACGGGTGTTCGGCCAGCCGGGAGTTGAAATAGCGCGGGTCGCCCGAGACCTCGGCGCCGAGCCATTCAGGCACGGCAAAGACCTCGTCCTCGCGTGCCAGCTCGATCTCCGCGATTACCAGCCCCGCGTTGGCACCGTCGAAGACATCGACCTCCCACAGATGATCGCCATACCGCACGCGGTAGCGGGTCTTGCTGATCACCGGATCGGCACACAGCTCGAGCAACATGCGCTCGGCATCGGCCGGCGGTATCGGGTACTCGAATTCGCTGCGACTGATACCGACGCTGCGCCCCTTCAGGGTCAGCCAGGCCTGCTCGCCGCAGCGCCGCACCCGCACCGTCGCGCGCTCCGTGCCGGCAACATAGCCCTGTACCAGTCGTTCGCCCTCGAGACCGGCAAGAAATGCCGTGTCGGCCACCAGGAATTTGCGCTCGATCTCGATTGCCATGTGTCCTGGTGCTCCCGTCAGCCACCGGCTTCGAATTCAGCCAGCACCGGCGCGCGCCGTTTCGCGCGAAATCGCGGATACGGGAACCGGGGAGCATCGGCGCCAGCCGCATCAGCCGCCATGTTCATCGACCCCGCTCTCCGGGAAGTCGTTGCGAGCTCAGAACCCGGGCAGGCTGGGGCTGCGCAGGCCGGCGTTCCAGCCGCCATCCACCGGATATTCCGAACCGGTGCAATAGCTCGCCTCGTCCGAGGCCAGGAATACCGCCATATGCGCGACCTCCTCGGCGTGCCCGACGCGTGGCAGCGGATGATGCTTGTAGAACTCGTTCACCTGCGCCAACGGGTTGCCGGCCGGATTGCCCATGACGGTATCGATTCCGCCCGGGTGGATCGAATTCACCCGGATGCCATGAACCCCGAGTTCGATCGCGGCGCTCTTGGTCATGCCTCGAATCGCCCACTTGCTGGCACTGTAGGCAATCAGGCCATTCTTCGACTGCAATCCGTCGACCGAGGAAATATTGACGATCGCGCCGCCTCCGGCCCGTTTCATCGGCTCGATCACGGCCTGCATGCCGAGAAAACAGCCGACCTGGTTGATGCCGATCACGCGCTGGTAATCCGCCAGCGAGGTCTGCGCAATCGCCGCCGCGAACAAAACTGCCGCGTTGTTGACCAGTATGTTGAGCGGGCCCATTTCCCCGGCAGCCGCCACCACCGGACCCCACTGCGCTTCCTTGCTCACATCGAGATGCATGTAGCGCGCATTCGCGCCGAGTTCTTTCGCCAGCGCCTCACCGGGTTCGTCGATTACGTCGGTAATCAGAACCCTGGCACCCTCCTTGACGAAGAAGCGTGCCTCGGCCGCGCCCTGCCCGCGGGCTGCTCCGGTAATGATGGCCACCTTGCCTGCCAGACGTCCCATATTCCTTGCTCCCGTTGCGATTGCTGTTACCCGGCGATACGCCGGTGTCCGCGGGGAATAGTAACTTCCAGCGCGGGTTTCAGAAACCGCGGCGGACCACGGATTGCCAAAAGTTCATGCGTGACGACCAGTATGGGCCGCAGCCCCAGGCCAACGGCCCTGGATCAGCGCCTGTGAACACACCTTTGAAGCCTTTGAACCACGTCCTTGCCGATTTGACCGGCGCACAGGAGAGTGAGCTTGGATACCAGCGCGCGCAATCAGTTTCTCGGGAAAATGACGCTCGTGAAAAAGGGCGCGGTCAACGACGAAATCGAACTGGAGGTGGCTGGGGCCCGCCTGACACCACTGTCGTTGCCTGCCTCGCCCGCTTGCACCAGCGCATCGAAGCTGGTCCTGCCAAGCAGTTCGATCAGTCATTCAATGGATAGTGCGTCAACGGGTCGGGCGCTCCTTTGGGTAGCCTGCCATCCAGGTCTGTAAAGCCATAGGCCTCTGCCATTTGCCGTGTGGTATAGATGCGACCGCTCCGAGTCACGACATCTGGATCAGCCGCAAGCGCGACTACGCCACGACCGGGAAAGCGCGGAGACTCCGCGTCTGTAAGATCAAGCTCCCACTCGTCGGCGTCCAGGGAGAGAATTCGCTCGGTCAGCACAAACGACGGCCACAGAGTCACCAGGGCAACCCCTTGCGCGGCGAGTTCACGCCCTGCGTCCTGGCCGATCCGGTCCAAGGCTGCTTTGCTTACACCATAAGTCGCATGCACAAAGAACTCTCGCGATCCCTGCGAGCTGATGTTTACGACGAGACCCTTGCGACGGGGAATCATGTGCTGCGCGGCATGCCATGTCGTCACGTAGACGGAGCGTGCGCTGACCGCCATCATGTCGTCAAAAAATGAGATCGGAGTCTCGAAAAATCGCTCGCCGTTGCCACAGCCTTCGGGCAAATCGAAGGCACTGTTCACGAGCACATCAATCTGGCCATCCTCGGCAATGACGCGGGCGAAGACAGCTTCAATCTGGGCATCCGAGCGCAGATCGCAGACGATTGGAACCGCGTGACCACCAAGATCCGCCGCCTCGCTGACCGTTTTCGAGAGGCTTCCCGGAAATGCGCTATCGCCTTCTGTCAGCGTGCGACCCAGGATATAGACTTTGGCTCCTGCCGCAGCAAGCTCCAGGACACAGCCCCGCCCGACGCCGCGAGACCCACCGGCCACAACCGCAATTTTCCCATCGAGCACGCCCATGTCTACTCCTTCGTGTTGTCCCGGAATTTCCGGTGTGGCTGCTTGCCGCGATTCAGAAACGCAGTAGCAACTAGAACTGATCGGGCCTCGACATCGCATCGTGACCACCGTCGACAAACAGCACGGAACCACAGCAAAACGATGCCCCGGACGACAACAAAAAATCCACGGCACTGGCAATCTGATCCGGTCGGGCTACGGAGCCGGTAGGAATGCTGGCGCCAAACTCCTCCATCAGCTTTCCAAATGCAGGATCATTCAGCAATTTATCAGTCAACGGCGTTTTGGTGATACCCGGCGCAACGGCATTCATGCGAATCCCCTGCCTGGCATAATCGGCGGCGTTGCGCCGCATCCAGCGGGCAAGCGCATTTTTCGAACCGGCGTACGCCGTGGGTCCATCCAGCGCATCAATCAGCTCGCAAGCCTGCTCTTCCTGCTCGTTCAAGAGCAGATCGACATATTGCTCGTTGAGCCCCGGCATTGAGGCCGAGTTGGAGGAGATGACGACAACGCTGCCGCTGCGTTTGACCAGCAAATCCATGACGCCTCGGATAGTCGCAAGTACGCCGAAATAGTTGACTCTCGTGATCAAGGAGCAAGGCTGTACATTCGGTCCCAATCCCGCGCACGGAACAAAACCATCCAGTCCATCGGGCGCGGCCGCGCTGATGCCATCCACAGCGGATTTCCGCCCCGCGGCGGTTGACAGATCCGCCACGATATCAGCATCCTTTATGTCCACCACAATAACGTTGTGACCGGAATCACGAAGTCGCTTTTTGACAGCCGCACCGATGCCGGTAGCTCCGCCTGTCAACGCATAGTTACTCATTGTCATACCCATCAACTGACTCGATGCTTCAGCTCCCGGAAATCGTTGCCCGGTATCGGCCGGTTGGCGTCACTCGGGTATTGCGTATCCCGATGGCAACTGCCCCATCTGCACCGTCTGGGTGCAGACACGCTCCGCGATACGCCAACCCGACGGGCCGCGTGTCAGCTTGTCAAAGTAATAGCCAGCGTTGGTGATCACCTCTTGAGAACCGTCAGCACGCTGGCGCGCCATCGGCGCCAGAAACATGCAGCGACAATTCGCACGGTCCCCGTCTATTTCGATACATATGTTGCTCGTGAAGTGCAGGTTTACCGGCCAGCCCTCGAGCGCGCGATGCAGCCACTCGAGCGTGGGGCGATAAGGCCCCTTCTTGCCGCCGGTGCTGGTGTAATCGACTGTCGCCTCCGGCGCAAAGACGCTGTCCATCAGTTCCCACTTTCGCTTATCGGCCATCCATGCGTAACGGTACAACAACTGTTCAATCTCGTAGCGGTCACCGGCGTGCTTGTCAGTCATCGGGGTCTCCTTGTGTTGCGTTGGTTCGATTGCCGTATCTGCTGTCAAAATTCGTAGCGGATGTCGACGCCGAACAGGCGTGGATCACCGAATATCGCGAGCCTGTTGGCGTGCAGTTGGTAGAAGCTGCCCTGGCCCTCGATCTGGTACTCCTCGTCAAAGATATTGTGTACCCAAGCTGCAATCTCGAAGCTCCCGCGCCCGATCCAGTCCTCGCCCGAGAGGCTGGCGCGCAGGTTTCCGATGCCATAAGAGGGGATGTAATCACCGCGCAATCCGGGCGGGTTCGGCCGTGCCGACGTGAACACGCTATCGCGATGCGTATAGTCGAAGGCGATGTCGAGCCTGCCCCAGGACCACGATGCCGCTTCCCAGTCGATGACCGCACTCAGCTGATTGTCGGGTGCGTTCTGCAGCACCCAGAAACGCTTGTCGTCACCCTCCACCTTCTCGATTTCGGTGTCGAGATAGCCGTAAGAGAGGGCGACGCGCAACCCACGTGCGAGCAATGCCTCGAGGTCGATCTCGATACCCGAGACATTTGCCTTGCCGGCATTCTCGGTCTGCGTGAGCGCCGGATTGGGCTGGTTCGGAACCACGATGTCGAGCTGCATATCCTCGTAGTCCGCGTAGAACACCGCGGTATTCAAGCGCAGGCGCCGATCCAGCAGCTCGCTCTTCACTCCGATCTCGTACGATGTGAGCGTCTCGGGGTCGAAGGGCTGCGTGAAATCGGCGGCACGTAAATTGAACCCACCTGATTTGTAACCTGTAACCACCTTGCCATAGACCGAGGAGGACTCTCCCAGTTGGTAGGCCACGGTAAACGAGGGAGTGAACTTGTCAAAGGACTTGTCCACCTTGCCGTAATAAATATTGTCCGCGTCGCGCTCATCGACCGAATAGCGGCCGCCGAGCGTGATTTCCCACGGACTTTCGGCAGCCGGGCGCCAGGCGAGCTGCGCATATGCGGCCCACGCGGCATTTTTCGCACTCACGTCGGCCGCGGGCAGCGTGAGGCCGATCAGGTCGATTTGATCAACGAGGTACACATCACCATTTTCCTCGAAGTAATAGAGTCCCGCCACGTAGTCCAGGCTACCCGAATCGCTGCTGCCGACCAGTTGCAACTCCTGGCTGAACTGGTCCTGCCCGGTTCGCGCGACCGCATTGCGGATGACGCTGAGAAAGCTGTTGGCGGAGTAGTCCTGGTAAGTCGACTCATTGAGCTCGCGATACGCGGAAATCGACTTGAATTCACCGAGCCCGGTATCGACCGTCAGCGTCAGTGTATGGCCTTCGGTATCGCCGTCGCCCGACTGGTAGTGATTTGGCAGCGCAGCCTTGTCGAGGCGATCTTCCTCCTCGGGCAGGATGCCATCGAAATAGGTATTTGCCTCGAGCAGCTGGTAGTAATAGCCGGTATAACTCGAGTCGCTGCGATCGTAGCCATAGTCCAGCGTGACGCTCTCGCTGGCAAGCCAGCGCAGGTCGCCCCTGAAGCCGCGCTTGTCATGATTGCCGAAATCCTGGCCCGACCCGATGTTTTCGACCGGCCCGTCGCGTTCGTTCCTGGCATAGGCGAGGCGCCCAAACACCTGGTCGGAGAGCGGTACATTGAGCACGGTCTTGCTGTGAAATCGCGAGAGCTCGCCGGCTCCCAGTTCCTGTGAGAACGAAAGATCTCTTTGCGGACGCACCGTCACCACATTTACCGCACCACCGGTGGTATTGCGCCCGTACAGGGTTCCTTGCGGTCCGCGCAGCACCTCGACGCGCTCGATATCCGCCACTTCAAGTCCGAGGCCGATGGAGCGCGCGAGGTAGACCCCGTCGAGGTAGACGCCGACCGAGGTATCGGTGGTCACCTGGGGATCACCGCTGCCGACGCCACGAATAAAGAGTCGCGGCGCATTGGGGCTGTTCGGGAACGGCGTCATCGAGAGATTGGGGATGTGGTAAGCGAGGTCACCGATGCTCTGGATATCGAACCGCTCGAGTGCGTCCGCACCGAGGCTGACGATCGAGATCGGAGCTTCCTGGAGGTTTTCACTGCGTTTCTGAGCGGTGACGATGATCTCCTCAAGCGCCTCCTGGGCGTGGCCGGTCAAGGGTAGAGCGCAGGCAATACAAAGCGTGATCAACAGTCGATCGGCGTACATGAGCGTCTCCTTGGCATTGCTAGGAGCAGGCGACGACCCGCCCTATCTTTTTGTCACCATTTCGGTACGAAATGGCTATTTTATTGTGATTTATATCATCTGGCAAATATTATTCGACATATTTCATTTATTTAATACTCATCTTCAACGATATGTGTTTCACCGATCTACGAACTATACTGTCGCCGTCTTGAACGGAGTCCACGATGGATCCCACCGACGAATCAATACTCAACCTACTCCAGCAAAATGGCCGACGCTCGAACCGGGTGATCGCCAGAGAACTCGGACTGCCCGCACGGCAGGTCGGGAGCCGGATCCAGCGAATGCTGGCGCACCAGGAGATGCGCATCCTGGCGGTCGCGGATATGGCCAGCGCCGGATTCGATTTCATGCTGTTCATCGGCATTGAAGTTGCCGGCCTGCCTGCCGATGAAGTTGCCGATGAACTAGCGCAGATTCCCGAGATACTGTCCGTGATGCTCACGATGGGCAGTTGCGATATCGAGGTGGTCGCCGTGGCCGATAACCACGCCTCGCTGGTGCGTCTCGTCACGCAGGATCTTGCCCGCGTCAGGGGCATACGCAGCCTGCAACTCAGCCTGGGGCTGCAGACACTGAAGTACGCGACCGTGATGGGCCCGCTCATCGATCGCCCGCAAATCCCCATGCGATTTCCGGAAAACGGGCGTGTCGACAACATGGACAAGGCCATCATCGAGCGCCTCTGGATCGATGCCAGATCCACGAACCAGACCATCGCCGACGAGTTGGGCGTGTCGGAATCCGCGGTACGCGTGCGTATCAATGCGATGCATGATCGCAATCTGATCCGCATCACGGCAATGAGAAACATGCGGGTGGAGCACGGCGAGATGTTCGCCTCCATCGGCGTAGAGGTGGCCGGACGATCGGTGGACGACGTCGCGCGCGACCTTGCAGCGTTATCCAACGTGGGATTCGTGGCAACGGTGCTGGGCCGCTACCACATCCTCGTGATGGGATTGCTCGGCAGCGCACACGAACTGAGCGAACTGCTTATGCGCCAGATCGAACGAATGCCGGGCGTGAGCAAGGTGCACACCTCACAGGTGCTGAACTTCGTAAAGTACGACTATTACTGGACCACGGTGATCGAGGAGGCGAACGCCTGACTCGCGAACGGGAACACGGTGCAGACGATCTGGCCGCTTCCTGATCGCGGATCCGGGTGCATACCAAGGTACAGGCTACCCGGCGCAGCACCCGAACGAAAGGTACCGTGGCAGCCCGGCAGTCCGACCTTGCAAACCGGTAAATTGATCCGCCCCGAGACGCTCCGTATAGTTGCGCCTTTGTGTTGATGGATAGCCCCATGCCCGAGTTGCGTTTTGGTTTGAGTTTCGAAGATCTGTACCATCGCGAGGGGCTCGAGCGCCTTGACGCGGCATTCCTCGATTTTTCCGCCGAGGCCCACCCGGAGTTGCGCGATGCGCTGCTTGCGGGACGTAGCGACCCCACGGCCCTGTCACCGAAGGACGAGGCCGAATTGCTGATTGCACTGGCCCCGCAACTCGAGGAGTTCCTCGCCCGCCTGTTTGGCATCGAGGCCGAGTCACGCGCCTTGTCTGCCCGGCACCACGAGCTCGCCCCGCTCTACACGGTGAAGCGCGCCTTCGTGCATCGCATCGCGATCAGCAAGGTCACGGCCGAGGACATCGCCTCGCTGGATCCCGCAGCCGCGGCCAGCGAACTGCTCGGCGAGCATTTCAGCGAACTCGCCTTTGCCAACCAGGTACTCGCCTGGCAACAGGACCCGACCGCCAACGCCGACAAGCTCGCCCTCGCGGCATGCTACGCGGCGTGGGCCGCAGGGACCGATGCGGGGCGCAGCAAGCACGGTGACGGCGTGCTGTTCAAGGCCCCGCGCAAACTCGACTACATGCGGCTGGTGCCGTTGCGCACCGACGATTCGCTTGGCTTTGCGCGCCACAGCAGCGATCACCTGCGCCGCCGCGAGGGTTTCGAGCTGACCGATCACGGCACCGATCTGAACGGTGCGCTGGACCAGGCCAATTACTGCATCTGGTGCCACAACCAGGGCAAGGACTCCTGCTCCAAGGGCCTGCATGAAAAAGCACCGCGCGGTGCCGAACCTGCGGCGCCGGTCTACCGGAAATCCCCGTTTGGCGTGAGCCTGACGGGCTGCCCGCTCGAGGAGCGCATCTCGGAGTTTCACCTGCTCAAGACCCGGGGCGAGGCAATTGCCGCGCTGGCCATGATCGTGATCGACAACCCGATGGTGGCCGCCACCGGGCACCGCATCTGCAATGACTGCATGAAAGCCTGCATCTACCAGAAGCAGGAGCCGGTCGATATCCCGCAGGTCGAGACGCGCACCCTGAAAGACGTGCTCGAACTGCCCTGGGGCTTCGAGATCTACGGATTGCTGACCCGCTGGAACCCGCTCAACCTGCGCCATCCCTACCCGCGACCCGACAGCGGACGCAAGGTGCTGGTGGTGGGGCTCGGACCGGCGGGCTTCACCCTCGCCCACCACCTGATGAACGACGGCCACACGGTGGTCGGCATCGACGGCCTGAAAATCGAGCCGCTGGCGGCGGATTTGTCCGGCGTCGATGTACACGGCCGACGCGTGCCCTTCCGCCCGGTGCGGGATATCGCAGAACTCGCCGAGCCGCTCGATGAGCGCGTGATGGCCGGATTCGGCGGGGTTGCCGAGTACGGCATCACGGTGCGTTGGGACAAGAATTTCCTGAAACTCGTGCGTCTGCTGGTCGAACGGCGCAGCCAGTTCGCCATGTTCGGCGGTGTGCGCTTTGGCGGCACCATAACCGCGGACGATGCCTGGCGCATGGGCTTCGACCATATCGCATTGTGCGTGGGTGCAGGCGGCCCCACCGTGCTCGACATCCCCAACGGACTGGCACGGGGTGTGCGCGCGGCATCGGATTTCCTGATGGCGCTGCAACTCACCGGCGCCGCCAAGGCCGATTCGATCGCCAACATGCAACTGCGGTTGCCGGTGGTCGTGATCGGCGGCGGTCTTACCGCGATCGACACCGCCACCGAGTCGCTGGCCTATTACGTGGTGCAGGTGGAAAAATTCCTTGATCGTTACGAAGCGCTCGCGCAGCACGTCGATGAAGATACGATCCGCGAGCCCTGGGACGATTACGAGCGTGAAATCGCCGAAGAATTTCTTGCCCATGCCCGTGCCATACGCCAGGAACGCAAGCAGGCGGCCAGTGCCGGTCGCGCACCGCGCATCGTCGAGATGCTGCGTCATTGGGGTGGCGTGACCATTGCCTATCGCCGCCGACTCGTCGACAGCCCCTCCTACACGCTGAACCACGAGGAAGTCGAAAAAGCCCTCGAAGAAGGCATCTGGTTTGCCGAGGACATGACGCCGGTAGGGGTCGACGTGGATTACTACGGCGCCACGCGCGGCATCCGCCTCAACAACAAGGCGAGCGGCACCGAGCACTGGTTTCCGGCACGTACGGTATTCGTAGCCGCGGGAACGCAGCCCAACACGGTACTGGCACGTGAATTTCCGGGGAGTTTCGAACTCGATGGCAAGTATTTTGCGGCCTGCGACGAGCAGGGACTGACGGCCGAGCCGGAGTATGCCGCGGCCAAGCCGGAGACGCCGCGGGTGCTGCTGTCGCGCCACGAGGACGGCCGGTTCATCAGCTATTTCGGCGATGTGCATCCCTCGTATTTCGGCAATGTCGTGAAGGCAATGGCCTCCGCAAAGCAGGGATTCCCGATCGTCAGCCGGGTGCTCGCGCAACGTGGCGTCGAGCGCCCGGTCGCGAGCGGCGACTTCTTCGCGGAACTCGCCGCGCAACTGATCGCCTCGGTACACAGGGTCGAGCGGCTCACACCGACCATCGTCGAGGTCACGCTGCACGCACCGCTCGCGGCGCGCAAGTTCCAGCCCGGCCAGTTCTACCGCCTGCAGAATTTCGAATCGCTGGCGCCCGTCGTATGCGATACGCGATTGCAGATGGAAGGCCTGGCGATGACCGGCGCCTGGGTCGATCGCGAACAGGGGCTGGTCTCGGTGATCGCACTGGAAATGGGTGGCTCGAGCAATCTGTGCGCGACCTTGCAGCCGGGCGAACCGGTGATCCTGATGGGCCCGACCGGGGCACCCACACATATCGAAGGTGGCGAGACCGTGATTCTCTGTGGCGGCGGGCTTGGCAACGCGGTGCTGTTTTCGATCGGCGCGGCGTTCCGTGCCGCCGGCTCGAAAGTGCTCTACTTCGCCGGCTACAAGAAAGTGCAGGACCGCTACAAGGTGGCCGATATCGAGAACGCCGCCGACGTGATCGTGTGGTGTTGCGACGAGGAACCGGGTTTCGAACCCACGCGGCCGCAGGATCGCCGTTTCGTCGGCAACATCGTGCAGGCCATGGACAGCTACGCGGAAGGACTGCTCGGCGAATGCACGATTCGCCTCGAGGATGCCGACCGCATCATCGCGATCGGTTCCGACCGCATGATGGCTGGCGTCGGACGCGCGCGTCACGAGGTGCTGAAGGAACACCTCAAGCCACATCACTTTGCAATCGGCTCGATCAACTCGCCGATGCAGTGCATGATGAAGGAAATCTGTGCCCAGTGCCTGCAACCGCACCGGGACCCGCTGACCGGCAAGACCAGCTATGTGTTTTCCTGCTTCAATCAGGACCAGCCGCTCGACTGCGTGGACTGGAAGGTGCTGAACGAACGCCTCAAGCAGAATTCTCTGCTGGAGAAACTCGGCGCGCAATGGCTGCGCCATTGCATGACGACTCTGCAGCAGTCATGAACATCGAGGCGCCCGGGACCGTCCGAACCGGGCTCCTGATCATGCTGGCGGCTCCGCTGCTGCTCGTTGCTGTCGATCCCGACTGGACCACAGTCGACAGTCATCTTCATCATGGCCATCTGCGCCCTGATCGGCCTCTTCCTGCCGACCGCAGACACTCCCTCGAAGGCGGAACCCGACTGAATCCGATGCCCGGCATCTTGCGCCAAGCCTTGCCGCAGCCCCCAGTACTCATGAGCGCGCCATGACCGGGCAGAGCCCGGATCTGGCGGATATATTCGCGCCGGAGGAACAACTTTTCACCCGCCGCAGGGTCTCACCACGCGAGCCGCAGCGGACATCCTGTCGCGACCTGCCTGGCGACGGAATTTACCAGACATGCTGAAAAACCTGCGCAATCCGACAGACACCAGCAGCGCAATGCTGTCACTGCTGCCGACCAGCGGCACGATGGCCGGGATCAGCATCGGATTGATGGGCGTGGTAAACCTCAGACAGACCCCGACCATCAGCTCCGTTGCCGACGATATGCTGCTGTTTTCCGCACTCGGCTTCCTGTTGGTCTGCTACCTGATTTTCTTCGCGCTGCGACGGGTGCATGTCGGGCTCTTGCCAAGGTGGACGACCATCATCGACCTGGCGTTTCTCGCCTCGCTGACACTGATGGTTTTTTCGGGCTTCGTGATCCTGTACGAATTCATATGAGGTCCCGTCCTGGCAGGGCTCGGGGCCCTCGCGCCCGGTCTGCGGCCAGGCACTGCAATACGGCAAGCGGGAAAATGCCGTATCCTGTCGGCCTGTTTCCGGATCTATCCAATGAGGTGACGAATGGCCAAACCGAACTACAGTTTTGCAAAACGACAGCGCGATCTCGCCAAGAAGAAGAAAAAAGAGGAAAAGAAGGCACGCAAGGCCGCGGCCGGCGAAAACCCGACGGCGGACGAAAACGGGAGCGGGGAGTCCGCGGCGAGCGACACCGGGCAACCGTCCGAGCAATGACACTGCGGCACGCCGGGGGGTCGGCCGCCACGCCCTGGCGAACGTTGCGGGAACGGGTGTTGCTCCCGCAAGTGCTGATTCCGGCGATCGGCCTGGCAATCCCGATGGCCCTGATGGTGCTGGTCTCGAGAACCGCCCGCAGGGCAATCGCCGCCGCCGCGTCGCCCGAACCGGCACCGACACAAATACGGACCGATGCCACCCGCTGAAGCGTGGTAGATGTTCGGCAACCAGCGCGCCGCCCCCACGATCATTGTTGTCCGCCTCCAAGGGAGATTTTTCCTGCCAGGCAGCCACTTCACATGAAACTGAAACTGCGTAACTGTCTGCTCATGGCAGCCATCGTGCTGATGCCTGCGGCGCAGGCGCCCGATATTCCGGTGATCGAGTTGGCTGCCCCGGAAACAGACAACGATGTGCTGGCAGTGGTGATTTCCGGCGATGGCGGCTGGGCGGATCTCGACCGCGATTTCGGCCGGGCTTTCCAGAGCAAGGGAGTTTCCACGCTGGGCTTCGACTGCCTGAAGTATTTCTGGACGGTACGCAAACCGGCCGAGGTGTCGCGCGATCTGGAGATCCTGTTGCGCCGCTATCTGCGGGACTGGAAAAAGCAACGGATCCTGCTGGTCGGATACTCGTTCGGAGCCTCATGGCTGCCGATCCTGGTCAATCGCCTGCCCGCCGATCTGCAACAGCGCATCGCGCTTGTCACACTGCTGGCTCCGGCAAGATTCGTCAATGTGGAAATCAAGGTCGGCGACTGGATCCACGAGGTGCACCGCGACGGAGCACTCGACTCGACGACAGAAGCCGGCCGCCTGCATCTTCCGGTATTGTGCGTTTACGGCGCGGACGAGGAGGCAGACTCGCTTTGCCCGCTGCTGCGTGGTCCGAACATCCGGATCGAACGCGTGCCGGGCGGTCATCACTTCAACAATGATTACGGCCCGCTGGAGAACCTCATCCTGAAACTGCTCGGTTGATTTTCAGGGCTTGAACAATATGCGCCGGTAACCGCCCGCCACCAGCGCCGCGGTATCGATCAGCAAGCCCGGCAGCGGCGTAAACGCGGGATAGGCCAGGTAGGTGCCGCGCCACTCGGGATGAAATTTTTCCTTGAAACCGCGCAGCCCCTTGTAATTGTACAGGCGATTTCCGTATTCATAGGCAAGGCGCGCAATGCGCTCGTCGGCGCGCGCGAAACGCGTGGTACCGACACCGCTGAGCGGCGCCATGCCGAGATTGAATTCGCGATACCCTGTTTCCCGCGCATACTCGATCAGCGACACAAAGAGGAAATCCATGGTACCCGGAGGGGCCAGCGCACCATGACGCATCAGGTCGACGCTGAGCTCCCTTAGATCGCGGTAGCCTGGCATGAGACTGGCAAACGCAACAATTCGCTCCTGGTGATACACCGCCGCTATCGGTGCGCGTTCGAGATAGCCACGGTCAAAGCTTCCCAGCGAAAACCCCTTCTCGGCGGAGTCGCGTTCCGACAACCATTGATCCGAAATCTGCTGCAGTTCGACCCAGGTCGATTCATCCAGCGGATGTGCGAGCATCGCAAAACTCGCGAACTCGCGCTTGGCGCGGTTGACGCCATGGCGCAGTGCCTCGCCGCGCTTTCCCGCCAGCGTGAAGTTCTCGATGCGCACCACCGCCTGCTCGCCGAGCTTGAACAGCGAGAAGCCATGATCATGGTAGCGATGGATATTCTGTTCGCTGACTTCATAAAATACCGGCACCCGGTCATACGCATCGGCAAACTCGCGGAACTCCAGTATCGCGGTATCGCAACTCTGCGGATCGCCACAGGGATCGCCCAGCGCGATCAACCGATCGCGGATACAGCCGAACTGGATCAGGGCCCGTTCGTTGTGTGGCCGGAACAGGTATTTGTCGCCCATGAAAACCAGGTGCGAGAAGCCGTTTCCGCCATGGGTTTCGAGCAGTTCCCTGGTCCGGTCCAGCGTTTCCGCGTCCGGGTATTCGAGCACCGGCGCGGGCATGCGAAAAAAGCTCCATCCCAGGTAGGCCAGCGCCACCAGCACCGCAAACAGCGCCGAGCGCTGGAAACGCGGCGCCTCGAGCGCATGGGCAAATTGCAGCCAGTGAGAGCTGTGCCACAGCGCCTCACCATGCAGCCAGGAACCGAGCAACAGATAACCGGCGAGCACGATCAGCAGGGCGACGAACCAGTAGACGCTGCGCAAGCTGACGATAGGGTAGGCGATACGATAAAAGTCCGCGCGCCGCAGCCACAGCAGGCCCGACACGGCCAGCAGGGAAATCGCCTCCTCGAAGTCGATACCCTTCACGATGCTGAACAGCGCACCTCCAAGGAGCAGGAACTGGGTGAGCCGATAGGCATCGCGCACCTGATCGGCAACGCCCCGCGACAGCGCGATCAGCAGGATCGCGACACCCACCGACAGCAGATGCGAGGTCTCGATCGCGAGCAGCGGCACCACATCACGCAGAATCGCCAGCCGGTCCGCAAGGGTCGGGAACGCGGCCGACACCAGCAGCATCACGCCGGCGCCAAACGTTAGGTAGGAAAGTGCACGCACCCCGAGCGCCGACAACATGCCGAGCGGCAGGCGAACCAGCGCCAGCAGGGTGTTTTGCTGCCAGTGGCGCGCAAGACTCAGGCGCAACGCATGATCGGGTGCTACCAGCAATCCGGCACCGGTATAGATGCCGATCAGCCAAGGGACGAGGTAATAAACCAGCCGGTACAGCAGGATACCCGCCAGCAGGGGTTCGGTTGCAAGCCCATCGCGCGACAACGCGCTCAGCAGCAATCCGTCGAACACCCCGAGTCCGCCCGGAATCATGCTGAAGATACCCAGGGCCGCCGCCAGCACGAATGCCACCACGAAACTCGTGGGGTCCACGTCCACTCCCGCGACCCGCAGGCAGGCGTAGGCAACGATCACTGCCAGCAGCCAGTCGAGTCCCGAAATCAGGACCAGCACCGCGCGCCTGCCGAAATGCAGTGGCCGCGCGCCATCCGGCCAGTGCGCGAGCAGCCTGCGCCGCCCCGCGAAAACCAGAAACAGTGGTGGCAGCAGCGCAAACGCCAGCAATGCCACAAGGCTGATCAGCGACGGCAGCGGCAGCTGCGCATGCGCCAGCAGCAATACCGGCCATGCCAGCAGACCGAGACCGGTGGGTATCGCAAGCAGGATGATTCCGCTGTAGATCACCAGCGTGCGTGGTGCTATGCCCTGACGGCCGAACAGCAGCAGGCGGATACCCGATCCCGCGAGCCCGGCAAGGCCGGTCAGGTTGTTGAACGTATTGGCAACCCAGGCGAAGCGCAGGACCGTGCCCATCGCAACATTCAGACCAAGTACCCGGGCGAGATACAGGTCATACATTCCCATGGCCAGCACCGCCAACAGCGCGCCCGCCTGCAGCAGCAACAGGGTGGCTGCCGGTACTTCCCGGATACTCGCACGCAGGGCGTGCAGATCCAGAGCGCGCAGTTCGTCAAAGGCGAGCCAGACCGACAGGAGCAGAAACCCCGCCGGCAGCGCGATACCCAGCACCCGGCGCAGCATGGCGGATTGCGCGGCGCCGCCAACGCCATCGTCAACGAAGGGAGTGGATTTATCCGACATATGCCAAAGCCATCCTGCCACCGAAGCCGTTCAGACCCCAACCTGGCGCGTAGAGTTCAAGTGCCGGCCGCAGCGATCGGAACAGCGCGCTATTCAATCGGTTTGCGCCCCCCGGCAAAATTCCGGCCTGGGTCAGACGGCGCTTGCTGATGACGAGATCCGCGCTGCCCTCGACTCAAGTCACCTCGTTCGCGCGCAACGCCTCGATTTCGTCCCAGCTGTAGCCGAGCTCCATCAGGCAGGTTTCCGTATCCTGGCCCAGTTCAGGCGGCGGCCCCTGCGGCTCGGTCGGCTCGCGTCCAAACTGAATGGGACAACCCACCACTTTCACCTTGCCGTGCACGGGATGATTCAGGGTGGTCAGGTAGCCATTCACCCAGGCCTGAGGATCATTGATGATATCGTCATAGCTCTGCACGGGGGCCACGATCACATCGACCGAACGCAGCGCATCCAACCAGTACCGGGTCGAGCGCCCGCGAAATTTCTCGCTGATCGCTTCGCGTACCCTGGTGATATTGAGCGCCCGCGTGATCTCGTCGGCATACGCTGCCGCCAGCTCCGGCAACTCCACCACCGCGCACAAACCCTGGAAGCGCTTGGAGTCCACGCCGCCCAGCACGATGGCACCGTCACTCGTGGCATAACTCGACCACAAGCTCAGGGCGGAGACGATCGGGTGGCCCATTCCCGCCCGACCGTGATTCTTCCCAACAATGGATTGTTCGGTGATTTCCCAGGCTTGCAGACCGATCTGGGCGCCGTAGAGCGAAACGTCCACTTGCTCGCCCTCTCCTGTGCGCGCCACCTTGACCAGGCCCGCGAGGATGCCGCTGCACAGGTAGAGCGCACCGACCTGGTCACTGATCGCCGCACCGGCAGGCATCGGCGGGCCGTCGTGCGCGCCGGTCTTGCTCATGATCCCACCCATGGCCTGGCCGATGATGTCGAAGCCGGGCAGCGCCGCCATCTCGCCCAGGGGACCAAAGGACGACGCACTGGCGTAGATGATCCTGGGGTTCACGGCGCGCACGTCGCTGTAGGCGAGCCCCAGCTTCTCCATGACACCGGGACGCATGTTGTGCACGATCACGTCCGCCTCCTTGACGAAGCGCAGAATCACCGCGCGTCCTTCGGGCTTGCGGATGTCCAGGGTCACGCCCCGCTTGCCCCTGTCATGGGCGACGAAATAGGGCGCCGGCTGGGGATAGGCGCCGGCTACGACCTTGCGACCCAATTCCCCTTCGCGCGGCTCCACCTTGATGACCTCCGCCCCCATGTCCGAGAGCATTACCGTGGCATAGGGCCCTTGCTGAGCCCAGGTGAGATCCAGTACGCGTATCCCTTCGAGCGGTCGTCCCATCGTCCCTCCTCCCATGCAAAGAACCGAATCGGCATGCTTTGGCCCGGCCCTGTGTCCCAGGTGCCGACCGTGCGTTGAAATACTCGTTCGCGCCGCTGCAGAGGTCAACAAATGATTCGCACGCGTGTTCCTGCGCCCCATTTACACCCGGATATTTCATGCGTGACCCGTTTTCCGCCAATTTGCCTGGGGAGTCGATATGCGGCCGATGACGAGCGCAGCCTGACGGACGCAACAGATCGCGTACACTGTCGCGGTTGCTCCGATAGCGGTGCGAAAAAGTGGGTCCTGGTGGACCTGTATCCTGGTAGGCTCTTGTTGGGGAGACGGTCAACATGGCGACCATTGACGGCGGCACGCTGCTCCTGCGAACGCTCGAGGCCTTGGGTGTCGAGCATTTGTTTCAGGTCCTGGGAGACCCTCTGGCTCCAATCGCAATGGCCAACCTGCGGCAAGGTCCCACGGCCTACAACTTCCGTCACGAACAAGCGGCGGCCATGGCCGCCCAGGCCTACGGCTACATGAACCGTCGCCTGGGTGTTGCGCTCGTACCCTCGGGCCCCGCGGTCACCAATGCCATCACCGGCCTGGCCACGGCGTGGTCCAACGCCTGGCCCATGCTGCTGCTCGGTGGCGCCTCCGAAACCGGCAAGCGCGGCTTGGGCGACTTCCAGGAGATGCCCCAGGTCCAAAGCGTGGCCCCGTTCTGCAAGTGGGCGGCAGCGGTCGATCGCACCGAGCGCCTCCCCTGGTTTCTCGAAACCGCGGCACGCGAGGCCTTCAGCGGCAGGCCTGGCCCGGTCTATCTCGATTTGCCATCGGAGGTCCTGAGCACGGTGATCGAGGCGGGCGTGGCCCTACACCTGCCATCGTTTCCCGCAATACCCCGCCCCGGGGCAGACCCGGCGCAAGTCGAGCGCGCAGCCCAACGCATCGCCCGCGCCGAGCGACCGCTGCTCATCATCGGCAAAGGCGCGGCCTGGTCCGATGCCGGCGCGGCCGCCCGCCACCTGGCGGAGTATTTCGAGTTGCCCTTTTTGCCCTCGCCCATGGGCAAGGGCGTGATCCCGGACGAGCACCCGCTATGTGTGGGCGCGGCGCGCTCCACGGCACTCAGAAACGCTGACCTCATCATCATGGCGGGAGCGCGCTTCAACTGGGCCTTTCACTTCGGCCTGCCGCCCCGCGTCGCCGCGGGCGTGGACGTGATCCACATCGAGATCGCCCCCGAAGAGATCGGGCGCAACATTCCCACCGAGTTCGGCCTGGCGGGCGACGTACGCGCGATCTTCGAACAGCTCGCGCAAGCCGGCGTCAGGCACGCCCCGTCGCCCGCACGCACAGCCTGGCTCGAGGGTTTGCGCGAAGCGTGCCGGAAAAATGAAGAGGCCCTGGCCCCGCTCATCCGCTCGGACGCCCCCTTCACCAACTTCTACCGCCTGTTTCACGAGCTGGGCGAGGTGGTTGGCAAGAACACGGTCTTCGTCAACGACGGCGAGCACACCATGGCGATCTCACGCACCATGCAAGTGATGCACACTGCGCGCGAACGCCTGGACGCCGGCACCAGCGGTTGCATGGGCGTGGGCGTGCCCTATGCAATCGGCGCCCAGATTGCCCGGCCCCGACAGCGCGTGGTCTGCATGAACGGAGACTACTCGGTGGGCTGGAACGCCATGGAACTCGAAACCGCGGTGCGCCACGAACTGCCGATTCTCTTCATCGTGGCCAACAACGGCACGATCCGGCCTGGCGCCATGGCCTTCGACAACCACGCATTCACTGCCGACCAGGGCGTGCGCTACGACATGCTCATGCAGAGCGTGGGGGGTCACGGGGAAAACGTGCGGACTTCAGCAGAGCTGCGGCCGGCCCTGGAGCGCGCCCTGGCCGCGGGCAGACCAGCCCTGCTCAACGTGGCCATCGACCCTCACGTCAAGCGCAAACCCCAGGAGTTCGACTGGCTCGATCGGCAAGGCAAGGCCATCTACTGATGGCCGGATTCGCAGGCGTGGCGGGTTCGCGGTGCTCGGGGGCGGCAGCTACCGGTTTCCCATATTTGCAAATATGGCGCTCATGGCCTCGCCGCTGTTCGCCGGATTCGTGGCATCGGTAAAATCACCGATTCGTTCCCATGCCGCCAGAACGTCTTCGGGGGTGATCGTGCCGGCAGTCGACAGGCCAACGCCGCGCGTGCGCTGCCAGCGTACCTTGCCGATCCAACCCGCCCCCACTTCATAAAGACCGGAAGTTTCCGTATGGTTCTCGTCACAGAGTTTCATGACCAGAGGGGAGACAAATTCAGGTTTCAGCTGTTCCACGATCTCTTTCGGCAGGACAGTCTCGGTCAGTCGGGAACCGGCGATCGGCACGATCGTGTTGACCATGATGTTTCGCTTGTGCCCTTCCATGGCGAGCGTTTGTGACAAACCATGGAGCGCCAGTTTGGCCGCGGAGTAGTTTGCCTGGCCAAAGTTGCCGTAAAGACCGGCCGCAGACGCCGTAAAGACAATTCGGCCATATCCTTGCTCCCGCATATGAGGCCACGCGGCACGAGTGACTTTGTAGGCACCCCTGACGTGCACCTCGAAAACAAGATCCCAGTCCCTGTCTTCCATCTTGTGAAAACTGCTGTCACGCAGAATTCCTGCATTGTTGATGACGATATCGACCCGACCGTAGGTATCGATCGCCGTCTGCACGATCTTTTCGCCATCCGTTACGGAATCGTAATTCGCGACAGCCTCTCCGCCTGCCTCCCTGATTTCGTCGACGACGATATTGGCGGCGGCTTTATCCGCCCCGTCGCCAAAGCTGCTGCCACCCAGATCATTCACGACAACCCTGGCTCCACGAGCCGCAAACTGCTTTGCATAACATCGGCCCAACCCGTTGCCCGCTCCCGTCACGATCACCGTACGACCATCAAAACGAATCTCTGACATCCTCGAATACTCCCGGGTTGAGCAGCAATTGAATTCCGTTCCCGCACTCTCTTCAGTACGGGCAGACGCGACGATAAATAGACTACGGTACAACTATATACTTTGGTAAAGTTTTGTGTCAATGTGAAAAGCCTGCGCGACAAGCAATTCCTTGACTGCTGGTTGAAATAATCACGCCATAGCGGAGCTCGACAAATGATTCGCCCATGCGTTCCTGCGCAAAATCCAGCCCAGCCGGAAGCCGAAAATTCGTTCAGGTATCGCAGCAGCGCGCCCCGGTAATGACGATGAAGGAAATCCAGGCACCCGAGGGCTTGAGAGCGCGCAAAAAACGGGCGCGGCACCAGCGAATCCTGCGTGCCGCCCGCGATCTCTTTGTCGCGCACGGGTATGAGCGAACGACAATCGATGAGATCGCGGAGGCCGCGAATGTGTCCAAGGCAACCTTCTTCAACTATTTCTCCGCCAAGTCGACCCTGCTCATCGATCTCGCGGCAGAGGTCGAGGCGCGCTTCCAGCGGCTCATCGACCACGAGCGAAAGCGCGACTGTTCCACGCAGGAGCGGCTCACGGGTTTCTTTACCGTGTCCGCGCAACTCATTACCCGGACCGGGGATTTCACGCGCACCCTGTTGCTCGAAGCCAGCAGTGGATTCGTGAGGCCTGGCGCACAGCAGGAGCGTGTTTCGCAGATGCTCCACGCGCTGGAGGATCTGTTGCAGGAGGGAATCGCTCAGGGGGACGTGCGAACGGACTATTCGCTCGAGCTCATCGTCCAGATGGTCGCCGGCGCATACAACCAGGTGCTGCTCAGCTGGCTGGCCGATTCACGGTACCCGCTGGAACATCAGCTCGGGAATGCCGCCAGGTTCATCGGGGAGGCCGTCGCCCCACGTTGATGCAAGCGTCGCGAAAGGAGGAGAAGCGCAGGATGGAATTCAGTCTGGCAGAAGTTCACGATCGGATCGGCATGGCTTTGGGGGATCGGGAGGCCATCGTCTTTGGCAAGCGTCGCCTGCGCTACCGGGAACTCGCGGAGCGAAGCCGACGGCTCGCCAATATATTGCTCGGCGCGGGCCTCCGGGTCACGAAAGAGCGGCACGAGCTGGCCGGGCACGAGTCGGGTCAGGATCACCTGGCGATCTACCTCTACAACGGCAACGAGTACATCGAGGGGATGCTCGGCGCCTTCAAGGCGCGGGTTGCCCCGCTGAACATCAACTATCGCTACGTGGAGGAGGAGCTGATCCAGCTTCTGCGCGATTCGCGCGCGCGCGCCATTCTCTACCATGCGGAATTCGCGCCGACGCTCGGGAATATCCTCCCCGGGCTCCCGCAGCTCAGGCTCCTGATCCAGGTCGCGGACGGGTCGGGCAACGCGTTGCTCCCAAACGCGATCGACTACGAAGAGGCCCTGGCCGCGTCCTCACCGGAGCCACCACCCGTGAGCCCGTCACCCGACGACCTCTATATCGTCTATACGGGTGGCACAACCGGCATGCCGAAGGGTGTGCTCTGGCGTTCGGCCGACATCTTCGTTCGCGGGATGGGAGGCGTCACGTGGGGAAGCAATGAAGAATTCGCTTCGATGGAGGCCGTTCTCGAACGCGCCCAGGCCCACGGCACCCTGATCGGCGAGGAAATGCGGAGCTTCTCGATACCACCGCTCATGCATGCCGGCGCGCAGTGGTCCTCGTTTCTCCTGCTCGCGCAAGGGCAACTGATCATCTTCCAGGACAATCCCAGGCGGCTCGATCCGGAGGAAATCCTCGCGATCGTCGAGCGCGAGCGAGTGAACTATCTGCAGATCATCGGCGATGCATTTGCGCGCCCCATTCTCGACGCGATGGGCAGGGGCGTGTACGACCTCTCCACGCTCAAGGTCATCTCCAGCGGGGGAGCTCCACTCTCGAGCAATTACAAGGAAGAATTCCTGGAACGCCTCCCCGGCGTTCTGATCGTCGATGGCTTCGGGGCGTCGGAAACCGGGACCCAGGGCGTCAACCTGGCCACCAGGGACAGCGGTGCATCGACCGGGGATTTCCGGCCCGTCAACACGACCCTGGTGTTATCCGACGACCTGATACGGCCCCTCGGGCCGGGTGAACCGGAAATCGGCTGGCTGGCACAATGCGGACGCGTACCGCTGGGTTACCTGGGCGACGCGGCGAAGAGCGCGCGAACCTTTCCCACCATCGATGGCGTGCGCTACGCGGTGCCTGGCGACCGGGCACGCTATCGCTCCGACGGCAGCATCGAGATCCTGGGTCGCGAAGCGGTTACCATCAATTCCGGAGGCGAGAAGATCTTTGCCGAGGAAGTGGAGCACGCACTCAAACACCATCCGGCGGTGTTCGATGCCGTCGTCTGCGGTCGCCAGAGCGAGCGCTGGGGGCAGGAAGTGGTGGCCATCGTGCAGCTTCGCGCCGCAACCCCTGCCAGCGAGCAGGAATTGCTCGACGAGTGCGCGCGCCACATCGCGCGCTACAAACTCCCCAAGAGTTTCGTGTTCCTCGACAAGATAGTGCGCAGCCCGACCGGCAAGGCGGATTACCGCTGGGCCAGGGCGCAGGTGAGCGGGTAATGCTCCCCCGGACCGGGCAGCAGGGAATGCACCGTCTCCTGTCGTTTGCCCTCCCGCGGAAACGAAAGAAACGCCCGATCGGTAGCCATCGCGCCCGAGCGTTTGAATTGTTGCCAGTCACCCACGAGGTTTTCAGCCATGAACGAAGCCGCCAGAAAGTCCCTTCTCCCGGTCGTACCCTTTGTCGTGATTCCCGCAAGCGGGGATCCCTTCCTCGAAGGGAAAAAGTGTGATCACTGTGGCGCCGTCTTTGTCGATCGTCGAACGGCCTGCGCCAGGTGTTTCGGGCGCGATTGCCTGTCGCCCCATCGCCTGTCCGAGACCGGAACGGTCTGCGCGTTCACCATCATCACGCGCTCATTTCCGGGCGTCCGCGTACCTTACGTCTCGGTTATCGTGGACCTCGATGGCGGGGGGACGATCAAGGGCAATCTGAAAGGGATCGAGCACGATTCCGGGAAGATTCGAGTCGGCTTGGCCGTCAGCGTGACCTACGAGGAAGCTCCTTATGGAGACAAGGCCGGCAACTCCTACCAGATGTATTCCTTTCGGCCAGTTGGAGAATAGAGATGAGCGACGCCGTCTACGTCCAGGGCACCGGAATGACCCGGTTCGATCGTGCCCCCAACCGCCGCGTTCCCGATCTGGGTGCGGAAGCCGTTTTCTCGGCGCTCGATGACGCGGGGCTTTCCATCGCCGACATACAGGCAGTCTACTGTGGCAACATCATGGAGGCCGGGCAGACACCCGGCCAACGGATCATGCAGCAGGTGGGACAGACGGGAGCGCCTGTCGTCAACGTGACCAACGCCTGTGCCACGGGGGCCACCGCACTGCGGGAAGCCTGGGCAGCCATTCGCGCCGGGCTCCATGACGTTTGCCTCGCCGTAGGCGTGGAAAAAATGGGTGCCGGACTCCTGGGGTGGGGAGAGCCGGAGACCATTCACACCGAAGGCCTGCTCGGCTCGGATCTGATGCCCGCGCTCTTTGCGCACGCAGGCAGCGTGCACAGCGCCAGATACGGTACGAGTTTTGAACAATTCGCCCGGGTGGCGGTGAAGAATCACCAGCACGCCGTGCACAATCCCCTGGCTCGCTACCGCAAGGAGACACCGCTCGAAGAGGTGATGAACGCGGAGATGATCGCCTATCCGCTTACCAAGCTGATGTGTTCGGTCAACGTGGATGGCGCTGCGGCGGCCGTGCTGGTTTCCGCCAGGAAGGCGCGGGAACTCGGGATGAGCCGCTCCGTCCGGATTCGTGCCTCCGCGCTTACCTCGGATCCCTATTCGGAGCGCAATCTCACGATGCCGGATTTCGACACCTGCACCACGAATGCGGCAAATCAGGCCTACGAGATGGCGGGCGTGGGTCCGCGGGACCTCGACCTCATCGAGTTGCACGACTGCTTTGCCACGGCGGAGTTGATGCACTACGAGAACCTGGGCTTGTGCCCTCGAGGGGAAGCAGGGCGCCTCATCGATGACGGCGACACCTGGGCCGGCGGCCGCATCCCGGTAAACCTCTCGGGGGGCTTGCTCTCGAAGGGACACCCTATTGGCGCCACGGGAATCGCCAATATCCATGAGCTGACATTGCACCTGCGTGGCGAAGCGGGGGCACGCCAGCAAGCCGGAGCGAGGCTGGGCCTGGCCCACGTCATCGGGCTGGGCTCCTGCTGCGCAATCCACATCCTGGAGGCACCGAACAAATAAAGCTCATCGCAAAACGGCTGCACCAGGATATCCAGATGAGCTCCAGACCGGGAGATGACGGTGAATGATCCAGGCTACGACTACATTATCGTAGGGGCCGGTGCGGCGGGCTGCGTGCTGGCCAACCGGCTCTCCGCGGCCCCCCACAACCAAGTGTTGCTGCTGGAAGCCGGTCCTGCCGGCAGGACTCCGCTGGTCAGCGTACCGATCGGTTTCGGCCTGCTCTACCACCACAAGACCTACAATTGGCGCTGGAAGTCGCAGCCCGAAGTCGGACTCAAGGGACGGCGAATCGACCAACCCCTGGGCAGACTGTTGGGCGGCACCAGCGCCATCAACGGCATGATGTATATCCGCGGCCAGAAGGAAGACTACGATCACTGGGCTGCGCTGGGCAACCAGGGCTGGAGTTACGATGAGGTGCTGCCCTTTTTTCTGCGCAGCGAACATCATGAGGATGGCAAAAGTCATTTTCATGGTCAGGACGGCGAGTGGCATGTCGAACGGATCCGCTACGAATCGCCGCTCGTGGACAGCTTTATCGCGGCGGCTGCAGCCTATGGCCTGCCGCTCAATCACGACCCCAATGGCGCCAGTCAATTTGGTGTCGGTCTCACCCCGGTCAGTCAGCGCCGGGGACGGCGCGAAAGCACTGCCCGTGCATTCTTGACTCCTGCTGTCAGAAGACGTCCCAATCTGCACATCGAGACCGGTGCCCGCGCCGAGCGGCTCTTGCTCGAGGGCCGAGGTGCAGCCGGCGTATCTTTCATGCAGCGCGGCGCGCGCAGGGAGGCGCGAGCGCGGCGTGAAGTGATTCTCTGCGCCGGCTCGCTGCACGATCCGCAGCTGCTGCAACTCTCCGGCATTGGCCCCGCCGCGTTACTGGCGCAGATGGGCATCCCCTTGCTCCAGGATCTGCCCGGCGTCGGCGAGAATCTGCAGGAGCACCTGGGTGTGGATGTGATCCACGACTGCAAGGAACCCGTATCGCTGACCGATCAGTTCAAGCCCCTGCGATTTATTGGCCAGGTGTTTCGCTATCTGTGCAGCGGCCGCGGGCTGCTTGCATTCAACGGCTCCCCGGTCGCCTGCTTTGCCCATACGAGCGGCGATCACAGCCAGCGTCCGGACTGCCAGGTCGTCTTCTTTCCGGTGGCGACGAGTCAAGCCGCCAATGACAACAGCACGGCCATCAACATGGTCCGCGGCATGACCGCCATGATCTATCCAATGCGCCCGGATGCCCGTGGGACGGTGCGGATCCGCAGCACCGATCCGCAGGACCCACCGAAGATCTGTCACAACTTTTTGCAAACCGAACGCGATCAGCGCGATATCGTCAACGCGGTCAAACGGCAGCGCGAAATCTTCGCCCAGGCTCCCTTCGACCGCTATCGCGGCGCGGAGATCGCCCCCGGCCCGACGGTTCAGACCGACGCCGATATTCTGGGCTATGCACGCCAGGTCTCCCGCGGTGTCTATCACCCGGTAGGCACCTGCAAAATGGGCAACGATCCGCTGGCAGTGGTGAACCACGAACTCAAGGTGCATGGCATCGGGCAGCTGCGCATTGTCGATGCCTCGATCATGCCGACGATCACCTCGGGCAATACCTGCGCCCCGGTGGTGATGATTGCCGAGAAAGCGGCGGCAATGATATTGGCCTGATGCCGGGCGCCGCCATCATTTCCCCTTGAATACCGGTTTGCGCTTCTCGATCCACCAGGCTGTCGCGCCCTCCCGGTAGTCCTCGGTCTTGAAGCCGCGCACCAGCGCGGCGTCCTCGCGTTCGACCTGGGTCGCGATGCTGGTCTCGTGCAGCCCGCGATAGATGAGCTGCTTGGTGAGTGCCATGCCGATCGGCCCGTTGCCTGCAATCTTCGCCGCGAGTGCCATCGCGGCCTCGAGCACCTGATCTGCCGGCACGGCACGGGTCACGAGACCGATGCGCTCGGCCTCCATGCCATCCACGAGATCCCCCGTCAGCAGCAGCTCGCAGGCCCTGGTGAGGCCGACGATGCGCGGCAGGGTATAAGTGATGCCGCCTTCCGGAGGCAGCGCGTAGCGGTGAGTCGAGGCCATGCCGAACTTGGCGTCGTTGGCGATGATGCGCAGATCGCAGGCCATGGCAAGCGCAAATCCACCCCCGACGGCAGAGCCGTTGATCGCCGCGATCGTCGGCTTTTCGAGCTGGCTGACCTCGACACCGAACCACCCGATGGGCTCGAGGTTCTTGTGCCAGCTTTCCTGCGCAACGGCGCCGGGAACCGGTTTGCCCATCGCCAGCGCGATCAGCATCTCGGTGTCCGCCCCGCTGCAGAAGCCCCGCCCTGCCCCGGTGAGGACCAGCACGCGCACATCGTCGTCCTCCCGAACGAGCTCGATGGCACGTGAAAGAGAGGCGAGCATCTCGCCCGTCATGGCGTTCAGCCGCTCGGGGTTGTCGAGCGTGACGAGCGCGATATGATCCGCTTTCTGATAGCTCAAGTGCTTGAATGTCATCTCTCTACCCTGTTGAGGCCACGCGCCTGGTGTCTGGCCAGGCGGAAAAATCCGGATTGCAACGCGTATGTCTGCATTTACTTATATGGTCACGGAAAATGCAAACACCGTTGCTGGCGCGCTGATAATGCTGTCGTCAACGAGGGTGCGGCGGGACAGATTCATGGCCCCTCGACAGGGTATATGCCGCGCTTGGCCCGAATTGGTGTTCGCACGGAGGGCTGGTCGATGCCAGGGATAGCGCAAAACGGCTACTTGGTCAGCGGGGTGAGTTCGAGATCTTCTGCAATGGGTCGGGCCGGGAAGTGGAACGGCACCGGGCCGTCGGGTTCGGCGTGCAGCAGTTGCCGCACGAAGGGGTGATCGGAGTCGAGCATCTCCTGCGTGGGGCCGTGGCCGACGATGCGGCCCTCGCCCATCACGTACAGATAATCGGCAAGTTTCACCGCCTCGGGCACATCATAGGTCACGACCACCGACGTGCTGTCCAGCGCGTCGTTGAGCGTGCGGATGAGCTTGCAGATCACGCTGAGCGTGATTGGGTCGAGCCCGGCAAATGGCTCGTCATAGATCAGGAGGCCCGGGTCGAGGGCCGTCGCACGCGCAAGCGCCACGCGCCGCGCCATGCCGCCGGAGAGTTCGATGGGGTAGAGGTGGTGCGCACCGCGCAGCCCCACCGCGTGCAGCTTCATTTTCACCAGGTTGGTGATGATCGCTTCGGGGAGTGTCGTGTGCTCGCGTATCGGGAAGGCGATGTTCTCGAAGACGGAGAGGTCGGTGAAGAGCCCGCCCTTCTGGAACATCATTCCGATCTCACGCCGCAGCCGGTAGAGCCCATCGTGGTCAAGTGCGTGGACCTCCTGGCCGTAGACCCTCACGCTGCCGCGCGCGGGTTTCAGCGCGCCACCGATCAGTTGCAGCAGTGTCGTCTTGCCGCAACCGCTGGCGCCGAGGATCGCGACCACCTTCCCCTGCGGGATGTCCAGTTCGAGCCCATCGATGACCTTGTTGCTGCCGTATGCAAAGTGCAGGTCCCGGATCTCGATGAGGTTTGCGGAGCGGATGGGTTGCATGCAGCAATCGTAATCCAACAGCGCAAGAAAAGGGACACATTTACGGTATAGGAAAGCTAAAGGCCCTCCCCGACCGAAGCCAAGCTGCCCAGGCGGCCGTGTGCGCGAGATGCGTGGCGCTCAGGCGGCAGATCACCTCCAGCGCCTTGGCGAGCGCACCGGGACGCGTGGCGAACAGGAACCGCAGCGCACCCGGAGAAAGCCGTGCTCGAGTCCATGGATGCAGACACCTGACGTCAACGTTCTCGTCAGCGCCTTTCGCACCGACGCTCCGCTTCGCCGGGTGTGCAGGAACGGTTTTATCATCATGACGCTGATGACGGTTCTCGTCACGAAACCTTGCGCTGGAGTACAGTGTGCAGTCTCCAGCGGATGGTCCGCTGTGCGGGAGTGCGCATGTGAAGCCGCTCGCTTTTCTCAGGCACGGTGTCAACCGCAGCTGGCTCGCGGCGCTCGCCTGCTGGCTTGCCTTTCCGTTACTGCTCCTGCTGCCTGCCGCGCAGCGTCTCGACAACGCCTGGGGCGACCAGCTGGTGCGCTGGCGCGCACAATCCCGCCCGGGTGACCCTTCGATCGTCCTGATAGACATCGATGAGTGGAGCATGCAGGCCATGGCGTCGGATGTCGGTAAATGGCCGTGGCCACGCTCGGTGCACGCCGGGCTGCTCGAGCCGCTGCTCGCAGAGAAGCCCCGCGCGGTGGTCTTCGACATTTTCTTCAGCGACAAGGACATCCTGCGCCCCGATGATGATGCGTGGTTCGGCGAGATACTGGCCGCAGCGTCGAATGTCTACCTGGCCGCACTGCAGCTCGGCGATGCTGCGGTACCGACATTGCTTGCGAGCTACCCCGCCGGCGCGGGTCTCGAACCCGGTCCGGCGGCGCGGGCCGATGCGCGCGGCTCGCTGCTGTTGCCCTTCGCGATTCCTGCGACCGCGTGGCGCATCGGCTCGGTGAATTTCACGCCGGATCCCGACGGCATCGGGCGCGGCTACGATGTGTACCGCGAGATCCAGGGCTGGCGCTGGTCCTCCCTGCCCGCGCGCGTGGCCCGCGATCTGGGTGCCACACTACCTGATGCACCCACGTACCGGATCGATTTCCCCGCCGGGGGCACGAGACCGTACACGCGCCTGCTCTACCGCGAAGTCTACGAGCACTTCGTGCAGGGCAAGAAAAGCCTCCCGGAGGGCTTCTTCAAGGATCGCATCGTACTGATCGGCAACAGTGCGAGCGGGTTGCAGGATACCAAGCCAACCCCCATCTCCTCCGCATACCCGGGCGTGGTGATGGTCGGCGTGGTGATCGACAACCTGCTGCACGGTGCCGCGCTCCACATCATGCCCTTCCCGGTGGCGTGGCTCGTGCTCGGCCTGCTGCTGGCCGCGATGGCCGAGACCGCGCGTCGCGGGCAAATGCTGATCGCAATCACGATTGGTGCGGGCGGTGCGACCGCCCTGGCAGCCGGATCGGCCGCGCTCGCAATCGGCGCCGCCGGGATCACGCCATGGCCGGTGCCGGCGTTGCTGATCGCCATCTTCATGGGTACGCTGGCCCTCATCCAATACCGCGAGCGGCAGGCCGAACTCGCGCGCACCGTGCGCACCTTCGAGCGCTTCATGGATCCGGAGATCGTGCGCCACCTGCTGCACGATGAGGACGCTACGGCGCTACTCAGTTCGCGGACCTGCGAGATCACGGTGCTGTTCTCGGATATCCGCGGCTTCACGCGCCTGTCAGAGCAGCGCAGCGCGGTGGAAGTCGTGCGACTGCTCGACGATTATTTCAGCCGCCAGGTAGCGGTGATATTTCGTCACGGCGGTACGCTCGACAAATTCATTGGCGATGCGGTAATGGCCTTCTGGGGCGCACCGCTCGCGAATCCGGCGCAGCACCGCGCTGCGGTGGCCTGTGCGCTGGAAATGCGCCAGGAGATGGAACGTTTCCGCCGGGATTACGGCTTTACTGATTTCGATATCGGCGTGGGCATCCACACAGGGCAGGCGGTGGTCGGCATGATTGGCTGCGAGCAGCGCTACGACTTCACTGCCATCGGTGATACCGTGAATCTCGCAAGCCGCATCGAGGGACTCACAAAAGACCGCGCCCCGATCCTGGTGTCGGCGGCAACGCGCGCCGGCTGCGGTGCGGAGATACATTTTCGCCCGCAGGGTACGGCGCAGGTGAAGGGGCGCGAGGAAGCGGTGGAATTGTTCGAACCAATCGGAGGTGACGGACATGATGATCGGCAAACGACGTGACAGGTGGTTAGCACTGGCACTGCTGCTGGCGTGTGGCGGCTTGGCACGCGCGCAGGATGCGGCGCTGGCAAAGGACGCGGAATTGCTCGCGAAACCGGAATCCAATGCGACCGTGGTTGCAAATCTCAAAGCTGCTGCGCCGCTGACAGTGCTGGATCGCAAGGGTGGTTGGTATCGCGTGCGCGGGCCCGGTGGTGAGGAAGGCTGGGTGAAGCTGCTCGCGGTGCGCCTCAGCGCACATGCTGGCACGCCGCCGGATAGGCAGGACGATGAGTCGACGGGTGCGGCAAGTGCGGCGCTCGGCGGTGCCAGCAGTGGCAGTCTCGGCGGCGCTGCCGCCGGTGCGCTGGGCAGCATGGTGACCGGCAGCTCGGCCGATTCCACTGCCGTTCGGGGCAGCGCATCCGGCAAGCTCTCGGGCCAGACGCTGGTCGATCCGGCCAAAGCCGAGGCCGGCGCCGAATCCTCGCTCGAGCAGTTGAACACCTTCGAGCCGAGCGACGATGACATGAAAGCCTTCGAGCAGGGACTCGATCCCGGCGTCGAGCAGCCGAAGCAGAAAGCGGAAACAACGGAGAACCCAGAATGAAAGCGGGTGCGGCGTGCCGCTTGCTGCTGCTTGTCTGCCTGGCAACTCCGGCGCTGGCCTTCGACCTGAATGGCATACTCGATACCGCGAAGCGCGTTGCCGAGGCCGTGAAACCGGCTGCAACCCAGCATGACGAGGCTGCGCAGGAAAAGCTGATCGGCGAACAGGCGGCGCTCGAGATTCTCTCGAAGGCACCGCTGGCGCCGTTGCCCCGTCTGCAGCGTTACGTCAACCAGGTTGGGCGCTACATTGCAGCGAAGAGTGATCGAAGCGCGTTAGACTGGCGTTTCGCAGTGATAGACGATGCGAGTGCGAATGCTTGGGCTGCGCCCGACGGCTACATCTTCATTACGACGGGCATGCTCACGGACATCGACTCGGAGGCCGAACTTGCCGGTGTACTGGCGCACGAGATCGAGCACATCGTGCAGCACCATTACCTCAAGGCGATCAAGGCGGCGAATACCCGCGCCGAACTGGGGAAACTGGCAGACATCGCGAAGGACGCCGCCCACGTCTCGACCTCGACCCTGGATTCGCAGCTGCAAGCGCTACGGGGATCGATCGGCGTGCTGTACGCGCGTGGCCTCGACCGTGGCGACGAACTCGATGCCGACCGGCGCGGCGTGGAACTGGCGGGAAAGGCCGGCTACGACCCGTACGGATTACCACTGGTACTGCAAAAACTCGGCGCGCGCGGCAAGGACGACGCCTCACTCGCGGTGTTCACGCGCACGCACCCGTCGATCGAGGATCGGCTGGAAAAGCTGGAGCCGGTGATCGAGGCGCTCGATCCTCGGTACTTCCCTGGTCGTACGCTCGAAGAACGCTATCGGCAATTCGCGAAATTCCAGGCGATAGCGGCAGGCGGTGCGGCTCCCTTCCCCTTCCTCCGGCCCCTGCCCGCTGGCATCACCTCGGCCCGCTAGCGGTGGTTCGGCCACCGCCGCGCGGGCGATGTAGCGGCACAGCCGTTCGCGCTGGTGCGCCTCGCCGCTCACGCCCGCGTGAAGGCGATTCAGGCTTGCTCGAACGGCTCCATCCGTGTATTTATGATCAGCATCCTGTAACCGCGCACCCACCCATCGAGACGGAACCATCGCACCATGAATGATCAGGCAGTTATCGAACAGCTCAATGCGCGTCTACCCGGATTTATCCCGATGCTCGGCGGCAAGATCGTGGCCATCGACAGGGAAGAACGAAATTGCACCTTTGAATTTGCGATCGGTACCGATTTTTGCCATTCGATCGACGTGGTGCAAGGAGGATTTATCACCAGCATGCTGGACGCCGCCATGAGCCATGCCGTGTTTGCCACTGCGCAAGACATCGTCAATGTGTCTACCCTGCAGATCAACACCAGTTACCTGGAAGTCACCCGGGCGGGTCGCCTGCGCGCCGTGGGGAATGTGGTCAAAAGCAGCTACAAAACGGCGTTCCTGGAAGGTCGGCTCTACAATGAGGATGGTCTGCTCGTCGCCACTACCAGCGCAACTGCCAAACTCTCGAGAAAATCCTGAACACGTGCGGCAACTCGACCCCGGACCACGGGTAGTGGTTCGTTTCTCCGGATTCGGACAGCAACAGGAAAACAGACAATCGTGATGCGTTTCAACGATCGGGTCGCAGTGGTTACCGGTGGTGCTTCGGGGCTCGGACGCGCGACCGCGCACCGACTCGCCGACGAAGGCGCCCGCGTGGCAGTCCTCGACCGCGATGCCATCGCCGGAGAAGCGGCGGCGGCGGAAATCCGCGCCGCGGGCGGCACCGCCAGCTTCTACGCGATCGATGTGACGCGCTGGGCGTCGATCGAGCCCGCGATCGCGACGCTGAGTGCCGAGCTCGGTACGCCGGCCGTGCTGGTCAACTGCGCGGGTATCGGCAATTTCGTGCGCAGCGAACTCGAGACCCAGGAGAACTGGGAACGCACCATCGCGGTCAACCTGACCGGCACCTTCCTGATGTGCCGCAGCGTTCTGCCGGCGATGCTTGCCGCGGGACGCGGGTCGATCGTGAACGTGGCCTCCAACTCCGGGCTGCTGGGCCAGCCCTACACGGCGGCGTATTGCGCCTCGAAAGGCGGAATCATCAATCTCACCCGCGCACTGGCCGTGGAATACCGGGCCCGCGGTGTCCGGGTCAATGCCATCGCGCCCGGCGGCATGCAGACACCGATGCTCTCCGCGTGGGAACTTCCCGAAGGCGCGCAAATCGAGGAGTTTGCGCAAGGCACCTCACCGATCGGCTATGCCGAACCGGCGGAAATCGCGGGACTGATCGCCTTCGTCGCCTCGGACGAAGGCCGCTACATGATCGGCCAGATCGTCGGCATCGATGGCGGCATCACCTGCGGTTGATCGCGGTGCCAGTCGCATCGCCGTACACGGCCAGGCGCCACGCGATACTCACTGGTTGAAGCGATCCCCGTCCACGCCCCACCACGGCAGATGATCCGGCACCGAGCCGCTCCACCAGACGATGCCACCGGAGAGCCGGCTGACGCGCCAGCCCGCCGGGGTGCGCACGAACCCGGCGTGGTAGTAACCGCCGTCGCTGACGATCTGGTCCGCACCGCCGTCCACGGTGATCATCTGCGTGAACACGTAGAAACGCGAGCTGGCGCGGTCGCCATCCACGTCGGTGGCGAAATTCGACAGGTAGTGCTGGCAGGCCGTGAAGCCCGACATGGCCGTTGCGAGCCAATCGCCGATCGCGGGCCAGTTATCCTTGATCCCGCCATTGGCCAGAAAATCGATCTCGGCGCCGTTCGCGAAGACCTCGTCCAACAGCTCCCAGCGCTTGGCATCGACCGCGTAAGCGTAGCGCGCCATCAGATCCTGGATGGCCACGCGGTCGGCACCCGTCTGCATGTCCTGCTGATCAGCCATCTGCAATTCCTCCTGACATGGCACGTGTGATTCGTACCCGGTTATCATTTATGCTCGGCTGTATTGTCACGAGCATCACCATGATAGCGAAAATTGCCGTGCAGGCGGTTCGCTGGAGAAAACGCCATGAACACAAGACCACGCAAGGTTCTGATCTTCGGTCTGGACGGTCCGGTCGCACCGGCGCTGCTGCGCTACTGCCGCGAGGGCAAGCTGCCCGCACTCGCCAGGCTGATCGACAACGGCGTGCTGGCTCCGAACGCCATGGTGCCGCTACCGACCGCGACACCGGCCAACTGGACCTCGATCGCCACGGGTGCGTGGCCGGGTACGCACGGCATATCCGACTATAACGTACGCCGTCCCGGCGATCCGCTGGATCGCGCCCACATGGCATTCCACAGCCCGGATGTGAAGGCCGAATATGTCTGGAATGCGATTGCACGCGCCGGCAAGAAATCGGTCGTCGTGAACTTCGTCACCACCTGGCCGCCGGTCGTGGACGACGGCATCCAGATCGGCGGTTCCGGTTGCGACATCAACCAGTGGTTCCACCCGAACCTCGCGGTCGCGAGCCAGGAGCAAGGCATTTCGTCAGACGCGGTACGCCTCGACGAAGACGGGCTGGGAACCGGCGCTGCTGCACCAGGAGTTTTTGCCGCGAGCGCCAGTGGCGGGTTGTTCTGCACGGCGAGCTTTCAACCCGACTCGCGGGTTCCTGTGCGCATTGAACTGGCTGCACCCGAGGGGTGGAGCAATCTGCCTGCGGCATCGCGGCTGCTCGCGGCAGAGCTCGAGGTGCGTGCCTCCGGTGGCCGATACCCGCTTGCGCCGCCGACCTGGCAACTGCTGGTCGTGGACACGCAGGGCAAGGGCTTCGACCGCGTGCTGGTCTGCGAGCACAAGGATGCGGCCGTATCGCTCGCGGAACTGCGGGTCGGCGAATGGAGTGGCGTACTTCAGCACACGTTCCCGACCGAAGCGGGCCCCGAGCGCTGTGCGTTTGCGCTGAAGCTGCTCGAGCTGTCAGCGGATGCCAGTGATCTGCGCCTCTACCACAGTTCCTTCTGTGCACTCGAAGGTTGGTCCTCACCCGCCTCGCTGGCCACGGAGATCGTCTCCACCAAAGGTCTGCCCAATCCCGACAGCGGGTTTTTCGGCTATGACAAGGGCTGGTTCGGCGCCAACACGCTGCTCGAGGAAATCGAGATGCAGCGGCAGTGGTATGCGGACGCCTGCACCCACGTCATGAAGAACAAGCCGTGGGACCTGTTCGTGATGCGCTACCACCTGCCCGATACCTCGTGGCATTCGATCCCGCACGTGCTCGACCCGAGACTGGCGAAGAACGCCGAAGAACGCCGCCAGCACGAAGCGCTGGAACTCGGCATCTACCAGGCCTGCGATCGCCTGGCGCGCGACCTGATCGAGTGCGTGGACGAGAATGAAACGCTGCTGGCGCTGATTTCCGACCACGGTGCCAAGCCCGCGGGCCATCCCGGCATCGATGCCAATGCGATCCTCCAGGACGCCGGGCTGCTGGCGCGCGACGCCGCAGGCAAGATCGACTGGTCGCAGACGCGTGCGCTGGCGCGGCCCGTGTGCTGGATTCATATCAACCAGGAGGGTCGCGACCCGGATGGCATCGTTCACGGCGGCGAGCACTATCGCGCAGTACAGGATGAGATCATCCAGGCGCTCTCCGACTACGTCGAACCGACATCGGGCCGCAAGCCAGTCCTGTTCGCGTTGCGCAAGGAGGACGCGCGCTTTCTCAATATCTACGGTGAGCAGGCGGGCGATGTCGTGTATGCGCTGAAGCACGATCACGGTTATCAGCACGGTCCATTTCTGCCGACCGCCGACTGGCAGGGCGGATCGCTGCGCGGCCTGTTTGCGCTCAGCGGCCCCGGAATCCGCAAGGGCGTGCAGATCGAACGCAATGTCTGGTGCATCGACCTGGTCCCCACGATCTGCCACCTGGCGGGTTGGCCGGTGCCGCGGGATACGGAGGGTGCCGTGATCTACCAGGCGTTTGAGGAGCCGGGTTGCTGAATACAACGTTCATCGACAGGAAGGAGCACGCGCGTGCAGATGAACGCAAGAACCTGGCCGACGACCCCCGCTACAAAACCTTTCTGCGCAAGATGAATCTGCCGACGGAGTAGTTGGGAGCGGCGATGAGTCATTGACATATCCCAAACCGCCCATACAATGTGTATACTTAACGTATATCCCGGAGTAGGCAATGGAAAAAGCGAGTGTTTTCAAGACCAACCGAAGCCAGGCAATTCGACTGCCCAAGTCAGTGGCTTTGCCTGAATCCGTTACACGGGTTGATGTCGTGGTATTGGGCCGTTCGCGCTTGATTGCACCAGAAGGTGAATCCTGGGACAGCTGGTTCAGCGGCGAAAGCGCAACGGAAGACTTCATGTCAACCAGGGACCAGCCTGCCGATCAGGAAAGGCGCGAACTTTGAATGCTGAAGTACATGCTCGATACCAATATTGCCATTTATATAATCAAGAACCGGCCTGACGATGTGCGCGAGATTTTCAATACCCGCAGTGGACAGGCATGCATGTCATCGGTGTCCCTGATGGAGCTTGTTTATGGCGCTGAAAAGTCGGCGTCACCGGCAAGAAACCTGAGAGTTATCGAAGGGTTTTCAGCTCGGCTCGAAGTGCTTCCCTACGATGATAATGCCGCCATGCATACCGGACAGATTCGGGCTGAATTGGCCCAACGCGGCAAACCGATCGGGCCGTACGACCAGATGATTGCTGGTCATGCCCGCTCGCAGGGCCTGGTTCTGGTCACTAACAATACGAAAGAATTCAAACAGGTGCCTGGCCTGCGGTTGGAGAACTGGGCAGGCAAGAAATAGTCCTGGCCAACAGGAACAAAAAAGCCGAGTCCTTCTACAATGAACTTGAGCGACGTAATGTATTCCGGTTAACCGCTGCTTGTCTGGCGTTGAGTTGGATTATCACCGAAGTCACCGGCGCAGTGGTTCCTGCACTGCATCTGGCGGATTCGATTCCGTCGATTGTGGTCTGGCTGACCTGGCGGATTGGCCGGTGCCGCGGGATAACGGAGGGCGCCGTGATCTACCAGGCGTTTGACGAGACTATTTGCTGAATCGAGCAATCATGGGTTCACAGGAGGACGAGCGTGGAGCATCGCAATCTGGGCAGAGCGGGGCTTAAAGTTTCCGCCATCGGGCTGGGCACTCACTATTTCGGCTGGCTGCACGACGCGGCGGCGTCCACCGCGGTGATCGATCGCGCGCTGGAGCTGGGCATCAGCTTCATCGATACCGCCGATGTCTACGATATGGGCCGCTCGGAGGAGTTCGTCGGCAAGGCGATCAAGGGGCGGCGGGCGGACCTCGTGATCGCGACCAAGTTCGGCTGGCCCATGGGCGGCGGGCCATCGGGTGCGCCGGTCGATCCGCGCCCCAACGCACGTGGCGGTTCGCGCCTCAACGTGATCCGCGCGGCGGAAGCGAGCCTCAGGCGTCTCGGCACCGACTACATCGATCTCTACCAGATCCATTTTCCCGACCCATCGACGCCGATCGAGGAAACGTTGCGTGCGCTCGACGATCTCGTACGCGCGGGCAAGGTGCGCTACACCGGCTGCAGCAATTTTGCCGCATGGCAGGTATCGGAGGCGATGTGGACCTCGCGCTGCAGCAATCTGAATGCTTTCGCGACGTCACAACCGCTGTACAACCTGCTGCAGCGGGAAATCGAGCAGGACCATGTTCCGGCCTGTGGCGCCCACGGACTCGGCCTCATTCCGTGGGGGCCACTGGCCGGTGGCTTTCTTACCGGCAAGTACCGCCGCGACCAGCCCTTTCCCGCGGACTCGCTGCTCGCCACCCGGCCGATGGCCTATCACCAGATCACCACCGATGCCAACTGGACGAAGCTCGAAGGGTTTGAATCATTCGCACGCGCGCGCGGACATACCGTCGGCGAACTGGCGATCGCCTGGCTGCTGGCACAGCCGCGCGTGTGCTCGGTGATCGCGGGAGCAAGCCGGGCGGCGCAACTCGAGGAGCACGTCGCGGCGGCACAGTGGACGCTCGATAGCGCGGAGCTTGCCGAAATCGACCGGATCTGCACGGGTGACGCCGGCGCGGAGCAGCGCTTCAGCCTCCGGTAGGAGTGTGTTTGCGACAGCAGCACCAATTTCCAATAGACTCCCGGCATTCCGTTGCCGATGACAGATCCCATGGCGCAATCCGACCTCGATTCAGACCCGGCGCACCCTCCTGAATTCGCCTCCGCCGAATGCATCAACCTCGTGACGCGGCGCCGCAACGGCGCCGAGGTGGCAACGCCGGTCTGGTTCGTGCCGTGGAACGACAAGGTCTGCCTGCGCACGGCCACGCGCTTCGGCAAGGTGAAACGGCTGCGTAACGATCCGCTCGTGCGTTACGCGCCCTGCGACTGGGACGGCAAGGTGAGCGGTCCCTGGCTCGAGGGACGAGCGGAGCTGATCCTCGCCACGGATGCGCGCGCGACGGCGATCGACCGGTTGCTGGATGCCCGGTACGGCGAGCGGCGCGCGGAGATGAACCGCCTGATGCAGGCCGAGGGCATGGAACCGATCTTCATTGCGATCACGGCAGACGCGCCATGACACACGCGTCGGGTCTGCGGCGGGCTCGACCAGCGGGCTGGTTTGCCCGACAGCGACAAAAGCCATCCCGCCGCCATTGAAACCTGTTGCACCCGGTTGACGAGGGGGACTCGACCCCGTACCGCCACGCCCGGAATATCGCAATTTTCAATCTGTTTACCGCGGCTGCACGGCCTTAATATGTGCCTCTCGAAGTTGTTCTCCCGTTGTTTGCGAGAAGCAGGTTCATCGAATGTCCAGGCGTAATACGCTGATCAACCTCGCGGTGGTCGCCATCATTGCGGCGCTTTCGGCAGCCCTTTGGGCTTACTTCAACCGTCCATTCAATGCTCCCGACTGGCCTGATCACGTCTCGGGCTACTCGTTTTCACCGTTTCACCGCGATCAGGATCCCACGCTCAACATCTATCCCTCGGAAGATGAAATCCGCGCCGATATCGAACTGCTATCGACCCAGACCGAGCGGCTACGGACCTACGCGGTGCGCAGCACGCTGGGCGAGATTCCGCGTATTGCGCAGGAATTCGGCATGACGGTAACGCTCGGCATCTGGCTGGGCAGCAATCGCGAGGACAACGAGCGGGAGATCGCGCGCGCCATCGAGATCGCCAACCGCGAAAAGAATGTCGACCTGGTGATGGTCGGTAACGAAGCGCTGTATCGTGGCGATGTGTCGGTTGACGAACTCATCGGCTATATCGATCGCGTGAATGCGGCGGTCAGGGTATCGGTCTCCACGGCCGAGCCTTGGCATATCTGGCTGAAATACCCCGAGCTCGCCGATCACGTGAAGCTGATAGCAGCCCACATGCTGCCCTACTGGGAGAAAGAACGTTCCGACCGGGCGGTTGCCTCGGTGCTCGCGGATGCAAAACTGCTGAAAACGACCTTCCCCAAGAAGCGGCTGCTGCTGGCGGAAGTGGGCTGGCCCTCGCACGGTCGCTCGCGCGGCACGGCGGAAGCCAACCCCGCCGATCAGGCGATCTACCTGCGCCGCCTGCTGAGCGAACTCAACCGCGCCGGCTACCACTATTTCGTGATCGAGGCATTCGATCAATTGTGGAAGACCGGGGACGAAGGAGATGTCGGTGCCTACTGGGGTGTCTATGATGTCGATCGGCACCAGAAATTCCCGTTTACCGGACCGGTGGTGGAGATTCCGCAGTGGCGAATCCTCGCGGTGGCCTCGATCGTGCTCGCGGTGCTGGCATTGGCGTTTCTGCTGATCGACAGTTCCGGACTGAAACAGCGCGGGCGCTCGTTTCTCGCGCTGATCGCGTTCGCGGTCGCCTCGTTCCTGGTGTTCGTCGCCTACGACTATTCGCGGCAGTACCTTGGTCTGCTCGAATATGTGCTCGGCTTCCTGCTGGTGATCGCGGCACTTGGAGTATTCGCGGTGCTGTTCGTCGAGGCACACGAACTGGCCGAGACGGTGTGGGCGAGCCGTCGTCGCCCGTTCGGCTCGGTGCAGACTGACCAGGGCTTTCGCCCGCGCGTATCGATCCACGTGCCGTGCTACAACGAGCCGCCGGAAATGATGAAGCGCACGCTGGATGCGCTGGCACAGCTCGATTACGCGGATTTCGAGGTGTTGGTGATCGACAACAACACCGCGGACGAAGCGGTATGGCGCCCGGTCGAGGCGTATTGCGCGCTGCTCGGCCCACGGTTTCGCTTCTTCCACGTGGCGCCGCTGGCCGGCTTCAAGGCCGGAGCGCTGAATTATGCGCTCGACCGTACTTCGGCTGATGTAAAGGTCATCGCGGTCATCGATGCCGATTACCTGGTGGAGCGCCACTGGCTGAAATTCCTGGTGCCGCATTTCGCCGAACCGCGAATCGCGATCGTGCAGGCGCCGCAGGATTACCATGACGGCGAACAATCGCTGTTCAAGAGATTTTGCCACGCGGAATACAAAGGCTTTTTCCACATGGGGATGGTGACGCGCAATGACCGCGACGCGATCATCCAGCATGGCACCATGACCATGATCCGACGCTCGGTCATGGACCGCCTGCGCTGGTCGGAATGGACCATCACCGAGGACGCCGAACTCGGGTTGCGCGTATTCGAGGCTGGCTACTCGGCCGCCTATGTGCCCGAATCGCATGGCCGCGGCGTCATGCCCGATCGCTTCATCGACTACAAGAAGCAGCGCTTTCGCTGGGCCTACGGTGCGATGCAGATCCTCAAGCGCCATGCGGGAAGTCTGTTCCTGGGGCGCTCGAACACCCTGAGCGCGGGGCAGCGTTTCCATTTCGTGGCCGGCTGGCTGCCCTGGTGCGCCGATGGTCTCAACCTCTTTTTCACGACTGGCGCCCTGCTGTGGACCAGCGCGATGCTGGTTGCTCCAACCAAGGTGCTGGCACCGGCGCTGATCTTTGCGTTTCCGCCACTGCTGCTGTTCTTTGCCAAGATCAGCAAGATACTTTACGTCTACAGGCATCATATGCGCGTTCCGCTGGCCGCCACGATTGGTGCTGCCGTAGCCGGGCTGGCGCTGTCGCACACCATCGGCAAAGCCGTGATATACGGACTGGTGACAAAAACCATTCCGTTCTTTCGCACGCCGAAACTGCGCGAGCACGGTGGTTTGTGGCAAGCCATGGCGGAAGCACGCGAGGAACTGTTCGTGCTGGCGCTGCTGTGGAGTGCGGCACTCGGCATGGTGCTGCTGAGTGAAATGGATACCACCGACGCGCTGGCATGGCTGGTGATGCTGCTGCTGCAATCGACGCCCTACCTGGCAGCGGTGCTGATGTCACTGCTGGCGATCACGCCACCACAGAATCCCGAACTCTCGCTTGCCGCCCAGGGGCATTGATGCGCCTGCTGGCCGTAGTGCTCGCTATCGTGCTGAGCCTCGCATTCTGGTACCAGGCCGGTCGTGAACAGCAGGCAGGAATCGGCTGGGTGTCCGGGCAAAAGCTGCAATGTGTCTCGTACACTCCGTTTGTGGCGGGACAGTCGCCGCTTGCGGGCTCCGTGGTCGAGCCACGCCAGATCGAACGCGACTTTGCGCTGCTTTCACACTATTTCAGCTGTGTGCGAATCTACGCGGTCAAGGATATGCAGGATCTCCCCGCGCTGGCCCGCAAGTACGGCCTGACGGTCATCGCCGGCGCCTGGATCACGCGTGACGAGGTCGCCAACGAAGCCGAGGTCGCGCAGCTGATCGCGCTCGCAAACCGCTGGCCCGACGTGATCAGCGCGGTGCTCGTCGGCAACGAGGTACTGTTGCGTCAGGAACGCAGCGCGGCGCAACTTGCGCGCTACCTGCAGCGGGTGAAGGCGGCCGTACACCAGCCGGTGAGTTATGGTGATGTGTGGGACTTCTGGCTGCAGAACCCCGAACTGGCGCAAGCGGTCGATTTCATCACCATTCATCTGTTGCCCTACTGGGAGAACCAGCCGAGCGGCATCGAGGATGCGCTGCGCGCGGTGAGCGATGCACATGCCGCAATCGAACGCGTTTTTCCGGGCATGGAGATCCTGATCGGTGAAACGGGTTGGCCGTCGGAGGGACGCCAGCGCGAGCGCGCGGTGCCGAGCCGCGTCAACCAGGCACGCTTCATCCGCGATTTTATCCGCCTGGCGGAAACGTCCGGCTGGCGCTACAACCTGATCGAAGCCTTCGACCAGCCCTGGAAGCGATTAAACGAAGGCACGGTTGGCGGTTACTGGGGCATGTTCGACGCCGATCGCGTCGACAAGGGGATACTTGCGGGGCCGGTTTCGAACCTGCCCGGCTGGCACCGTTGGCTGCTGCTGAGCCTGGGCTTGTGGCTGCTGCTGCAGACCGCTGCCGGATGGCGCAATCCCGGCGCCACGCTGATCGCTGCGCTGGGGGCCAATCTGGCTGCGCTGCACCTGCTGCAGGCCGGACTGGCCAGCAGAACGCCGTACGAACTCGGCTGGAATCTTGCGCTCGCCATGGTGGCGGCTGCGGTGGTTTACGCCTGGCTGCGGCGGCTGGCGGGCAAGCCCTGTCCGCGCTGGCAGGAAGGCGCGGTGCTGCTGCTGGCGGTGCTCGCCTGCATCGAGATGCTCGGCCTGGTCTTCGATCCACGCTACCGCCAGTTTCCGGTCGCGGTGTTTGCGACGCCCGCGTTTGCGATCTGGTTCATGCGCGGCGGAGAATCGGATCTCGCAGCGCGCGCCCGGGTGCTGGGCGCCTTGCTGGCGTTGTGCGTGCCCGTGGTGCTGGTGCAGGAGACCGTGTTCAATGCCGAAGCACTCGGATGGACGGCCGTCATGACCGTGCTCGGATGCGGGTTGATGCGCCGTGGCGCTCAGGGACGCGTGCTGCGTGGAGCCGCCAGCGTCAACAGCGAGAACACGGCCGCGGGCGCGCCGAGATTGACGTTGTAGAGCACCAATGCGGCAACGGCGACGAACAGCGCGGCCGCAGCCAGAAAAAAACGCGCGCCACCCCGCGCGAGATTGGCCGCCAGGACCAACAACAACGCCGCGATGCCAAAATACTGCAGGTAGATCCAGCGCCCGAGTTCCGCGCGCAACAGGCACGGCCAGGCAGTCTCATCGAGCAGGCAAAAATCCGCGGCGGCGCGCGACTCCATCAATCCGAAACGCAACGCATAACACCCCGCCAGCCACAGCAGCAGCGCGCCACCAAGCATGACGCGCGGCACGGTTCGCACCGATTCAGCGCTATTCACTGGCATGCGCCGCAGTCTCCCCGATGATTTCGCCCCGCCTCCCCGGCTCAGGAACCCCTGAGCCGCAATGCATTCCCGATCACCGATACCGAACTCGCGCTCATCGCCAGCGCCGCGATCATCGGTGACAGTAACCAGCCGCTGAACGGGTACAACGCGCCGGCGGCTATCGGTATGCCGATCGCATTGTAGAGGAAGGCGAACATCAAGTTCTGTTTCATGTTGGCGACGGTGGCCTCGGACAGCGCACGCGCCACCGCGACCGCGCGCAGATCACCCTTGACCAGGGTGAGTTCGGCGCTGTTCATCGCCACATCGGTGCCGGTGCCCATCGCGATGCCCACATCGGCCCTGGCCAGCGCCGGCGCGTCGTTGATGCCATCACCGGCCATCGCCACCACGCAGCCCTCCTGCTGCAAGCGCTCGACCAGGCGCAGCTTGTCACCCGGTTGCTGCTCGCCGTGTACTTCCGCAATTCCCAGGCGACGGGCGACCGCCTGCGCGGTGCCAACGCCATCCCCGGTAGCCATGATCACCCGCAACCCGCTCGATCCCAGGATATCGAGCGCGGCCTGCGTGCTGTGCTTGATCGGGTCCGATACCGCGAGCAGCCCGGCGAGCGCACTATCCACCGCCAGGTACATCAGGCTCGCACCTTCCCCGCGCAAGGCTTCGGCGCGGTCTGTCATCGCATCTACCATCACCCCACTCTGGGTCATCAGCGCGGAATTGCCGAGCGCCAGCGCATGATCGCCCACCGCGCCACGCACTCCGAGGCCTGCAAGCGACTCGAATCCCGCCGCCGTCTCGAGTTGCAGCCCCCGCTCACGGGCCGCGCGCACGATCGCATCGGCCAACGGATGTTCGCTGCCCTGGTCGAGGCTGGCGGCCAGGCGCAGCACCTCGTCAACGGCAAATCCCGGTGCCGCGATCACCTGTTCGAACACCGGCCGTCCCTCGGTCAGGGTGCCGGTCTTGTCCACGATCAGGGTATCGACGCGGCGCAGGTGCTCGATCGCCGCCGCGTCGCGAAACAGCACGCCGCGCTTCGCGCCGAGCCCGGTCGCCACCATGATCGACATCGGCGTCGCCAATCCGAGCGCGCAGGGGCAGGCGATGATCAGTACCGACACGGCGCTGATCAGCCCGTACACCCAGCTCGGTTCGGGGCCGAACATGCCCCAGGCAAAAAGGCTCAGCAGCGCGACCGCCACCACCGCGAGCACGAAGTAGCCCGCCACCACATCCGCCATGCGCTGCATCGGCGCCCGCGAGCGCTGCGCCTGCGCCACCATTTGCACGATCTGCGCCAGCATGGTGGCGGACCCGACCCGCTCGGCACGCATCAGCAGTGCGCCGCTGGTATTGAGCGTGGCTCCGATCAGCCGATCGCCCGCCTGCTTGGCGACCGGCATCGCTTCGCCGGTGAGCATCGACTCGTCGACCGCGCTGCTGCCCTCGACCACCACGCCATCGGTCGGTACCTTCTCGCCGGGGCGCACCCGCAGCGTGTCGCCGATATGCACATGTGCGAGCGGCACGTCCTCTTCGCCACCGTCGGCATTCAGGCGGCGCGCGGTTTTTGGTGTCAGGCCGAGCAGCGAGCGGATCGCCGCCGAGGTCTGCGAGCGTGCCTTCAGCTCCAGCATCTGCCCGAGCAATGTCAGCGAGATGATCACGGCCGTGGCCTCGAAATACACCGCGACCCGCCCCTCCGACACGAACGAGGCGGGAAACACCTGGGGCGCCAGGGTCGCGACCACGCTGTAGCCGAACGCGGCTCCGGTGCCGAGCCCGATCAGCGTCCACATGTTCGGACTGCGGTTGGCGAGCGAATTCCAGCCGCGCACGAAAAACGGCCATCCCGCCCACAGCGCAACCGGCAGCGTCAGCACCAACTCGATGCGGCTTTGCAGCGCCATGTCGAACCACTGCAGGCGATGCCCGAACATGGCGAGCACAAATACACCCAGGCTCAGTGGCAAGGTCCACCAGAAGCGGCGCCGGAAATCGCGCAGCTCCGGGTTTTCTTCGTCCTCCAGGCTCGGCATCTCGGGCTCCAGCGCCATGCCACACTTCGGGCAGTCGCCGGGGCCGGGCTGGCGGATTTCCGGATGCATCGGGCAGGTGTAGACCGCACCCTCCACCGCCTTTTCGGGTGCCCCCCGCGGGGCATCACCGGCGGCGTGCAGAAACCTGTGCGGCTCGGCAGCGAAACGCGCCTGGCAACGCGCGCTGCAAAAATAGAACACCGTGTCCTCATGGCGGTGGCTGTGCTGCGATTGCGCGCTCACGCTCATGCCGCATACCGGGTCTTTCAACGGTGCTGCGCTCGCAGCCTGATCGTGGTCATGAGAATGATTCATTTCGTTCTCCTTTGAAATGCCATGGTACGCAGCATAAACTCCGTACCCTGCAACAGAGTCAAGGGCTTTTTCATGGCAACCGATACGCCTGTAACGCTGACCATCGGCAAGCTCGCAAATTACGCCGGGGTAGGCGTGGAAACCATCCGCTATTATCAGCGGCGCGGTCTGCTGCCGGTGCCCTCTTCAGCCGGCACGTACCGGCACTATCCGCTGGCGATCGGCAGCCGCATCCGCTTTATCAAGCGGGCACAGGAACTGGGCTTTTCGCTCACCGAAATTTCCGGACTGATCGAACTGGAGGACGGCACCGATCGCGCATCGATACGCCGGATTGCCAGCGAACGGCTGGCGCAAATACAAAGCAAGCTCACCGATCTCGAACGCATGAAATCGGCGCTGAGCCATTTGATCGACGAATGCGAGCACACGGGTCAGAAGCAGCGGTGCCCGATCATTGCCACCCTGTCCGGCAACGGCCCTGCGTGAATCGCGCGGTCGTACCGACCAGACACCACACGGGAATCACGCAGGAGAATTGACATGAGCTACCCCGTTATTGCCGCCTGGCACGAAATACTCGCATCCGGCGATCTTGCCGCATTGCGCGAACTGCTGGCACCCGAGGCCTGCTTCCACTCCCCGGTGGTGCACCGGCCACAACCGGGTCGCGATCTCGTGGCGATGTACCTGGGCGCGGCGTTCAAGGTGTTCGAGGGTAGCGGTTTTCGTTATGTGCGCGAAATCGTCAGTGGTTGCGATGCCGCACTCGAATTCGTGGCGAGCGTGGACGGAATCGAGATCAATGGAATCGACCTGATCCACTGGGACGGATACGGGAAGATCGACGATTTCAAGGTGATGGTACGGCCCTGGAAGGGCATCGAGAAATTGCGTGGGAAAATGGCACAGATGCTCGAGCAGATGCCGCAGGCCACTGCCCCGGCTCCCGGCAGTTAGCTTCCCTGGCGCTGCGCCCGGGCCACAAAGCGATCGAGGGCGTTGGCAAATGCCTGGCGATCGCGCTGGTTGAGCGCGGGAGGCCCACCCGTCTGCGCACCGCTGGCGCGCATGGTGTCCATGAAGTCGCGCATATTGAGCCGCGCCTTCACGTTCTCCCGGGTATAGAGCTCGCCACGTGGGTTGAGCGCCGTTGCACCCTTGTCGATGACCTCCGCGGCGAGCGGAATATCCGCGGTGATGACCAGGTCCCCGGGAGCGACACGCTTCACGATCTCGTTATCCGCCACATCGAAGCCCTGCGCGACCTGCAGCGCCTGCACCCAGGCGATACGCGGCGTGGCCACCGCCTGGTTGGCGACCAGCGTGACCATGATCCGGGCACGCTCCGCGACCCGGAACAGGATTTCCTTGATGACGTTCGGACAGGCATCCGCATCCACCCAGATCTGCATCCCGGCGATACCCCGCTATCGGGAAATTCGTGAAATCATAGAGGAGAAAGATCCCATCCGTACCTGGTCCCGTTCACATTTGAACGATACTGCAATTCCAGCACACGCGCGCGGCTTGGCGCATTGGCGCGACGTGTCTCCCTTCTCCTTTCCGGCCAGGGACGGTGCGGTGATGTTCGATTTCCTCGAGCAGGAGCAATTGCCGATCAAAAACGGCCTGGTTTGAACGTGGTTACGGTCGTGCGGACCCGGTTAGCCCAATGTGGCAACGGACTTGAGAACCATTCGGACCAGTTCGGCTTGGCGGGTGACGCCGGTTTTTGCGAAGATGGATTTGAGTTGAGCGCGGGACGTGTGTCGCGAGATGTTTTGCTCGGCGGAGACGCCAGCGATACTCAGGCCGCGCGCCAATTTGATGGCGAGATTGGCCTCGGCGGGCGTCAATTTGAAAAGTTCTTCCAGCATCCGTCGGGACGTATTCTCCTGCCGTTGCGGGTCACTGATAAAAATCGCGACCGTAGGATGGCCTTGTCCCTCGGACCATTCAGACCTGGGGACGGGTCGCACCACCAAACCCAGGTCGGGCAGGCCAGAGGGGCGGGAGACGCGCAAAGCGTGCGCCATGCTGGTCTCGCCGGACATTTGTGCGCTGATGGCGACGGCCACCATCTGCCGCAATTGATCTTTGACTGCGCGATCGCTCACCTGTAGCTGTTGCCGCTTGTCAATGGCAATGCCGTCTTTGCTTCGCAGCATCTCCGCTGCCATGCCATTGGTACTCAACACCCGACCCTTCCCGTCGAGGATGATAGTGGCGACCGCGAGCTGATCTACCGCGCCAGCGTATAAATCCCGCTCCGACTCGGCGCGGTTCAGGCGGATGTGTATCCGGATGGCGCGGCGCAAATGCGGCAGAAAATGCTCACATAGGGCCTTGTGTACATCATCGAAGGCATCTTCACATCGGCGGCGTGCAATTCGCAATTTTGCGATCAGGCCATCCGTTTCCACGATGTCTATACCGAGAATGTGAAACAGCCCGATCGGCTCCAGGTAATCCCGGTAATATGCCGAGGCCAATAACTCCGAATCCGGCACCAATTCCTGTTGGGTTACGGCTTTCCCCGAGGGAAGGTTGACAAAGGGATCGATGGCAAAAAACTGCTCCCGGTAAGTGATTGTCTCCCACTCGTTCGTGTCGGCCAGCACATTCTGTTGGCAGCGCTCGTCACTGCGGCGGCAATTGAGGATCACGCCCTTGTCTCCAGCGGCGGGCGGACGCAGCATCAAAGATACTGCCTGAGCGTCCATGATCTCGCGCAGATAGGGCAAAAAGCCTTGCCAGGGCTTTTCCTGCAAGGGGCCCTCGTAAATCAGGCCAAAAAGCAGATCATCATCCAGATGGATTTCTTGTTTCATTTTGAATGACAGCAGCGCTAAAGGATACCTGCGTACACCTTATACCTGTTTGGCAGCATAACCTATTTGAGTGATGTCAAAACAAGCCAGTGCTGGGAAAATCGATGGCGTTTTCCACAACGAACCGCGGAGTACATCAGCATGAGTGAAGCAGCAAAAGTACGGGATTCCTGGTTTCGACCCTGTCGATTCAGGGGGGAATAGAAATGGAAATTCAAGCGAGCATACCCCGTTCAAGCGGTCTGCGGTTAAAGGACAAAGTCGCGTTGGTTACCGGGGCGACGCGCGGGATTGGCGAGGAGATCGCGTATCACTATGCGGCGCAAGGTGCGAAGGTCGTTGTGTCCGGTCGTGACGCAGGCCGTGGCGCTCGCGTGGTTGAGAATATAAAGGCCGCTGGCGGTGAGGCAGTATTTCTCGCGGCCGATCTGGGCATGGAAGCCGACGTGAAACGTCTGATGGAGGAGTCTGTTCACGTATTCGGTGGCTTGCACATCCTGGTCAATAATGCAGCGCCCACCAATTTGATTGCCGCTTCTTCCGATAAATGCCTCGCCGATCACACTACGGGGGAGTTCGATGCAATCGTCAAGGCGATGCTCTATGCAACCTTCTGGTGCTGCAAATATGCGGTTCCGCACCTGTTGCGTGCCGGCGGGGGTTCCATCATCAACGTGTCGTCGATCGCCTCGATTCGGGGCTTTGCGTGTGTTCCTGCCTATGCGGCTTCCAAGGGCGGAATGAATGCGCTGACCCGCCAGCTCGCAACGGATTATGGCGCGCGCGGGATCCGCGCCAATACGATCGTTGTTGGGGTGATCATCAATGAGCTGACCGCCGGGATGGTCGCGACACCGGAGCTCGAAGCGGCAGTGAAGAGCTTGCATCTCACACCGCGACCCGGTAATTGCGCCGATGTTGCCCATCTGGCCGTCTACCTGGGTTCAGACGAATCCGCGTTCATGACCGCAGGTGAACTGCTGCTGGACGGCGGGGCCATGATGAAGGGTGTGCCCGGCGGATTGTCAGACCAGGTAAAGACAAGCCAGGCATAGGGACGATCCTGGTCTGGGCAGGTGGGTTGTGCAAGCATCGGTGAGCGGAGCAAGCCGGCAGTCGTTGCCAGGGTGTGGTCTCTCGCTTTGACCGTGCGCGATGACGTATTCGATTCTTTGACCGGACACGAATGATGAGCAGCAATCGAGATGAGCACATAGCCAAGGGCGGCCTGTCCCGCCGGGGCTTTGTCAAATCCGGCGGCGTTGCCGTGGGAATGGTGGGTATAGGGCAGGCGAGGGCTGCGGAGCCCTGCATTTCGACGCCGCCGGTGTCGTGGGAAGAGACGGCTGACGTTGTGATCGTCGGGTATGGTGGTGCGGGGGCGACAGCTGCCGTCTTTGCGGCAAGGGCTGGTGCGAAAGTGATCATCCTCGAGGCGCAGGCTCACGGCGGCGGTAGCTCGGCGATCAATGAGGGTGCTTTCACTGTTGGCGGCGGGACACGTATTCAGAAGCTCAACGGCTTCAATGAGACTGCGGATGACTTCTACAAATACCTGAAGGCGTCGGCTATTCCCCGAGTGCCTGATGAGCTGGTCAGGGCGTTTGCCAACAGCGCCAAGGATCTCTTTGACTTTGTCGAGAGTATCGGTGTGGTGTTCAAGGAAGGTTACATTCCGGGCTACCACATGCACCCTGCGGATCCGGAGAAGACAGGTCTCCTGATGATCATCGGCGAAAGCGCCCCCGAGGTAGCCGCGATCACACCGCCCGTGCCGCACACGCATATTATTTACGGCGGCGCCGCGGCCTACTGGGCGAAGATCAACGCGGCCGTCGCGGACGCCGGCGTTCGAGTGCTGCTTGATACCCGAGCCACGCGGCTGATCGTCGACGACAACAGCCGTGTCATCGGCATCGCCGCCACTCAAAAAGATGGGTCTGAGAAATGTTACAAGGCCGGCAAGGCCGTGCTGCTCGCCACGGGTGGATATGGCGCCAATGCGGATATGGTGACCCAATACGCGCCGAACGCCCTGGGCACCATCCAGGCTACCAACCCGATGGACCTGGGGATGGGCATCAGGATGGGACAGGCTGTTGGCGCGGACTTGCTGGGTCTGAGCACCAGCGTCGTCGAGCTTCTCCTCACCTATCGCAAGGGAACGGATGCCCTGGTGAAAGGTATCGCCGTCAATCAGTCCGGTCGCCGTTACGTCGCCGAGACCGCTGATGGCCCGCATTTTGGCAAATTCGTCCACGAGCGAATCTACCCGCAGGTATACCTCATCGTCGACCAGACGATCATGGGCACCATTCCCGCGGAGGCCCGATCGACGATGACGATCACAAGCGGGGCGACGATCGAGGAACTGGCCCGGAATATTCATATCGATCCGGTTTGTCTGCATGAAACACTGGCCACCTACAACAGGCATGCGGCGAACGGTGCGGATCCCGAGTTTCAGAAGGATCCCACTCAGATCCAGGAAATCAAGGTGCCTCCCTTCTGCGCCGTTACGCTCTCGGTGAAAGATGTCTTCACGTTGACGCCCGGCGGTTTGCGTATCAACGCGAAAACCCAGGTGTTGAATACGGAAGGCAAAGTCATTGCGGGGCTCTACGCCGCGGGGGTGACGGCTGCCATGATCTGTGGTGAGTACTACCGGGGCGGCACCAGCACCAGCACTTCGCAAGCCTTCGGCCGTATCGCGGGTATTGAAATGGCCAGGGAGCTATCGCATGCGTAGCAGAATGTGCACAAAACAGGAGAAATCATGAGTTCCCAGGGTCTTTCTGCATCCCACAGTCCCTTGGCCACCGCGCATCAGGCCGAGGTGGAGCGTACCGCCTTGGGCCTGCTGCAGCGCCCCGATATCAAGCTGGCTCATCTGCAAGCCAAAGCCCTGTTTCTGGCGGATCCGGTCGCCATGACCCCTGCCGGCAGCAGGACACTGGACCAAGCCGTGGATGAGTGCGTCCTGACCGCGATCTACGACACGATCCTGAGTGATGTTTCGACACCCCGCATCATCTGGATTGAAAGTCCTCCGCACAGCTGGTTCGGTCACGGCATCGGCGGGGCGCGCTATTTCAACGACAATCCGGATTGCGCAATACGCGCTGCCAGTCTGGATCCACTCGGACGTTATGAAATACACGGTCGTGCCGGAAGTGTTCGCCAGGCCGCGCTTTCCTTTCAGCTGTATCATGACAATGCCTACGGCCTCGTCATTCCCGGCGTGCCGTCGCGCTCTTCTTCCCGCGAAAAATTCGACACGGCCTTGGGTGGCTTGTTCGACGACAGTTTGCAGGTTGCGCCCGACGGCAGCTATACGATCACCCTGGACCCCGCACCAGCCCGTGGCCGCGCCAACCATATCCAGACTCAACAGGACGCGTGTGCGCTGCTGATACGTTCCGTGCTGTCCGACTGGGCGACCGAGACACCGGACTGGCTGGAGATTCGCCGCACGGATCAACCATCGAAACGGGTGGTTCCGACTGGCGCTGATCTTGCGGCGCAGATAATTCAGCGATTGAAAGTTGACGTACCTTTCTGGCTGAAGGCGAATCACTTCTTCGGGCCCAACAACCCGCCCAACCTGCTGCCGACGCCACAATCCAGAGGTGGCGGCTGGGGCTATGCGAGCTTCGGCAATTACCGGCTGGGTCCAGACGAGGCGCTGCTGATAACCATCCATCCATCGGGCGCTCGCTATACCGGCTTTGTCGTCACGAATCCGTGGAGCATCTCTTGTGAACACATCCGTCACACGGGCAGCCTCAACGGCAACCAGACTCGTCCGAACGCGGACGGAAGTTATACCTACGTGATCTGCGCCACGGACCCCGGTGTCGCCAACTGGCTGGATACCGGTGGCCTGGACATCGGTAACTACTTCGTGCGCTGGATGAATTTCCCGGAACTTCCCTCCAGTGGGGATGATTTGGTACGGGAAGTGAAGCTGGTCAAGCTGGCCGACCTGGACCGGATACTGCCCAGGGACATGCCACGATTGACGCCGGTGCAGCGTGCCAGGGAGATGAACACTCGTGCCAGGACCTTCGAGCGTCGCCTGGTGCACCAGCAATAGATGTTGGCAGGAAGTGCAGGCTGAAAAGCTTCGCACTTGAAAAGTAATCCGTGCAGCGGCAAATCGGGAGAACAGCATGATCGAGACCGGCAAGCTATTGGATCAAGCGCGCGAGCGCTCCGGGCTGAGCGATTTCGGTGAAGAGGATTTCCTGGAACCGCTCTCGCGCCTGGTGGACTCGATCAATCGCGAATGCGAGTTGTCTCCGATCGGCGAGCAGGCGGTTCCGGAAATGCTGCTGACTCAGCTGGTCAACCGGCTGGAAATAGAAAGTTGGTACGCACGCCATCCGGAAATAGACGACGAACAGATCGTGGCACCTGTTTTCACCGCCAGCCTGCCGCGAACCGGTACCACGGCACTGGGATTCATCATGGCGCAAGATCCCGAAACGCGCGTACTGCGTAATTGGGAGGCATACCATCCTTGTCCTCCACCAGAATCCGCCACTGAACACAACGATCCCCGTATTGCTGTTGCGCAACGCGAATCAGACGGTCTCGAGGCAATGGTGCCTGAACTCGTCAACATGCTGCCGCGCAGTGTCACCGGACCCGAAGAATGCTACATCATCAAATCGTATGCATTCTCGGCATATGGATTTGATGCGATTATCAATGTGCCGTCCTATGTCGAGTGGCTGGTCCATTCGAAAGACGTTCTGCTCTCCGGCTATCGCTATCATCGACGGGTGCTCAAGTTGCTGCAGTGGCACTGTCCGCCGCGGCGCTGGTCGCTGCGCACCCCGGAGCACTTGTTCAGCATGGACGCGATCGATGAGGTTTATCCCGATGCCCGGTTCATCATGACGCACCGCGATCCAGCCAAGGCCTTGGCCTCGGTGTGCTCGCTACTCTACGAAATTCGTCGCGCCCATGTCCTGAATCCGCAGCCCGAGGCTCACGGCAAAAGACAGCAGGAGTATTGGGCCCTGGGTCTGGAGAGAGCACTGGCATTCCGCGATCGCGTGGGTGAAGCGCGTTTCTTCGACATCTCCCACAAACGGCAGGTCATTGATCCCGCCGAACAGATCCGGCCTTTGTATGAGAAACTCGGGTGGGATTACGATGATGGCCTGACGGCCCGAATCAAGCAGTGGCAGGAAGGCACTCCCCGGCGGCCACACCCGGTCTCCCCCGGTTTCTTTGGCCTCGATCCGGAAGATATCGCTCAACGGTATCGATTTTACTCCGAGCGTTTTGCGGCGTTTCTTTGACACCCGACATTGGAAGGATCGAAACTTGGGGCAACACCGAGGTGAGTCCAGCCAACTGCGTCCCCCTCGCAAGCCAAGACAGCGATACGGTGCAGTCCGGATTTGAACGACCCCCGCCATGCCCTCGCCCAGATCACCTCCGCGTGCGTGGCATCCAGCACGCTGATCTGCGGATTCCGCGCATGGTGCATCTCGACGATATGCGCCTGGCAGGCAAGCGCGGAATCATCGCTCATCCGTACCCTCCGGGCTTTTCAGCAACTGCGGGGCCAGCGTCTGCACCATTTCCCGGATGCCCTGTTTCCAGTCCACCTCGGTGGGACCGGCAATCGCGTGCAGCCGGGTGGTATCGATCTGCAGGCTGCCGAAGGCCTTGGGATCCTCGCGAAACACCGGCTTGAAGCCGCTCAGTTCCTGCAGGTAGGCGCACCACTCCTCGATGCTGACTGCCTGCGATCCGCCGAAGTTCACGGTGGTGACCTCGGTCGTGGCCGCCTTCAGCAGCGCCGGGATCTTGGCCAGGCAATCGCGCTCGTGCAGCGGGTTGTAGACATTGGGCCGCTCGGGGTGGATATCGATCGGCACCCCGTGCTGCATCATCTGCAGATGGTAGAACGGCCAGCCACCGTTGTTGCCGTAGGGCACGCTGAGACGCGCGATGGTCGTGGGAATGCCGAACTCGTGCGCGGTGAAGCGCGCCACCGTTTCCGCGGCGATCTTGGCGATGCTGTAGGTCGGGAACATCGCGCGATGGTTGTCGCCGAGCGGTGCGTCCTCGCTCCGCGGCGCATGGCCGGCATACTCGTAGACCGCCGTCGACGAAAAATGCAGAAAGGCTTTCACATCGCGACAGCGCAGCATCAAGCGTCCCACGCCCTCGGCATTGGCGCGCAGGTCGTAGGCGAAATCCCCGCTCTTGACCACCGCGAGGTTCAGCACGTAGTCGAGACCGGCGGGTACCGCATCCAGCGAATCACCGGCAAGATCGGCCGTGATGCAGTGCGCACCCAGCGCCTCGATCGAGGCCTTGTCCTCGGCCTTGCTGAATCGCGCCAGCGCATGGATCTCGTTGTGTGGCGCAAGTGCCGCCACCAGTGGTCGTGCGACCTGCCCGGTCGGGCCGGTGATCAGGATGCGCTTGCCTTGCAGTGCGTTTTTCATCGCGTTCCTCCGCTGGTTCTCAGAATCCTTCGTTCTTGTGCACGTCTTTCCAGATCAGATCGGGAAACAGGCGCCGCATGATATATCCAAAGCGCGTGCCCTTGCCGGGGAAAACCCAGAACTCGCCCTTCGCGAGCGCGACCTCGATGCTGTCGAGCACTACCTGCGGCTCGAGTGGCGGCATATTGGACACCGTTTTCGGCATCACGGTATCCCACCCCTGCTTCAGCAAGGGCGTGGCCACCGGTGGCGGACACACACAGGCAAAGCGCACCCCGCTGGCGCGGTTCTCATGGTAGAGAATCTCGCTGAAAGCGGAAACCGCGAATTTGGATGCGTTGTAGGCTCCCGTCAGCAGCGTCGGAATGATTCCCGACATTGACGAGAAGCTGATGAAATCCCCCTCCCCGCGCTTGACCATGTCCGGCACGGTTGCCTGCGCAATATTGACCAGCCCGCCGTAGTTGATCGCCATCACACGGTGGATGGTGGCGTTGTCCTGCTCGATCAACCGGCCAAAGGGCATGATCGCGGCCGCGTTGTATACCCGGTGAACCGGCCCCAGCGAGCTCGACACCTCGCGTACCGCCGCGGACACCGCGGCCGCATCGGTGACATCGACCCGTCGCGCATGAATGCTCGGATCCGTGGAGGCGGTCTCGGCCAAGCCCTCCTCGTTGACATCGAATGCCGCAACACGGGCACCGCGAGCGCTCATCATCCGGCAGGCGAGCCTGCCCATGCCACTGCCACCGCCCGTCACGATGACGACTTTTCCGGAAAATCCCATAACGCACCTCCTGCCTGTGCAAACCCCGAGCGCTCCATGCTAAGCGCAATTGTATCCCGCGGTACGTTAAGGCACTGTAATTTGCAGACCTCGCGTTTCGGCATGCCGGTCGATCCTTTACACTGTCGCATCTGATGCAATACCGAAGCGGTGCTCGCCTGGCGCTTCGCAACCGGGATGACGCCCCCAGCGGAACGCAAAACGCATGCAACGACCCCCCTGGCTCGGAAAACTCATTGGCGGCGCGATCGGCTGGTTGGTGCTCGGCCCGGTGGGCCTGATGATCGGCCTGCTGCTTGGTCATGTCGCGGACAAGACCCATATTGTGCGCCAGCTGATCGGGCCCGCGCTGGAGGGCACGCGAGGCACCTTCTTCCAGACCACCTTCATGCTGATGGGACATGTTGCGAAGTGTGACGGGCGTATCAGCGAGCAGGAGATCGCGGTCACCGAACAGCTGATGGCGCGCATGGGCCTGGGCGCGGATCATCGCCAGGAAGCGATCGCGCTCTTCAAGCAGGGTTCGGCGGAAGGTTTCGATATCGAGGCGCAACTCGGCGTGTTCATGACGAGTTGCGGCAGCCACCCCAGCCTGCGCCAGATGCTGCTGGTGTTCCTGTTCAGCACCGCGATTGCCGATGGCACGATGTCCACGTCCGAGCACGATCTGCTGGCGCAGATCGCCGCGCGCGTTGGCTTTTCGCCGGCGGCATTCGAGCAGCTGTTGCGCATGTTCAGCGCCCAGGAGCATTTCTCCGGCGCGCCGGGCACGGGAAGCGGCGCGAGTTCGCTGGCCGACGCCTACGCCGCGCTCGGGGTCGAGGAGAGCGCCAGCGACCGCGACGTGAAACAGGCGTGGCGACGTCTGATGAGCCAGTATCATCCCGACAAGCTGATCGCCGAGGGCATGCCCGAGGACATGGTCAAGATGGCAACCGAACGCACCCAGGAAATCCAGAATGCCTGGGAACAGGTACGCAAGGCACGCGGCATTTGAACCACCGATACCATCAACAGCAATAACAGGAGCACACGATGGAAGCAGCCATGCAATGGGGAATCGCGTTGATCCTGCAGATTCAGGCTCACCGCACGCCGATGCTCGACGATTTTTTTCGCCAGATCACCACGCTTGGCAGCACGGCCCACATGTTCATCGTGCCGTTCCTGATCTGGAGCCTGAGCTATCGCTTCGGCTCGCGCCTGCTGATCACGCTGCTGCTGTCGACATTTGTCAATTTCGCGCTGAAGGACCTGTGGTCGCAGCCACGGCCTTTCGACCTGGATTCGCGCATCGGACCCGATCGCGAGATCGGCTACGGCATTCCCAGCGGACATGCGCAGCACACGATGGTCGAATGGGGCCTGATCGCCAACTGGATCGCAAACCCCTGGTTCACGGCGCTCGCGGTAATACTGATCGTGCTGATCGGTTTGTCGCGGATCTATCTCGGCGTGCACTTTCCGACCGATGTGCTCGCAGGCTGGGCGCTGGCGGGACTGATCCTGCTGCTCCACATCCGCTATGCCGAGCGCATCGCCACCCGCCTCGCCTCGCTCGCGCTCGGGGTGCAGATCGCCGCCGCCGCCGCGGTTTCGCTGCTGTTCGTGCTGGTCTACGCACTGGTGCTGCAGGATCGTTACCTGGTCGGCGTGGCTGGATTGTTTTTTGGCGCGGGCAGCGGCATCGCCTTGTGCCGACGCTATCTGGTGGCACCCGAGGGCGGCGCATGGTGGCAGCGGCTGCTGCGTTATGTGCTTGGCATCGTGGTGCTGCTGACCTGGGTCAGCCAATCGGGGAAATGGGTGCCGGGCACGTACGACACCAGCTATTTCGTGATCATCTACCTGATCAATATGATGGGTGGTCTGTGGCTGACCGCCGGCGCGCCGGCACTGTTCCAGGTCACCAGGCTGGTGCCACGACCCGGCACCGCGAGTTGATGCGGGCGCCAACCGATGCGCGAGGACGAGTACATCGCCTGCGACGCAACCCGGCTCGCGCAACTGGTACGCGAACGCGAGGTCAGTGCGACGCAATTGCTCGAGCTGGCCCTGGCGCGGCTGGCGCGCTGGAACCCGGCCATCAATGCCGTGGTGATCGATCTCGCCGCGCGAGCACGCAGGGCGATCGTCAACGGCTTGCCTGACGGCCCATTCAGCGGGGTGCCGTTCCTGGTAAAGGATCTGGACGGCTTTCTGGCTGGAGCCGAATTCACCGCCTCGAGCCGCGCACTGCTTGGCTTCGTGCCGCCGCGCGACAGTGAATTGTTCCTGCGCTACCAGCGCGCCGGACTGGTGATCTGCGGCAAGACCAATACCCCGGAACTCGGTCTGCTCGGTACCACCGAGAGCGAGCTGCGCGGTCCGGCCCGCAACCCCTGGAATCCCGCGTATTCGACCGGCGGCTCATCGGGTGGCTCGGCGGCCGCGGTCGCGGCGCGCATCGTGCCGATGGCGCATGCCGGCGATGGCGGCGGATCGATCCGCATTCCGGCCTCCGCCTGTGGTCTGTTCGGCATCAAGCCCACCCGCGCGCGCACCCCGCTCGGGCCCGACGAAAGCGAACTGTGGAGCGGCTTCGTGGTACGCCACGCGGTGACCCGCACGGTGCGCGACAGCGCCGCGCTGCTCGACGCCACGCGCGGCGACGATCCGGGCGCACCCTACTCCGCTCCGGCCATGGAACGCTCCTGTCTCGAGGAAACCGCCCGCGATCCGGGACGCCTGCGGATCGCGTTCTCGACCGCCTCACTGTTCGGACGCAGCACTCACCCGGATTGCATTGCCGCGGTGCACGATGCCGCCGCGCTGCTCGAATCGCTCGGTCACGAGGTGGTGGAAGCCGCGCCACCGCTCGAGCGCGAAGTGCTGGTGCATGCCTACATGGTGGTGGTGGCCACCTGCACCGCCGCCGCGGTGCGCGAGATGGCCCGCCTGCAGGGCCGCAGGATCGCAGCGCGCGAACTCGAGCCAGGCACGCAGTTCCTGGCATTGCTCGGAGAGTCGCTGCCGGCCGCGGAATTCGAGGTCGCACGACAACATTTCCACGGCGCCGCGCGCACCATGGCGCCGTTCTTTGCCGTGCACGATGTGTTTCTGGACGCCACCATGGCTTACCCGCCGCCGGCGATCGGCCAATGGGATCTGCCGCTGTACCTGAAGGCCGCAATCCGCGGCATCGCGCGGTTCACGCCGCGCGCCGTGCTGATGCGTGCCCTGGATCATTTTGCCGCCTCCGGCCTGGAGCGCACCGCGAATACGATGTTTTTCAACATGAGCGGTCAACCGGCGATGAGCGTGCCGCTGCAACACAATGCCGCGGGCCTGCCGATCGGGGTGCAATTCGTGGCGCGCTTCGGCGACGAGGCCACATTGTTCAGACTCGCCGCACAGCTCGAGCAGGCGCGGCCGTGGAACGGGCGCCGACCGCGGGAACCCTGAGGCTGAGCAGCAACCGTGCTGCGTCTCCACGGAGTGCCGGCCGCTCATTGGACCGGAAGATGCGGCAACACCTCGCGCTCGAACAGGCGCAACATCTTCCAGGCCTCACGCGGTGCGATGCCACCAAGCAACGGGTTCAGCAGCAGGACACCACCGGCGTACCGTTCGCGATGCGAAGCGCCGCAGGAGGGGGAGCGAAGTTCGAACGCCAGTTGCAACTGCATGTCCAGATACCCTTCAGCAAGGCGCGGCGCGAGGCCGGTTCAATCGATATCCCCCACCATGTCCCGCGGCCGCACCCAGAGATCGAATTGCTCCTCGCTCAGCAGCCCCAGTTCCAGTCCGGACTGTCTGAGCGAGATCCCCGTTTCGTGCGCATGGCGGGCGATTCGCGCCGCCGCCTCGTAACCGATATGCGGGTTCAGCGCGGTTGCCAGCATCAGGGTGTTTTCCAGGTAGTACGCGAGCCGTTCCCGGTTGGCCTCTATCCCCGCGACGCAACGCAGCGCGAAACTCGAGCTCGCATCGCCCAGCAACTCCAGCGACTGCAGCACGTTGTGGATGATCAGCGGCTTGTAGACGTTGAGCTCGAGCGTGCCCTGGCTGCCGGCGATCGCGACCGCGGTATCGTTGCCGATCACCTGCACCGCGACCATCGTCAAGGCCTCGGCCTGGGTCGGATTGACCTTGCCCGGCATGATCGAACTGCCCGGCTCGTTGGCCGGCAACAACAATTCCCCGAGACCGCAGCGCGGCCCGCTCGCAAGCAGGCGGATATCGTTGGCGATCTTCAGCAATGCACTCGCCAGCAGGCGCAGCGCAGCGCTGAATTTCAGCATTGCCTCGTGCGCGGCCAGCGCCATGAAGGTGTCGGGAGCCGGATGAAATTCCATGCCCGTGGCTTCGGCGACGCGTGCGCATGCACGCTCGCGCCAGCCGGCGGGCGTGTTCAGCCCGGTGCCCACCGCAGTGCCGCCGAGCGCCAGTGCGAGCAACGATTCGCGCGCCTCGCGCAAGGTCGCCGCACAGAAATCGAGTTGCGCCACGTAGGCCGAGAACTCCTGCCCGAGGCTGACCGGGGTGGCGTCCATATGATGCGTACGGCCCGATTTGAGCAGCCCCGCGAACGCCATCGCACGTTCCTGCAGCGCGCTGCGCAATTGCTCCAGCGCCGGCTCGAGCCGCGCCCGGCAGCGCAGCACCGTCGCCACATGCATCACGGTCGGGAATACATCGTTCGATGACTGCGCCCGGTTGACGTGATCGTTGGGATGCAGCGGCTCGCAGGTGCCGCCATCCGCCGCGCGAATCTGGTTGGCCCGGTTGGCGATCACCTCGTTGAGATTCATGTTGGTCTGGGTACCGCTGCCGGTTTGCCACACGCTGAGCGGGAACTGCGTGTCCCAGCGTCCTGCGACGATCTCGTCGCAAGCCTGCCTGATCAGCGCCGCCTGCGCGGCATCGAGATTGCCGAGATCCGCATTGGCCTGCGCGCAGGCTTTCTTGACCAGGGCAAAGGCCACGATGAAGTGCGCCGGAAAACGTTGGTCTCCGATCGGGAAATTGTGCCGCGAACGTTCGGTCTGCGCGCCCCACAGCGCATCTGCCGGAACCTCGACCACACCGAGACTATCGTGCTCCCGACGCGTGTCCCCGCTCATTGCGCTACTCCCGCAAACTGCTGCCGATGCATTAGACCACGCTTGCCCGCCATTGCAACCGCGTGGTGCATGGCCGAGCCCCGCGAAATGCACTATCGTTGCGCGATACCGCAAAAGCCCCGTTCACGGAGATCATGGTGCGCGAAGGCAGACTCGACAATGCCGCGCTGGGCCAGGCGCTGGCCGATGTCATCGGGCATCTCGGCAACGCCCGCCTCGTCGATCGCCTTGCCTCCCTGCTGCATGTGCTGGTGCCGGCCAATGACATCATGGTGGTGGTCTACCGCCGCGGCCAGCCACCCGAACTGCTCTACGACCAGAGCGCCGGACTCGAAGGTGCCGCCAACCTCGAACTGTATCTGAAAGGCGCCTATCTGCTCGACCCGTTCTATCGCGCTTTCGCCGACGGCGTGGCGCCCGGATGCTATCGTCTGAAACAGCTCGCGCCAGCCGCTTTTCGCTCCTCCGAGTATTTTCGCCTGCACTATGCGCGCACCGGCATCAGCGACGAAATCGGCTACCTGCTGGAGCCGACCGCGGATATGTGCGTGCATCTGTCAGTGGGGGTGCGTGAACAGCAGTCACGCATCAGCGCCGCGCAGCACCGTCGTCTGCTGGATTTCGAACCGCTGTTCGCCGCTATCGTGCGGCGTCACTGGGCGCCACACGATGCCATCGTCAGCCGTGCGATCAATACCCAGCTCGACTCCGCGCTCAAGTTTTTCGGTCACGACTTCCTGACCGATCGCGAAGTCGAGGTCATCCAGCTGCTGTTGCGCGGGCACTCGACCAAGTCGATCGCCGAACGGCTGCGCATCTCGCCGGAAACCGTCAAGCTGCATCGCAAACACAGCTACGCAAAGCTCGACGTGTCCTCCCAGGCGGAGCTGTTCCACCTGTTCATCGATGCGCTCGGCAGCTACCAGGGTGGCGATCCGCTGACCGGATACCTCAGTCACTGACGGGCGGCACCGCACAGCTGGTCTGGCGGTGCCGTGGTCGAGGGTTTCGGAAACCGGGTCGAGCAGCAACAGGGCGCATGCCATCGTGCCAAGCACCCTGTTCCAATCCCCTTCCGGGCACCGCGCTCAGATCAGCACGTTGACGATCGCGTTACCGATCCCGACCAGTGCGGCGCCGGAAATCAGGCCCGCGCAGATCGGTTCGCAACCTTCCACCCAGAAATCATGAGCACGGGTGCCGGGCGCCGGCTTCTTGCGGCCCATCCACCAGAAAAGCAGCGCGCCCATCCACATTGCCAGGCAGGACTCCGGGGGCAGCACGACGCCCAGACCCACCGACACCGCGGAAACCGGGAATCGCTCGCGGGTGCGGATACGCAGCACTTCGAACACCACCGCCGCGACGGCGGCCAGCGACATCGCGATCACCGCGCTCTGCGGCAGCGCCGACAGCCCCCTGGCGATCAGTTCCGCAACACCCTTCCACTGCAACGCGGCCGGCATCGCGAACTGGTCCGAGACCATCGTCGAAACCGAGCGCACACCGTTTGCATCGGGCGGCAGGAACAGCAGGAAAAACAGCGGCGTCGCGCACAGCGAGCCGGCGAATATGCCGATCACGTGACCGATCGCCTGTTGCCGCGGCTTGGCACCCAGCATGTAGCCGGGCTTGATGTCGGACAGCAGGTTCGCGGCATTGGAAGCGATTTCCGCGGTCATCCCCGCCGGGATCAGGTTGCTGGCGGGATTGGCGCGATCGATCGCACCCATCGAGAACTGGGTGATCTTGGACAGCGCACCGGTTGGTGTCCACGAGGTCAGCGCCATCGAATTGGTGCAGATGACGGTGAGCAGGAAGATCAGCGGCAAGGACACGAAAGCGAGCAACCAGGGCACGCCAAAGAAATAATGCGTCGCCGCGGCGCCGAGCACGCTGAAAACCGGCACCCCGACGAAGGACAGCCACAACGGCAGCTCGATATGACCGAGCACGTCGGGCCCGGTCCTTTCCCGCTTGCGCATCGACCTGAACGCATTGACGAATATCTCCGGCCTGGCGAACAGGCTGACCATCGACCCTACCACCATCATCGCCACGCCCCACCACAACGACCACTGGTTGACGATCTCGCCGCGCGAGATCGGCACCAGCACCCCGGCGGAATCGGTATAGGCCTTGATATCGCCGTGCTGGATCATCAGCGGCGCGAGCACCGCAAAATTGATGAAGGCGCCCAGCATGCAGCTGGTTGCAATACGGATGCCCATCAGGCCACCGACGCCGAGCATCGCGGTATCGAGCGTGAAGCGCAATCCCAGCTGGCGTATATCGGTGCCCAGGATGGTCGGTGTCCACCAATGCAACCGCGCAGCCGCCTCGTAGTAATAGGTATCGAGCCGCTCCATGACATGCCACGGTTCCTCCATGCCGGCCCATCGGTCCATGCCGAGGATCCTGAATTGCAGCAGCTTCATCCAGCCATCGCTGGCAACCAGCTGGCAAATCGCGCTCAGCCCGGCACTGAAGGCGAGCAGCCTGGCCTTGAACATGCCGGTGGCGGCGTGCCCCGTATACAGCGAATCGAGCACCACGCCGCAGGCACGACCCTCCGGAAACGGCAACTGGTCCTCGTTGATGAAGCGCCGTTTCATCGGAAATGCCACCAGCACCCCGAGAATCGAGATCGTGGTGGTCCAGATGATCATCTGCCACCACGGCACGATCACACCGGTAACCAGCATGTAGGCCGCCAGGCTCGATACCAGCGGCGTGACCATGTAGCCGGCGGCGGTCGCGATCGATTGCGTGCAATTGTTCTCGAGGATGCTCAGGTCCTGCACCAGCCCGATTCCGGCAAGGGCGCGAAACAGCGCGAACGCGAGTATCACGGAAGTCAGACCGACACCGATCGAGATGCCGGTCTTGCCGGCAATATAGAGCGCGGTTGCCGCAAGTATTCCACCGAGCAGGAAGCCCGTGCTCGCCGAGCGCAGGGTCAGTTGCGGCATGTCGCCGCGGAAAACATTGTCAAACCACCACTGGTCTTTCTGCGCCCGGCTCCAGGTGCGTACCTGCTCCTCGCTCAGCTGTTGCAGCGCCATGGGGTGCCCGCTTTCTGTTCCTGACGGGAATGATCCCGCGTTTATTGCGTCCGTGCGGCGTGTGACCCGGCCAAGCAATGCTCGCCCATGTCATTGACGGGGAATGCTGCCACGCCAGGAGACTGTTTCAGCGCGTGTCCCTGCTCAGCTCGCCGCCCTTGATGACTACCGGGATTGTTTCGAGCAAGGTCACGTCGCTGGTCGGATCGCCGTTCACGGCCACCATATCGGCAAACCGCCCCGCCTCGAGCACGCCGACATCGTCACGCCCGAGCGCCTCGGCGGCATTCACGGTCGCGGCACGGATGGCCTCCAGCGGGGTCATGCCGTAGCGCACCATGTAGCGGAATTGCTTGCCGTTGTCGCCATGCGGGTAGACGCCGGAATCGGTGCCGTAGACCATTTTCACACCGGCGGCGTGCGCCTTGCGAAAACCCTCGCGCTGCAGTTCCGCTATCTCGCGGTCCTTGCGCAGGTTGTCCTCGAGCACGCCGTTCTTCGCGCCTTCGGACTGTGTGTACTCGGTGTTGTAGATATCCATCGACAGCCACGCACCGTGTTTCTTTGCCAGCTGTATGCCTTCGTCATCGATCAGGCTGGCGTGTTCGATGGTGTCGACGCCAGCGCGGATCGCATCCCTGATGCCCGAAGCACCGTGAGCGTGCGCGGCGACCTTCAGGCCCTGCATATGCGCCTCGGCGACGATGGCCTGCATTTCCTCGAGACTCAGCTGCTGCTGGCCCGGCTCGGTATTGCGCGAAAACACCCCGCCGGTGGCGCATATCTTGATCACCTGAGCGCCATACTTGCGCAACTCGCGTACCCGCTTGCGCCCCTCGTCGGGACCGTCGGCATTGAACGGGCTCTTGCGATCGAAAGACGGCGGAAAGAAGGTTTCGTCGCAGTGCCCGCCGGTGGACCCGAAACTGTAGCCCGCCGTCACCACCCGCGGACCGCGTACCTTGCCGGCGTCGATGGCCTGACGCAGACCCACATCGTTCCAGTCGCCCGAGCCCACGTTGCGCACCGTGGTAAAGCCGGCATCGAGGGTCTTGCCGGCATTCGGCACCATCAGCGCCGACCAGAAGCGATCGCTGAACTCCAGGCCGCTATAACCGCCATAGCTCGGATCGGAATCGAGGTGCGTGTGCATATCGATCAGACCGGGCAGCAGTGTCATGCCATCCAGACGGATCTCGGTGGCATCCGCGGCCGCCGCGGGCCGGGCGCCGTCGCGCGCGATTTCGACGATCCGTCCGTCACGGACCAGCAGCACCGGCCTGTCGAGCAGCTTGCCGCTGCGCACATCGAGCAGACGCGCCGCACTGATGAGCGTATCCGCAGCCAACAGCGGCGTGGCGAAACCAAGAACGAGCAGCAACGCCACGCGCAAACCATTCACCACCATTGGAACTCTCCGCATGAATAAAATGAAGACAACATCGTGATTTACAGATCGAGGTAAGCGTCATACTCCATGGTCGGTACATGACACATGAACTCCTCGAGTTCCTGCCACTTCGACATCAGGAAGATGCGGCGCACTTCCTCACCGAGATACTCGCCGACGAACGCCGACCTTTCGAATGCCCGCAGCGCGTCGGCCCAGAATCGCGGCAGACCGGGTGCAAACTGGCTGTAGGCATCGCCGACCACCGGTGCCGGCGGCAGCAGCCGTTGCTCGATTCCCATCAGCGCGCCGGCGAGTATGCCGGCAACGGCAAGATAGGGATTGGTGTCGGCCCCGCACACCCGGTGCTCGAGACGGATGGCACGGCGCGAGCCACCCGGAATCCGTACCGCCGTGGTGCGGTTCTCGTAACCCCAGGTCGGAGCGTGCGGCGCGTGCGAGCCGAGGCGGAACCGGCGCCACGAATTGTGGTTGGGGGCAAACAGGGCCATCGCTTCCGGCATGCTCGCCAGGCAACCCGCCACCGCATGACGCAGCAGCTCGCTGCCCTCGTCGGTGTTATTGTCGAACACGTTGTTGCCATTGCGATCGATCAGGCTGAAATGCACATGCATGCCATTGCCGGCCAGGTGACCGAACGGTTTGGCCATGAACGAGGCAAGCTGGCCATGGTTGCGCGCCACGCCCTTGATCGCGCGCTTGAGCATCACCGCCTGATCGCAGGCCAGCAGCGCATCCTCCTGGTGATACAGGTTGATCTCGAACTGCGAGGGCGCGGCCTCGGTGATCAGCGTGTCGACCGGGATACGCTGCGCAATGGCCGCCTCGCGCACCGCATGCATCAGCACACCGACGTCCTGCATCGCCTCGATGCCATAGGTCTGACCGCCGAGCAGCTCGCGCCCGCCGGGAGCGGTCTGCGAGTGGCGTGGCGTCCCATCGGCGTTGCGTTCGCGCGCGAACAGGTAGAACTCGAGCTCGGTGGCCACCACCGGGCACAGACCAAGCCGGGCATAACGCTGCAGCACGCTCGCCAGCACCGCGCGCGGATCACCGTCATAGCACTCGCCATGCACCGTGCCCATCGACACCAGCACCTGCCCTGCGGGACGTGCCAGCCACGGCACCGGCGCCAGAGAGTCCGCATCCGCGAGGCAGATGCCGTCCGCATCGCCGTCGTCAAAAACGGTCTTGCCGATATCACGGCCCCAGATGTCGAAAGCCAGGGTCGAGACCGGCAGTTTGAAACCACCTTCGAACACCTTCGCCATCTTGTCGCGGCTCACCCACTTGCCACGCAGGTGCCCGTTTATATCGGGCAACAGCACCTCGAAGGTTTCGATATGGGGGTGCAGGTCGAGGAAGGCGTTGAGCTTGTTCATGCGCGTCTATCTGTTGAATTCGGGTGGAAAAATTGGGGTCAGAGTCATTTTTCTTGAAGAAAAATGACTCTGACCCCAATTCCCAGGCGCTCCTTCGAGCCGGGATCAGAAGTTCATGTAGGCGCTGGCACCGACGGTGCGCGGCTTGGCCGGCCACACCAGGGTATTGGTCAGACCATAGCCGCCGTTGTTGACGGTGTTCGCGTTGGCCCAGCCACGCTCGAAATACTCCTCGTCGAAGGCGTTCTCGACATAGAGCGTGACGCCCCAGTCGGCGGCATCATCATAGCCCACGCGGAAATTCCATTCCTCCCACGAATCGACCGCGATGCTCGGGATATTGTCGAGATCGCTGTACATGGTGTCCTGGTAGGAGAGTTCGCTCTTCGCGAACACTTCGCCGCAGAACATCGGGTAGGTCCAGGTCAGGTGCAGGGCCGCGCTCCAGTCGGGCGCGAACGGCATGTTCTTGCCGTCGCAGTTCGAACACACGCCGCTCGCGACCATGTCCTTGGCATCGGTGATCTCGGAGTCCATCCACGAACCGGCCATGAACGCCTCGAAGTGCTCGCCGATCAGCCAGCGTGCATCCACCTCGACACCGTGGTTCTCGGCCTCGCCGAGGTTGGCGACCAGCGAGGATCCATTGTCGAAATAGACCAGTTGCAAGTCTTCGTAGGTATACATGAAATAAGCCATGTTCAACTGCAGGGTGTCATCGAGCAACCGGGTCTTGGCACCGACCTCATAGCTGGTCGAGGTTTCCGGATCGAAGGCGGTCGGCACGCTTGCCGCCGACACCTGGCCGCTGTTGGTGATATCGAGATTGCCGTCGCCGTCGGCATCCGGCACCGTGATGCCGAAGGTACCGAAACCGCCGGACTTGTAACCCGTGGCAACGTTGGCGTAGAGCGAGACCTGCTCGTTCAGCTCGTAATTCAGCGCCGCGCGAGGCGTGAACTCGTCCCAGTTGTCGTTGTCGCCGACATAGCCCTTGGTGTGGTATTCCCACGAGAAGTTGTTGCCGAGCGCACCGCCGCTCTTGCCGACGCGGGTCCGCATGTCCTTTTCGTCATAGCTCCAGCGTGCACCGAGCGTGAGGTCGAGCTTCTCGGTGACGCTCCAGGTCATGTCACCGTAGAGCGAGTAGCCCTTGCTCTCGACATCGTTCCAGCTCTCCTCGCTCTTGTTCTCGTCGAGCAGCGCCGGGTCGATCGGGGAGCCCCAGTAGGCCTCGAACAAGGGATCGGTACAACCGGTGACGGGACCGCCGACGCCGCGCGGCTGGGTGCGCGCAATCGCGCGGCACAGATCGCTCTCGCCATAACGGTATTCGAAATAGCCGTCCACGGTTTCATCGTACGCCGCGGCACCGACGAACCAGTTCACGCTGTCGCCGGAGAAGTTGAGGCGCAACTCCTGGCTGAAATAGTCGACGTCGTTCTTCTGGCGGTAGTCATTGATATGCTCGGGCCGTGCGTCGTAGTCCTCGAGGTAGTCGAACTTGTAGGTCTTGTAGCCGGTGATCGAGCTGACCGTGTAATCCTCGTTCAGATCCCACTGCACGTTTGCGGTGAAACCGAAGATCTCCGACTCATCGAAGCCCTTGTCGCCGAGATCGATGTTCACCTGGTCCTTGTCGAGGCCGAGCACCGGATCCCAGTATACCGACGGGTCCTGCTCGCGATCCTCGTAGGTCACCGTGAAGGTCGCGTCCACCGCATCGCCGGCGTAGCGCAGCGACTGACGCGTCGATACCTGCTGGTGATAACCGAGATCGTCGCCACCGGCCAGGTTCTCGAGCCAGCCGTCCTCGTCGAGCCCCTGGATATTGCCACGGTAATACCAGCTGTCGCTGAGCGGAATATTGACCATGCCGTGCACGTCGAAATGATCGTATTCGGCAATCCCGCCGCTGATGCGACCCTCGAACTCGTCAATCGGCTTGTTGGTGATGATACTCACCGCGCCGGCGATCGCATTGCGTCCGAACAGCGTGGCCTGCGGCCCCTTTACTACCTCGACCCGCTCGATGTCATAGAAATTCATCTGCACGCCACCGTTGCGGCCCTGCCAGACACCATCCGTGAACACCGGTATGGAGGGATCGCCGCCGATGCCGAAGTCGTTGGTCACGATGCCACGAATCGAAAGCGCATCGATGAAGCTGTCTTCGGTCTTGCCGTAGAAGCCGGGTGTCAGGTCGACCAGCCCGCGGATATCGCTGATATTGGCGTCGGCAATGAACTCACCGCTGAACGCGGACACCGCGACCGGAACGTCCTGCAGCGTCTGCTCGCGCTTCTGCGCGGTGACGATAATCTCTTCCAGCACCGGTGCCGCAAGCGCCACCGTGCCGGCTCCGAACAATGCCGTGGATACCGCCAGTGCCAGCGCATTGCGGTTCCTGAGAATGGATTTCGAGCGCATGTTTTTCCCCTTTTGTATTTGTATCAAAACTGCAGGCTGCACGCCTGCATCGCTGCAATTCAGCGCTTCGCAGGCAGCCACACCCTTCTGAAGATTCTCCGATCTCCTGTACCCGGGGCATATACCCCTATCAGGTAGTAGTTTTAGCAGTTCTGGCCCGATGATGCGACCGCACGGCAGCGCCAAAAGCGGCAAAAATAGCCATGGACAGCGGGCTCTCGGCAAAGCGCCACTCCGGATGCCACTGCACACCCACGGCAAACGCGCGGCTGTCGCGCACGCTGACCGCCTCGATCAGCCCGTCCGGCGCCCGTGCCTCGACCCGCAGCCCGCCGCCAAGACGGTCTATGCCTTGCGCATGCAGGGAGTTGACCGGATAGCTGCGCTCTTCGAGCAGGCCCGCCAGCACGCCGTCCGGCTCGATGATCACCGGGTGGGCGCTGGCATACTGCTGCTCGCGGCTGGCATGCTTGTCCTCGCGATGATCCAGCATGCCCTCGATTTCCTGTACCCGCTGATGCAGGGTGCCACCGAGCGCCACATTGAGTTCCTGTATCCCGCGACAGACACAGAACAACGGCAAGCCCGTTTCGAGCGCCAGCCGGATCAGCGGCAGCGTGGTCTGGTCGCGCTGCGGATCGTGGGAGGTTCCGGGTGCGCTGGCTGCCCCGGCATAGTGCAGCGGCTCGACGTTGGACGGGCTTCCGGTCAGGAACAGCCCGTCGAGCGATCCCAGCAGTTGCGCGGGATCGACGAAATCCGTGATCGGCTCGAGATCGCGCCCGGCGCCAAGCCCGGGAATCAGCAACGGCATCACCCGTGCACCGTGTGCCACCGCATTGATGTATTTCTCGCCCACGCCATGAAAAGGGTGCAGGCCCTTGTCGAAGATATCGCAGGGGATACCGACCAGCGGAACATCGAGCCCACGCATCGAACACCTCGTTTTGCGGCTACCCCAAGCGGGGTAGCATCGTTGACACTTCCGACCCTGAACTCCCATTCTATGAACAGAGCAAGTGCGCCGACATACCACCAGCGGGTTAATACCGCGTCTCACGGCAATTTCAGGAGGAAGCGGAAATGAGCGTCACCACGGCGACGAAGCAGCAATGGCAGGAGATGGACCGTGCGCACCACCTGCACCCGTTCACCGATTTCAAGGAGTTGAACGAACGCGGCACCCGCGTGATCACCCGCGCCGCGCATATCAACATCTATGACGCGGACGGGCGCGAATACCTCGACGGGATGTCGGGCTTGTGGTGCTGCAACCTCGGCTACAGCCGTACCGAGATCGTCGATGCGGTCACCCGGCAACTGAAGGAGCTGCCGTTCTACAACAACTTTTTCCAGTGCGCACACCCGCCGTCCATCGAACTGGCGAAGGTGCTCGCGGATATCACGCCCAGCCACATGAATCACGTGTTCTTTACCAATTCCGGCTCCGAGGGCAACGACACGGTGCTGCGCATGGTGCGCCGCTATTGGGACCTCGAGAACCAGCCAAAGAAGCGCATGATCATCAGCCGCATCAACGGCTATCACGGCAGCACCATCGCCGGCGCCAGTCTTGGGGGCATGGCTTTCATGCACAAGCAGTTCGAGCCGCTGCCTTATGTGACGCATGTCCAGCAGCCCTACTGGTACGGTGACGACGGGGCTCATTCGCGCGAGGAGTTCGGGGTACTCGCAGCGCGCGCGCTGGAACAGAAGATCGAGGAACTCGGCCCGGACAATGTCGCGGCATTCATCGCCGAGCCGGTACAGGGCGCCGGCGGCGTGATCATTCCGCCCGAGACCTACTGGCCGGAAATCCGGCGTATCCTCGCCAGGTACGGCATCCTGCTGATCTCCGACGAGGTGATCTGCGGTTTCGGACGCACCGGCCAGTGGTTTGGTCACGAATATTACGGCATGGAGCCCGACCTGATGACCTTCGCCAAGGCCGTGACCAACGGCTACCAGGCGCTGGGCGGGGTGATGGTGGGCGAGCGAGTCGTGAACGTGCTGAACAGCGGCGGCGGTGAATTCGGCCACGGCTTCACCTATTCCGGGCACCCGGCAGCCTGCGCGGCTGGCCTCGCCACACTCAGGATCCTGCGCGAAGAGAATATTCTCGGACACGTCGCCACCACCACCGGTCCGCATCTGGCCAGGCGCTGGGCGGAGCTCGCCGACCACCCGCTGGTCGGCGAGGCACGCACCCTGGGCCTGTTTGGCGCCCTGGAACTGGTCAGGAACAAGAAAACCCGCGAGCGGTTCACTCCCGCCGGCCGTGCCGGCATGCTGTGCCGCCAGGCCAGCCTCGATAATGGCCTGGTGATGCGCGCCACCGGTGACACCATGATCATCGCTCCACCACTGATATGCAGCGTCGCCGAGATCGACACGTTGGTCGAACGCTCGCGTGCGGCGCTGGATCAGGCGGCGCGCGAACTCGGGGTCGCCTGAACCGCAGTCCTCACTGTCCTTTGCCGCGGAGAACCGTGTGAATCGTAACGACGCTGTCGCTCCGCAAGCACATATCACCGCGCACGATTCACACTACCGTGCCGAGCCCGATCTTCTCGACAAGGGCCTTGCCCACGATTCGATCGGTCTCTCGGCCAGCGTCGCGATGGCGGTGTCGTGCGTGGCGCCCGTGTATGCGCTCACGGTGGCACTCGGCCCCACGGTGCGCGAAGTGGGCCTGCAACTGCCGGCGGTGCTGCTGGCCGGCTTCGTGCCGATGCTGCTGGTCGCATTCGCCTACCGCGCACTGAACAAGGTCATCCCGGATGCGGGAACCTCGTTCACCTGGACCGTCAAGGCCTTCGGACCCTACACCGGCTGGATGTGCGGTTGGGGGTTGATCATCGCCACGGTGATCGTGCTGTCGAACACCGCGGGCGTGGCCGCGACGTTCTTCTACCTGTTCCTGGCGCAACTGCTCGACAACCCCGACATCGCCGCGTTCGGCGCGCGCAAACCCGTCAATGTACTGACCACCTCGGCGATGGTTGCGCTCGCGACCTGGGTCGCATGGCGCGGCATGATGACCGCCAAGCGGGTAACCTATGTGCTGGTCGCGGTCCAGATGGTCGCGCTTGCCGTGTTTTGCCTGCTGGCGTTTCGCGGCATCGCCAGCGGCACCGTGCCGACCGCCATCTCCTTCGAGTGGAACTGGCTGAATCCCTTTTCGGTCAAGACCGTGGCGGCACTGGTATCGGGGCTGTCGCTGTCGATCTTCATCTACTGGGGCTGGGATGTGTGCCTGTCGGCCAACGAGGAAACCCGCGGCAGCGAGCACACCCCGGCGGCAGCCGCGCTGCTCTCGATCATGGCGCTGGCCGGCACCTATGTGCTGGTAGCCATCGCGACCCAGATGTACGCGGGCATCGGCGACACCGGCATCGGCCTGGGCAGCCCCGATACCCATGACAACGTGTTCGCCGCGCTCGCCACGCCAATCATGGGTCATCCGCTCGATCTGCTGCTCTACGGCGCGGTACTCGCGAGTGCCGCCTCGAGCCTGCAGACCACTTTCATCCCGGCCGCCCGCACCATGCTCGCGATGAGCGTCTACCGGGCAATGCCCGCAATATTCGCCCGCATCCACCCACGCCACCAGGTGCCGAGTAACGCGACCATCGCAGCGGGCGTGCTCACCGCCGCGTTCTACGCGGTGATGACCTGGCTCAGCGAAAACGTGCTCAGCGACACCGTGGAATCGCTTGGCATGATGATCTGCTTCTACTACGGTCTGACCGCGCTGTCGTGTGTCTGGTATTTCCGTCACGAGTACCGGATCGGCCTCGGGCCGCTGATCACCAAGGGTTTGTTGCCACTCCTCGGCGGCGGCATGCTGGCCGCGATGTTCGTGCAGTTGTGCGTCACGACCTTCGACCCCGGATACGGCAGTGGCGGTGCGATATTCGGTGTCGGAACCGTTTTTGCGATCGGCGTCGGCATCCTGCTCCTCGGCGCCGTGCTGATGATCGCCTGGCGCCTGGCCCAACCGGCGTTCTTTCGTGGCGAAACGCTGCGTCATGACACGCCCGCCTTGATCGTCGAGGACCCCCCTGCCTGAACTGCCCCATGTTCGCAACGGGCAGCGGCATGTAATATCCTCACCGCAACAAAACCCAGGGGAGATCGACAGTGGACAAGATTCTGGTTCCGGTGGACGGCTCGGATCAGTCGGCCAAGGCCGCACAGTGGGCCTCGCGGCTGGCGGCACAACTCGGCGCGTCGCTGACGCTGCTGCATGTGCATCATGTGCCGGGCTCCGAGGCCCTGGGTCTCAACTCTCTCGAACGCAGCGAGATCGACCAGATCGAACGCCGCATCGCGGGCCCGAGCTTCGCCAAGGCACGCGCCCTGATGGATTCGTCGGTGAATGCGGAAACCCTGGTGGGAATCGGCGAACCGGCCGATGAAATCGTGGCACTGGCCAAAAAACACGGTGCCACCCTGATCGTGATGGGCACCCGCGGCCAGTCACTGGCGCGCGAAATACTGCTCGGCAGCGTCAGCGAGAAAGTGATCCGTCATGCGCATTGCGCGGTCACCGTGGTGCGGTGAGGGCGCGCGGGCACTGACCCGTCCACGGGTTTTTCACCAACCCATCGCGGCAATTGCCGTCGCCAGCTCGATCTCGCGCTCGGCTTCGGCGACGTGCAGCTTTTCCACCAGGCGTCCGTTCACCACCACCACCGCGCTGCCGCGCGCACGCGCCTGCTGCCAGGCGTCGATCAGCTCGCACGCCTTTTCGAGTGCCGCCGCGGTGGGCGTGAAGGCCCGGTTCGCCGCCGCGAGTTGACGCGGGTGGATCAGGCTCTTGCCATCGAAGCCCATGTCACGCCCCTGCTCGCAGGCGTGGGCAAGACCCGCATCATCCTCGAGATCCAGATGCACGCCATCGATGATATCGAGTCCATGCGCTCGTGCCGCCAGCACGCAGAGATTCAGCGTTGCGATGAATCCGATCCGGTCGTGGGTATGACGCACGCGGGTTTCGCGCGCGAGATCGGCGGTGCCCATCAGGATCGCGCGCAGACGCGGATGCGCACCCGCGATCGCGTCGATATCGAGAATGCAGCGGGCGGTCTCGGCCATGATCCACAACGCCAGGCTCTGCGGCGCACCTGCCTGTTCGAGCAGGCGCGCGGCCTCCCGCACCTCCGCGGCCGAGGACACCTTCGACAGCACCACGCCGTCGGCGCCGGAGACGGCGAGCGCACGCAGATCATCGACACCCCAGGGCGTGTCGAGCGCATTGGCGCGCACCAGCAGTTCGCGCGCGCCGTAACCGCCGGCCGCGATCGCCGCCAGGACCTGTTCGCGCGCTTCGCGCTTGCGCCCGGGATCGACCGCATCCTCGAGGTCCAGGATCAGCGTATCGGCTGCCAGCGTGCGCGCCTTGTCGAGGGCGCGCGCGTTGGAGCCCGGCATGTAGAGCGCGGAGCGGCGGGGTCGAATCGTCATGGTCGGGTCCTGTGCTGGAACTCGTGCGTCGAAGCGATGCGCGATTTGTGACTCATTGCGTTTCCTCGCGGTACACCACCAGGCCACGCGCCCGGTAATTGGCCAGCGCCGAGGGATGGTCGAGGCTGCAGGTGTGCACCCATACGCGTCGCGCGCCCCAGGCCCAGGCACATTCGAGCGCGCGGCTCAGCAGGTCGCCGCCGAAACCGCACCCTATGAAACGCGGCGCCAGTCCGAAATAAGCGATTTCCACCGTATCGCCAGGCTGGCGGTGCAGTTCGAAATAGCCCGCCGGGGATCCGTTGCCATAGGCAATCCAGGTGCGCAGATCGGGATTCTCGGCCCAGGCGCGCCATTGCTCGTCGCTCCAGGACAGCTTGTCGGTCCACGACCACGGTCCGCCGACAAAAGCGTACAGGAAGCGGTTCACCTCGTATTGCGCGACCACGCACTCGCGCAGTTCGAGCGCGCTGTTGCGCGCGGCACGCCGCAATTGCGCGGGACGGTGCATCTCGAGGGAATAGGTCGTCACGCTCATCGCTCGCTCTCCGTGAACGTCTGCATCAGCTGTCGGGCAATGCCACTTTCACCATGCAGAATGATTCCGGCAACGGCGCCACCGCCACCGGCTCGCCAAGCAGGCGCGTCATCACGCGCTGCTGCGCCACATGATCGCCGCTGGTATGGCAGCGCAGGCTGCCCGCGCCCTCGTGGTCGTCACGGAGCAGGTGCGCGATGCGCCGTGCCACCGCTGCACCGGGATCGACGATGTGCACCGCATTGCCCACGAGCGCACGCAGCGCTTCGATCAGGAACGGATAATGCGTGCAACCGAGTACCAGTGTATCCGCGCCCGCCTGCAGCAGAGGCTCGACGTAGCCGCGCAACAGCGCGCGGGTGCGCGGCCCATCCAGCTCGCCTGCTTCGACGCATTCCACCAGGCCACTGCAGGGCTGGCTGATCACGCGCACAAATCCACCGAAGCGCTCGAGCAACTGTGCGTACTTGTGACTCTGCAGGGTGCTCGCGGTGGCGAGTATCGCGACGATACCGCTGCCGGTTGCGGCCGAGGCCGGCTTGACCGCGGGCTCGATCCCGACGATCGGCAAGCGGAATCTTGCCCGCAGATCGAGCGCGGCGGCGGCGGTCGCGGTGTTGCAGGCCACGACCAGGGCGCGCGCACCCTGGGCGAGCAGGAACTCGCTGATCGCGAACGCACGCGCCCGGATAAAGGCTTCGGACTTGTCGCCGTAGGGAAGGAAGCGCGCATCGGATACATAAACGATATCGAGCATGGGCATCAGTCGGCGCATCTCGCGCACGATGGAGAGTCCGCCCACGCCGGAATCGAATACACCCACCGGGCGGAAATCAGGCATATTGCGTGCGGTGCCCCTGGCAGGATTGAACCGGGCGCTATGGTAATGAAAGCCCGGCACCGGGAGCAAACGCTTGCCGCCATGTGCCGCGCGATGCTACGGTCCCCGACTCCCGCTCACGCACCACAGGGTTGACACGGATGGCGTTGCTGAATCTGCTGATGTCTCCGGCCGGACTGTCATTCGATCGCGCGCTGGTACGCTGGACCGGGCACTCGTTGCTGAACCGGGTATTCGCGCGCCAGGCCGGGTTCGCCGCGCAACCGGCGCTGCTGCTCGAGACGCGCGGTCGCCTGAGCGGCCGCAAGCGCGCCGCCGCGCTGCCCTGGTTCCGGATCGACGGCAAACTGCTGATCGTGGGCAGCAAGGGCGGCCAGCCGACCGATCCCGCGTGGGTCGGCAACCTGCGCGCCGAACCGCTGGTCAGCGTGTATATCAATCGCAAACGCGTCTTGGCGCAGGCGCGCATCGCCCAGGGCAGCGAGCGGACCGCATTATGGAAGGAACTGGTGCAACGGGTACCCGTCTATGCGACGTACCAGGCCAGCACCACGCGCGAGATCCCGGTGGTCGTGCTCGAAATATCCGCGTGAGCGCGCGACGGCACAGCACATCGAAATCATTCACTACCCGGGAGCTCCGCTCCTGCCCTCGCCCCAGCGGCGAAACAAACGGTGCTCGATGCCCAACTGGTCGAAAACCTTGCCAACGGTCTGGTCGATGATGTCGTCGATGCTTTGCGGTGCGTGATAGAAAGCCGGCATCGGTGGCAGGATGATCGCGCCATAATCCGCGGCCTTGAGCAGCAGTTCCAGATGCCCCTTGTGCAGCGGCGTCTCGCGCACTACCAGCACCAGCCGACGTCGCTCTTTGAGCATCACGTCCGCGGCCCTGACCATCAGCGTATCGGCATGGGAGTTCGCCACTGCGGACAATGTCTTGATGCTGCAGGGCATGATCACCATCGCATCGCAGAGATACGAACCACTGGCGATCGAGGCCGCCATATTGCTTTCCCGGTGCACCACATCGGCCAGCGCCCGCACCTCGTCGACCGAAAATCCGGTCTCGAGCGCGATATTGGTTTTCGCGGTCTCCGACAGAATCAGATGCGTCTCGATGTCCGCCATATGCTGCAGCTGCTGCAATGCCCTGATGCCATAAATGACCCCGGACGCTCCGCTGATACCAACGATGATGCGCTTTTTCATTTGTGTCCCTTGCTCATTGGCGATGGCTGGCAAGCGCAGTCAAACCGGATTTCTGCCCGCATCCGACGACCGCGCACCCGGGCGGCGCGCAAACTCTACCTTGATTCAGTCCTTCACAACCAGCGCATCGGGTTTCATCCATTTCCCAAAACGCGGATTATTGGCTTACAATAATTTTCAGCAGATCACCGCGCAGACGGTGAAGCGTATTTCATGATGCGATGGCTCTGTTTGCCGATCAGCGGAAAACATGCGTCGTCACGTCGCTCCGGTTACGATCGGTGTGAATACATATACCAATAAACGGGAGAACGACATGCCAGGGGATTCCACCCGCAGCTCGGCAAAACGGATTCAGCGTCGCGCCATCGCCGCGGCGATTTCCGCCGCGATGGCCGGTACCGGCACATCGGCAGTGCAGGCCCAGCAATCAGGCGGCGGTATCGAGGAGGTGATCGTCTCGGCACGCAAGCGTGACGAGAACATCCAGGATATCCCGCAATCCGTTCTGTCCTTCAGTTCCGAGGAGCTCACCAAGAAGGGCATCACGAGCCTCAATGATGTCGCCAAATTCGTGCCGGCCATGACCGTGGTCGGCTCCGGTGCCGGCCTCAACAAGATCGTGTTTCGCGGCCTCGCCGACTCGATCCGGCCCTTCCTCGCGGACTCCTCGGCGGCGATCTATCTCGACGAGCAACCGCTGACCACCGGCGCGCAATCGCCCGAGATCCGGCCGATCGATATCGATCGCATCGAAAGCCTCGCCGGGCCCCAGGGAACTCTTTACGGAGCCAGCTCCCAATCGGGCACGGTGCGCTATATCGTCTCCAAGCCCGACCCCGAGGCCTTCGATGCCAATGTCGGCGCCGGCATTCACGGTATCGATGACGGCGGCCAGGGCTGGGACGTGGACGGGATGGTCAATATCCCGGTGATCAAGGACAAGCTCGCGATCCGCCTGGTCGGGTTTGCGGCCAAGGATGCCGGTTTCATCGATAACGTGCTGGGCAAAACCCCCTATGCAGGCACCAAGACCAACGCCAGCCAGGTGGATGACGACTTCAACGATGCCAACTGGAAGGGCGGGCGCGCCTCGATCAAGTGGCTGGTCAACGATGACTGGGCTGCGACCGGAATCTTCAACATCCATCAATCCAAGATCAATGGCTTCAACGATTACGACCCGACCAAAGGCGACCTGAATACCGTCAAGTTCCACGACGAAGGCTGGGACGACGACTGGAAGAACTTCCAGTTCACCCTGGACGGCGATCTCGGCTTTGCCCAGCTCAGTTCGTCAACCTCCTATTTCGAGCGCGATACCGCCTACCAGTTCGACGGCACCAACGGCGTCGCTTACTACCACTCGGTGCTGGGCGTGTACGGGCGTGGCAACTGCGCCACCGATCCGGGAATGGCCGAATACAATATCTACGATTTCGCCACTGCCTGCTCGCTGAACGGCAGCGGCACCGACATCGATGACGGCGATCCCACCGGCTATTTCCGCAACGATCAGCGTGACGAGCGCTGGACCCACGAGACCCGTCTGACCGGTACCAGCTCCCGGCTCGACTGGACACTCGGCTTTTTCTACCAGGAAGCGGATCAGCACTGGGTCTATGGCACCCACATAGACGACTACACGCGGACCGAGTCATGGGCGGCATACAACGTGATCTACGGCCCGCTGGAGCCGACCGATGTGCGCTGGGGTTCGAGCGAGAAGAACACGCGCAAGGATACTGCGGTATTTGGCGAGGCAACAGTCGATATCACCGACCAATGGAAGCTGCTGCTCGGCGCCCGCTGGTACAAGGCCGAGATGGAGCGCACCTACAAGCTCACCTACCCGGCCACGGCACCCGGCGAGACGGTCGACGTCGATGGCGACGACGATGGCCTGCTGCCAAAGATCGGCCTGCAATACTATTTTCATGATGATTTGATGGTGTACGCCCTGTATTCCGAGGGCTTCCGGCTCGGCGGCGTAAATCGCGACCGGGCGCAGCAGCGCGGCCTGACGTCCACCTTTCCGTTGCAGTACGACTCCGACATCCTGGAAAACTGGGAGGCGGGTTTGAAATCGCAGTGGTTCGATGGTCATTTCCAGGCCAATATCACCGCTTACCACCAGCTATGGTCCGATATGCAGCTCGAACTCCCTGACCCGCAGAACGGGGACCTGATCGATACGGACGGCGATGGCAGCGGCGATACGCGCTACCCGTACCAGACGGTGATTGCGAACCTCAGCGATGCCGTGGTCGATGGTTTTGACCTTGACCTGACCTACGTCACCGATGTCGGGCTGTCGTTCGGACTGGTTTCGACCTACCTGTTCCAGGCCGAACTCGAGGACGATGTCAGCGTCACCAACCCCAATGATCCGACCGACGTCACCTTCGAGATCAAGGGCGGGACACGTCTGCCGCTCACCGCCGACCTGAACGTCTCGGCCTATGCCGAGTACGAATGGCCACTCGATCTGCTCGGTGGCGGCGATGCCTATGTCCGGCTGCAATACGCCTATACCGACGGCTCATGGAACCGCTTGATCGACGACGATGACTGTGGTCCCAACTGCAAGGACATCAACGGGAAACCGCTGCCATTTGATTATGGATATCTTGGCCGCGTGCGGCAGACCGATTATGCGCTGTGGGATGTGCGCGCCGGCTTCAACTCGGCCGAGTGGGAATTTTCGTTCTACCTCGACAACCTGATGGACCAGCGCGTGATCAGCTACCACGACACCAACGTGGACCTGATGTGGCGACGCGACAACGTCGTCACCTCTACTCCGCGCATGGCCGGGATGAGCGTGCGCAAACACTTCAAGTAAATGGGGTCAGAGTCAATTAATTGAAAATTAATTGACTCTGACCCCATTTTAGAACGGCCACAGCTCGAGGCCATGAATCGCGTTGCGGATATCCAGCGACAGGTTCACTGCCGCAACCCGCTGCCCCGAAGGCAGATCGTAGAGACTGATCGTCGACGGCGATGATCCACCGGCGATCAGGCGCTCGTTCACCACGCACAAACCGCGTCCGAAGCGCTGGCGGGCAATATTCGAATCATCGATCCCGGCATTTTCGATCCGCCCGGCTTCGTATCCGATGATCGCGAAGGCGCGCTCGCCGCCTTCGCGTGGCACATGACGCACGGTGTCTGCCTGTGTGTCATTGAACAACACGCCGTCAGCAAAGCGTTGCGCGTTGTGGGTGCCGAGCGGCAGGCTGCACACCGTTCCCACCTGCATGCGCGATCCCAGCCGCAGCAACGCTGGCACCCGCAATCCGCCGACAAAAATGCCGGCCTCATCCACCGACACGCTGTTCAGGTGCAGCGTGTTGCGCGGCCCGGGCCCCGCATCGCCGCGCGGGTCGAACGCGGCCGCACCGAAGCCGCCCTCTGCACCGCGCGACAGGCAGGCGCCCCAGACAAATTCCTCGCGCTCGAGATTGAAGCCGAGCAGGCTGTCGAAGCCGGTCGAGCTCAGGAACAGCATTTCGTCTTTCACCGCGATCTCATGACAATGCCGCAGGTAGCGATTGCTCCAGCTACCGAGCAGATTGAATGCCTGGTCATAGGCCAGCAGACGATCGCTCGCCGCGATATATATCCGATCGCCATGGAACGCGATGCCACGCAGTCCACGGTCCCAGCCACGCCCGCTGAAATCGATATCGCAGTCGTTCCAGTCGATGCACTGACGCACCTTGCGCCGGCTGAAATCCACCAGGTAGACGCCGCCGTGGCTCTCGCCCTGCTGGCTGCCCCGCACCACCGATGTCGCGATCAGTACCGGCAAATCCGGATTCATGAATCCCAGCCCTCGAGTTCGGTTCCGATCACCTCGATCAGCGGCCCGAGATGCCCGCGGAAGTTGCGCCAGTGGTTGACCGAGGACGAATACAGCGGCTGGCGTACCTGCTCGGAGCTTGCAGTGCGCACCGGGCGCTCGGTTTCATGAAAACGCAGGCAGGCTTCCTCCCACTGCAGACCGCAATAATCGAGCAGGCGCCGCGTCTGCAGCTCCTGGTCGCGGATCAGCTCCTCGTAACGCATCTCCAGCACCTGCCCCGGCAACACCTCGTGCCAGTGACGCATGATGCTTCGGTATTCGAGGTAGAACTCGCCCAGTTCGACCAGGTCGTAGCTGAAGCTCTGGCCGAGCGCGAAATGCTGCTTGAAGCTGCCGAGGCAACTGTCGAGCGGATGCCTTCGCGCATCGATGATCTTCGCCTGCGGCAGGATCAGACGGATCAGGCCGATGCCGGAAAAGTTGTTCGGCATCTTGTCGGTAAAGAACGGCTTGCCGCTGCGATGGCGCCGGGTGCGCTCCAGGTACATCGCGCCCAGGGCGCGCAATTCCCCGGCATCGAGAGAGGCGACCGCTTCCGGGTATTTCAGCTCGGGGTAACGGCGCGTGATTTCGCTGATCACCCGTGCCAGGTCGGGCAGCTCCGCGGTACCCTCCACCTGGCTGTGACTCGCCAGAATCTGTTCGATCAGCGTGGACCCCGATCGTGGCAGACCGACGATGAAGATCGGCACCGTATCCGCTGCTGCCGGCACCGCAGGCGCGCCAGCCAGCAACTGCGGATTGAACACCTTGCGGATACGCTGGTGCATCACCTCGGTGTCGACCGGATCGTAGGCAATCCGCATGCGCTGGGTGCGACAGGCCTTGTCGTAGTATTCGAATGCACGATCGAATTCGCGCACATCCTCATGCGCCTTGCCCAGGGTGAACATGAAATGTACCCGCGCGTCGTCGTCGAGCGACTCCTGGGCGAGGCGGCGCTCCATGTCGGCGACTTCCGCGGCGCTGAACCGGAAGGTCTTCAGGTTGGCGAGACTCCAGTAGACCTCGGCAAAATCGGGTTGCAGCCGCATCGCTTCGCGATAGGCGGCAATCCCCTCTTCCTGGCGCCCGAGCGTCTTCAGCAAATGCCCCAGACCCACCTGTGCAGTCGGATTGTCGGGACGCAGGCGGATCGATTCGCGGTAGGCCGTGATCGCCTCCTCGTGCCGCGCCGCAATGGCCAGCATGCTGGCGTGCAGATAATGCGCCAGCGCGTGGCGCGGGTTGCGCCCGATCAGCTGCGCGGCACAATCCACCGCCTCGTCGATGCGATCGAGCTGCTTCAGCACCCGTACCAGGTCGAGCCTTGCATCATCGAAACCCGGCGCAAGCGCGAGCGCGCGGCGTAACAGCCGCTCCGCTTCCGCATGCTGCCCGGCCTCGCCGGCTATCCGCGCCAGCATCCGCAGCGCATTCACCTCGTCGGGATTGCACCCGAGAATCTCGCGACACACCGCTTCGCACTCGCGATAGCGTGCCGCACGCAGGTGCTCGCCGGCTTCCAGCAAACGCCGGCGCTCGGGGTTACGCTCGATATCCTGCTCGAACAGGCGATCCGCCTCCTCGCCGCGCCCGGCAACCGCCAGCGCATGCGCAAGTTTTCTGCGTGCCGATTCCGAATGCGGATCGAGCTCCGCTGCGCGCTGCAGGTGCTCCAGTGCCTCATCCATGCGTCGCATCTGCAACAGCGCCTGTCCGAGATGCTCGCGCGCGCGGGCAAAGTCCGGCGCGAGCCGGACTGCACGGGTGAGCGGATCGAGTGCCTCCTGCGGCTGTCGCCCGGCGATCAATGCCGCGCCCAGCAAGGTAAGCAGATCGACGTCATCGGGATCGCGCGCCAGCCGCTCGCGACACAACGCCGCCGCACCCGTCGCATTTCCGCTGCGCATCAGGCCGAGCGCGCGCTCGAAAAATTGTCGGTTGTTCACCGCTTCCATATCTGCTCCGGCCATTATCTGTGTCGTATTGTAAGCAGCCCGCTCGTCATTGGCTTGCCGGGGTTCAATGTGGACCGGTCTTCAGGCAGACTGAATGCCGCGTTCGATGAGCTCTCGCCAGTACGGCTGCTCTGCTTCGCCGCAGGATATTCGTCTTCCCTTGTCCTGAAACACATTGCCGCATTCGAGGTAACATCCAACAATGCACGAACCCTTTGCCGAGCTTGCCTTGCTGCTGCTGATTGCCGCCGGTGTGGGCGCGATCGCGGTGCGGTTGCGCCAACCGGTGCTGATCGCCTATATCGTGGTGGGAATCGCCGCGGGGCCGGCCGGCTTCGAACTGGTGCAGGCGCACGACCAGATCGTGCTGCTGGCGCAATTCGGCATCGCGGTGCTGTTGTTCCTGGTGGGGCTCAAACTCGACCTGCCGCATGTGCGCCATATCGGACCGGTGGTGCTCGCAACCGGACTCGGCCAGCTGGCATTCACGATTTCGATCGGCTTCGTCATGGTACTGGCCATGGGCCGCGACTGGGTCACGGCGTTGTACGTGGCGGTGGCGCTCACCTTTTCCAGCACCATCATCATCATCAAGTTGCTCTCCGACCGGCGTGAACTGGATTCCCTGCACGGGCGTATTGCGGTCGGCATCCTGATCGTGCAGGACATCGCCGTGGTGCTGGCGATGATGGCAATGAGCGCGCTCGGCGCCCGGTCCGGCACCGATGCCGGCTGGCTGCTGGTGACACTGTCCATCGGCGCCCGCATGACCGCTGCCGCCGTCGTTCTCTATGTGTTGATGCGCTTCGTGCTGCCCTCGCTCACCCGCCTGATGATGCGTTCACAGGAACTGCTGCTGATCTTTGCCATCGCCTGGGGAACCGCGCTCGCGGCACTCGGGGAATGGGCGGGTTTCTCGCGCGAAGCCGGGGCGTTCATGGCAGGTTTCTCGCTCGCCTCGACACCGTTTCGCGATGCGATCGGCGCCCGACTCACCGGCATTCGCGATTTCCTGTTGCTGTTCTTCTTTATCGATCTCGGCGCAAATCTCGACTTCTCCACTCTCGGCAGCGAACTGTGGGCGGCAATGCTGCTGTCACTGTTCGTGCTGATCGGCAAGCCGCTGATCGTGATGGCGATCATGGGCGATATGGGCTATCGCAAGCGCACCGGCTTTCTCACTGGCCTGAGCATTGCGCAGATCAGCGAGTTCTCGATCATCTTCGTGGCGATGGGTATCTCGCTGGGACACCTCGGGCCCCAGGCACTCGGACTGACCACCCTCGTCGGACTCGTTACCATCGCGCTGTCGACCTACATGATTTCCTACTCACCCGCCATCTACGACCGGCTCGGCCCATGGCTGAGTTTGTTCGAGCGCCGCCAGCCGCACCGCGAACTGGCCGTGGAAAGCGAGCGACTGCTCGCGAGCTCTCCGCGCGTCGTGGTGTTCGGTCTCGGGCGTTATGGCGCGCATCTGCTCACACGTCTCGATCACAATGGCGTGCCGGTCATGGGCGTGGATTTCGATCCCGAGACGGTGCGCAGACACCTGCACCAGGGCTATGCGGTGCGCTTCGGAGATGGCGAGGACGCGGCGTTCCTCGACACGCTGCCGCTCGCGGGCGCGGACTGGATCGTGACCACGCTGCCAACCCGCGAGGCCAGCGAGGCCCTGCTGCACGCATTGAAGGCTGCCGGACTGCGCGCCCGGATTGCCAGCGTGGTGCGTGACCAGGCGCACGTGCATACCCTGCAGCAGGCAGGAGCGACGCGGGTGATCAACCCGTTCCTGGATGCCGCCGATCATGCCGCGCAGATGATCACGAACGAGTTGAAGCCAACACAGCACCCATCGTGAGCGGCCAGCATCGGCCGGCGCCGGGGATGTCTAGCGGCGCCCGGATTTGCGCAGATTCGCGGGCGTGTAGAAATCCGCTCCGCGGTCTTCAGCGGAAAAATTCCATGGTTTGGTCCAGTTGGTCAGGCGCGTGGCATTGTAAATGCCCGCGCGCAGATCATGGAACATCTGGGTGCGCTTTTCGTAACCCTCGAGATCGTAGGCATAGATCGAGTTGATCAGCACCGTCTTCCACAACTCGCCGCGACCATCGTAGTTTTCCGCGATCGCGATGTTCCAGCCATCCTCCTCGACGTAGAAGCGACGCTTGCCGTAGATATGACGGAAACCCTCGCGCAACGTCGCCTCCACGATCCACACGCGACGCAACTCATAGCGCATGTAATCGGGATTGGCGTGACCGGCCGTGAGCAACTGCTCCTCGGTGAGTGCCGGATCGTCAAAGCGATAGCTGTGGAACGGCACGTACATTTCCTGGCGCCCCGCGATTTTCCACTCGAAACGGTCCATCGCGCCATTGAAGCCGAGCGTGTCGTCGATGGTGAGAATGCCACCCGGTCCGTCCGGCGTGTCATATCCGACATTCGGCGCCTGACGGATACGCCGCGAGCCCGGCAGATAGCGCCATACGCTGCGCGGAGTCTGGGAATAATCGAGCGGTTCGAGAATCAGCGTGATGGTGCCCTTGTCACGCACCGGCTCATCGACCGCGAACCAGATGTAGGCGGAGTACTTGCTGATGCTCTTGAAGTCCGCACCCATCGGCAGTTTCGGATCGGAGAACAGCACTTTCATATAGGTGGTTCCACGACGCAGCGCGCGGGTACCATTCGGATACACCGCCACATCGTCGGTGTAGCCTTCCTGATCGGCCGAGGGGCTGTTCAGGCGCGAATTCCAGATCGGTTCCGCTCCCAGTTTCGGAATCGGAAACGGCAACCCGCCGTTGTAGCCGTTGATGCCGTCGTCACCGTTGTAGAGTTCCGCGTGTCGCGCGTTGTAGGCCGTGCGCTCTTCACGCGTGGCGTTATCGCGGAAATCGCGGTGGGTCGGATAGATGTCCATCCTGAAGGTCTTCGGGTAGGTCGTGAACAACGCCTGCTGCCCGACGCTCAGGCGCTGCGCGTATTCGGCCATTTTGTCCGCGGTTATCGAGAACAGCGGCTTTTCGCCGGCGTAGGGGTCAGGATAGACGGTGCCCGGCCCACCCCAGTCGAGGCCAGGCGGCAGGCCGCGGATCGTGCCGCCCCAGGCGGGAATCGATCCATCGCCATTGGCCGCTTTCTCCGCACCTCCGGGAGTCAGGTCCTGCCCAAGGCGCGCGGCTTCCTCCTCCGACACTTTTGCCCCGGCAAGCGGCGCGGCAAGAACCATCAACAGGGCGATAATATTGCGCAAATGCATTGCCTTTCCTCCAGCAAATCCATCACACGTTCAGAAGCTGTACTTGAGGGTCAACGCGACGTTGTCGCGATCGATACCCCAGTTATCGAAACCACCACCGAAATACGTGGCATAGCTGAGCTCGGCCATCAGGGTATCGAGATAGGTGCCGCGCAGCCCGACGCTCAGCACCACCGCGTCGTCGACCATGTTCGACTCGCGCACGGTTCCGTGCGCCGTGTGCATCAGGAACACCGGCACATTCAGATCGACCGCCTGAATCACGTTCTTGTAGGCAAAATCGGCACGCAGCGCGTAGCCCCACGCCGCCGAATCGTACCTGACTTCGTCGTTGCTGCGTCCCTGGTCCTGCACTCCGACCACTTCGCCCACTATCGTGAGATCGTCCCAAAGCGCCGAGGGCTCGAACACCGCGGTGAATCCGATCTGGGCCTGCAGCAAATCGTCCTCGCGCGGGTCGCCGGCCTGATCGGCCATCGGCACCCCCTGGCGCAGCGACAGCTCGCCATTGACCTGCATATCGCCGAGCAATGTCGAGAAACTCAGACCATAGGTATCGATATCCTCGACATAGTGAATGCGATAGCTCACCGGCAACTCCTGCCCGGCAAACGCAATTCGCGTCAGCTCGAAAGCCGGCGACTTGTTGTGCGCGCGGACGTAGTAAAAACCGATCTCCGCGCCGGACTCGAGGCTCAGGCGCAACGCGCTGCCCCATTGACCCTGATCGCTGGCGTCATCGGTCGCCAGTCGCGGCACGAACGGATCGAGACCGACCAGGTCGAGCGCGCCGAGATAATAACTCTCGGCACCAACCCCCATATAATCCTGCTGGCTGAAAAAACTGCCCACGCCGTTGAGCCGGGTACGCTTCCATTCGTACTGGTAATAGCTCTGCAGGGTGAGGCTGGAACTGATATCGATCTGCCCGTAAACGGCACCGGTGGGCAGCAGGATTTCCTTGACCTCGGTACCCGGCACATTCGCCGCGCCAGCGTCGAAGCGGTTCTGCATGCCATTGATGCCGGGAAAAAACGTCGCCTCGCCCCAGTTGATGACCTGACGCCCCAGGCGCAGGTCGAGCAATCGTTCACCGATATCGAAGCTGCCATAAACATAGGCATCGAGTATCGCCAGATCGGAGCCATGATCGTCCTCGGTAGCGGCGGGAAAATCGCCGATCCGGGTGTCGGGTCGGTCGTTGTAGGTCTGGTATCCGATCGCGTCCATATCGGTGTGACGGTCCTGGTAGACCTGGTCATAGAATGCCTTGGCACGCACCAGTACGCCGAAGTCACCATAATTGAGCTCGAGATCGGACAGCACCGACATCCGGCTGGAAACAAGCCCGGTATCGAAGTTGTTGTTGCCGTCATCCATGTTCTGCGCGATCACGGTATCCGTATCGCTCAGAAACGCGAGTTTCTCGGCAAGTCCCCACGCCGGATCCGGCCGACGCAGCAGGCTGTTCTGCGGATCCTCGACGCGCCACTGCGCGCCATAGGTAAGCGAGGTATCGAGATCCATCGACAGACCCGAATCCCACTCGAATGTCATTGCCTGCCCCGACCCCGCGCAGTACAGCAGCGCGGCGCCCGCCAGAATCCGGCGCATCAATCGGTGTTTCATTCCGTACCCCATAACATCGGCCATTCATGCAGGCGTTGCTTCTATGCCGGCACCTGCGTCTTCTCCGGTTTGATCAGATGACAGGCGAGCGCGGGCAGCAACCACAGTGCGCCGAGCATATTCAGCAGGAACATGAAGGTCAGCAGCACGCCCATATCGGCCTGGAACTTGATCGGCGACCAGATCCAGGTGGCGACGCCGATCGCCAGCGCCACCCCGGTGAGGCTCACCGCGGCACCGGTCGTGCACAGCGTCGAAAAATAGGCTTGCTCGAGATTCATCCCCCGCTGCAGAAAACCCTGCAGCCGGTTGTAGATGTAGATCGCATAATCCACGCCGACGCCGACCCCGAGCGCGATCACCGGCAGCGTCGCGACCTTGACGCCGATACCCAGCCACGCCATCAGCGCATTGCACAATACCGAGGTCAGGCCGAGCGGCACCATGATGCAGATCACCGCGGTAAACGAGCGGAAACTCAGGAACACCAGCGCCGCGACCACGGTGTAGACGAGTATCAGGATCTGCGTTTGCGCCTTGGCAATCTCCTCGTTGGTAGCCGCCTCCACACCGGCATTGCCGGCAGCGAGCACGAAACGGATATCGTCGCTGTCATTGTCCTTGGCAAATGCCTTTACTTCGCGCACCACGGTGGCGAGCGTCTCGGCCTTGTGATCTTCCAGAAACAGCGCCACCGGAGCCAGGCTGCAATCCGCGTTCACCAGTTGCGGCGGCACCATCCCGAAGGTGGTGTCGAGCGCGCGCTGATTGCGACTGAGTTCGGCCCACTTGAGGCTGCCCTCGTTGAAACCCATCATCACCTGGCGCGCAACCGTCGCGAGCGAAATCGCCGATTCCACCCCCGGCACGTTCTCCATGCTCCAGGTGAAGCGGTCTATGCGTTCGAGATTCGGATAGAGGTAACAGCTGTCGGGCCGGGTCTCGACCATGACCACGAGCACATCGGAACTGGTGGCGTAGTTATCGTTTATGAAACGGCTGTCGATGTTGTAGCGCGAATCGGGACGGAGTTCCGGCGCACCGGGATCCAGGTCTCCGATACGCAGATCGCGACCGCCAACCAGTCCGACGGTGTAGCCCAGCGCCGCGACCAGCAGCGCCAGCGTGGCAACACGCGGCGTCGCGCAGCGTGCCAGCAAACGCCAGAGAACCGGATCGGCTTGCTGACGCTTTTCGATATGCTGACGACCGCGCAGGCAGATACCGAGATACGACATCAGCACCGGCAACAGCACCAGGTTGGTGAGCAGGATGACGGCCACACCGACACTGGCCGCGACACCAAGATCCTGGATCACCTCGATATCGATCAACATCATGGTCAGGAACCCGACCGCATCCGAGAGCAGCGCCGCCATTCCCGCGATATACAAGCCGCGGAATGCAAATTTGGCCGCCATCAGCCGCGACCTGCCGGCGCTGGTCTCGACACCCACCGCGTTCACCACCTGCACTCCGTGACTCACACCGATCGCGAACACCAGGAACGGAATGAGTATCGAATAGGCATTGAGTCCGTAACCCAGGGTGGAGAGCAGCCCCAGTTGCCAGATCACCGCAATCATCGAACAGCCGAGCGGCGCGATCGTCGCCGCCAGGCAACGGGTGTAGCAGAACAGCAGCACCGCGGTGACGGTCACGGTGATCACCGCGAACAGGAAAATCGCCGTCACGCCCTCGAGCAGATCGCCGACGATCTTGGCAAACCCGGTGATGCGCACGCGGATGTTTCCCTGCTCGAAGCGATCGCGGATCTTGTGCTCGAGCTCGCTCGAGAATGCCTGATAATCGAGGGCGCGCCCGCTGATCGGATCGCGATCGAAGATCGGTGCCTCGACGATGCTGGAGCGGAAGTTGTCGGCCACCAGGCGCCCGACCTGGCCCGAGCGCAACAGGTTCTGCCGCAGCGCCTCGAGACTCGCGGCCGAGCCGTCATAGGTATCGGGCATCACCACGCCACCTTCGAAACCGGACTCGGTCACCTCGGTCCAGCGTACGTTCGGTGTCCACAGCGACTTCAGCTGGTTGCGGTCCACTCCTTCGATATAGAACACCTCATCGGTGATCTGGCGCAGCACCGCGAGATACCCGGCATCGAAGATATCGCCCTCGGAATTCTCCACCGCGATCTGTATCGTGGTGCCGGAAGCGCCAAGTTCCGCGAGGTGCCCGAGCATCGCCTTGATGAACGGATGCTCGACCGGGATCATCTTCTCGAAACTCGCGTCGGGACGCAGTTTTGCGGTCTGCACCGCGAAAAACAGGCTGAGCAGTGCAAATACCAGCACCAGCGCCGGACGATGCCCGAAGACCATCCGCTCGATGAAACGCTCCTCGCGGCGCGCCATCAGATCCTGGTTGCGTGATGGATCCGTCTCCATCTAGCGGGCTCCCGCGCGACGATCATTCATCGCCGAGCGCCTGCTCGAGCCGTTGCGCACCACCCTGCCCGACCGCCACGAAAGTGCCGTCCGGGGCTTCGATCACGGCGCTCAGGTTGGCGCGCCGCGGTGCGCTGAACGGGATACCCAGTTGATTGCCGTGCGCCTTCAGAATCGTGCCCACGTTGCCGACCAGCAACAGTTCCCCTGCCTCATCCAGCGCGGCACCGGCCAGCACCACTTCGGTACGCGATCGCAGCGCGCTCCAGTGCTCGCCAAAATCCCGCGACAGCAGCACGCCGCCCTGCAATCCATAGGCATACACGGTCGCGGTGCCGGGCAGGGCCAGCGCGCCGAACAAGGTTCCTTTATGAGCGGAATCCAGCGCCTGCCAGCTGGCGCCCGCGTCCTGCGAGCGCAGCACGATGCCGGCCTCGCCAACCACCAGCAAGCGCCGGTCATCGGCGGCGGCAATGGCATAAAAATGATTTTCATCGGGATTGTCGATGCGCGAGCGACCATCCTGCCAGCTGCGGCCGCCGTCGAAGGTATCGAGCCAGGCACCGAACGCGCCAACGGCGATGCCGTGCTCGGCATCGCCAAACCACACATCCATCAGTGGCGGTGCGAACAACGGCTCTTCTGCACGCTCGGTGACGTCTTCCAGATCGAACTGCGCTGCCTCGCGCTCCTCTTCGCCCGCCTCCGGACCGAGCGCCGCGAGGCGCTGCCTGGCCAACTCGATGTCCGAGCGGTTCAGCGCCGCCTGGGCTGCGAGACCATCACGCTGCAAGGCCCAGGTTTCGCCCCGGTCGGTGGTCGCGAGGATCATGCCGTCATGACCCACGGCCCAGCCCCTGCGCTCGTCGATGAAGAACACCGCGGTCAGCATCGAGGTGGCGGGAACACGGGCCTGGACCCAACCGAGCCCATTGTCATCGGAATACAGCACATGACCGCGCTCGCCGACGGCCACCAGGCGCCTGCCCGCGGCCGCGATATCGATCAGCAGACTTTGCCGCGCGCGCGGAACGACAGGGGCATAGCGCACATCCGCAACAGCGTGCACGCTCACCAGAGTGACGGCCAAGACAAGCAGCCGGCCGGCCAATGCGGCCAGTGGCGGCGAAAACACGCCCATACGATTTATCCGTAACATGTATTTATCGGGCTATGTGTATTCTAGGCAGGCAACGGGTCTGCGCTCATGACTTGCATCAAGCGAAGGCAATGGCATGACAAACACAACAAAGGAACACTTCATGGCTAACAACGATCAACAGATCGAACACTGGAATGGCGAAGCCGGACAGCGCTGGGCGGAACACGACAGCGCGCTGGAAAAGACGCTGGCACCAGTCACCGCAGCCCTGCTCTCGAAGGTGACAGTGCATCAGGACATACAGGTGCTCGATATCGGCTGCGGCTGTGGCAACCAGAGCGTGGCGCTGGCGCGCCATATCGGTCCGCGCGGACACCTGACCGGTATCGATGTCTCGGCACCGATGCTGGCGCAGGCCAGGGCCAGAACGGCACGGCCCGACAGCACGCGTGCCGGGCTGTCGTTCGTGCAGGCGGACGCCGCAATCCATGATTTCGGCGATGCCCGCTTCGATCTGCTGTTCTCGCGTTTCGGCGTGATGTTCTTCGCCGATCCGCTGGCGGCGTTTCGCAACCTGCACCGCGCCTGTGCGCCGCGGGCCCGGATGCTGTTCTGCTGCTGGCAGTCGAGCACGCTGAACGACTGGATCAGGCTACCCATGCAGGCCGCACTGCGCCATGTTCCGGCGCCGCCAGCCCCGGATCCCGACGCCCCCGGCCCGTTTGCGTTCGCCGATCGCGCACGTGTAACAACGTTGCTCCAGGATGCCGGGTTCAGCGATATCGATCTGCAGCCCCTGCAGCTCGATCTGTGTTTCGCCGAAGCGCCAACGCTGGCCGAGGCCGTGGCAATGCTGCTGCAGGTGGGCCCGGTCGGAACCCTGCTCGCTGCCCACGACGATGCCACCCGCGCCCGTGCCCACGAGGACATCTGCAGCGCGCTCGGACACCATTACAGCAATGGCAAACTGCTGCTGCCTGGTGCGATCTGGCTGGTCACCGGAACCAGGGGGCAGGCCTGATACCGGGCCTGAACTTCCGCCTCCCGGCATTGGCTTGCACGGCGGCGATATCGGCTGCGGGCGCCCGATTTCAGGAACCGGGCAGCGACCCGGCGGGCGTGTACCAGATCGGGGACGACCACGCGCGTTCCTGGGTCTCGGCGGGCTGCTGCGGCGCGGTTCCGAGCTTCACGGCATCGTAGGTCGACCAGCGCGGGGTCGGGATCTCCAGCACGCGCACGTAGTAGAACGCACGCGCGGCGGGATCGAACTCCGGGTCCTGCCAGTCGGCGGCGAGCTCGGCCGCGCCGATGGTGTTGGTGTAGCTTGCGTTTGTCACATCCACGGTCGAACCCACCGGCGGCAGCTTGCCGCTCAGCGCATCGATCATGCGCTCACCGGCCCACGCCACATCAAAGATCTTCTCGTGTGCCTCGCCAGCGGCATCCAGCCAGCCCTTGATGATCTGCACCCGGTCCAGATTCGCACCCAGCGGATCCTTCGTCGCCAGCGCCGCGAAGTGCGGCGCCGCGGGCGGGCTCGATGCCGTTGGCAGGTGCGAGCCCATCGCGACGCCTGCTGCATAGGCCTGCGCGACGAAATCCGGCGCCTGCGTGAGCCCGGGTGCCAGGTCCCAGCCAGCGAAGAAACGCAGGCTGATGCGCGTGCCGGAGGTCGCAAAACTTTCCTTGCGCCGCAGCGCGTCGTAGATCGCCTCGCGCGTATTGGCATCGGCCCACACCGCCGCGAGCCCGGCGGCGCTGTACGTGGTGATGCGCCCGGCCGCCCTGGCCTCGGCGCTGCGCGCGAAGCGGTCCGCGCGCATTTGCGCGGTGCCGTCCAGCAGCGTGAGCTTGCCGTGGTAGTTGTCCTCCTCGATCGGCGACGCGGAGTTGTGAGTATCGCTGGAACCGATCACGCCGAAGTCAAAGGGATTTACACCGAGACTGGCGCCGAGCACGAGGCCGGTCTTCAGCGCGTCGCGTACATAGCTGCCCTCCGGCTTCGAGGCGCGCGGGATCTTCGCGCCCGACATCCGCGTGTTCCATATCTCGTAATTCGCGAACTCGTCCTCACTCGAGAGCAGCGGGTGCGTCTCGGACTGTCCCTTGATCTGCACGATCTCGGCTATCGGCTCGTTGAGGCTGCGCTGGCGTGCCCAGGCCGCATCCACCGGCTGGCCCCATGAATCCGTGCGCGCCCACATCATGCCGTCGCTGGCATTCGAGTTGTGCGGGATCGCCATGGCATCGATGCCCTTCGCGCGCTGCTCGTCGAGAAAGCGCCACAGGTCCTCGGGCTTGTCGGAGTCAAGGCGCGAAAAGGGCATTTCCGGTACTGCCGAACCGCGGAAGATCACGTTGCGGTGCAGGTTGATCTCGTCCGGCGTGCTGGTCCACTCATAGCCGATCAGCGTGGTGAAACGGCCCGGCTCGTTATGACGCTCGGCGGCCGCGATGACCTGCTGCCAAGCCGCGCGGTTTACCTCGGGCAGATTCAGTAGCTTGTCCAGGCTGCCATCGTGCGAAGCGTCGTCCGCGATCTGCATCAACGCCTTGAAGGCATCAACCGGATCGGAGCTGGCGAAAAGCTTCGCCAGTGGAAGCCGCGACAACGGACTCGCGGGGTTCAGGAACTCGCGCATCGAGCCCAGGTATTCCGAGTGATCGGTCACTGCCGCAAAATCCAGCGGACGTTTCAGCTGCACGTTAAAACCGGCGCCATGCGCTATCGCTTCTCCCTTGGCATAACGATAGGCATCGTCCGGTAGTGTGCGCGTGCCGGTGCTGAACGCATCCGCCGACAGCGCGGTGTGGATGTGCAGATCGCCGTAGAGCGCCTGGCGTGCCGCTGGTGCGACGGCTTGCGGTGCAATCGTTGCGGCCGTCTCCGCTATCGGTGCTGCGGCTTCGGAAACCGGCTCCGTCGGCGCGACGCTTGCGGGCGGGCTTTCCTGCCCGCAGGCTGCCAGCAACAGCGTTGCGAAATACGGCAAAACCAGTGGCAGTCCTCGCATCGTCACATCCTCGTCGTGGTAGTCGGAGGGACAATACTAACTGCGGCATCCGTTGTTGCGATGCGCGCGACAGACGCGCACGCAAAATGGCTCGATATATCGGCCATCAGGTCCCGTATATCAAGCCTCCGCAACAGCAGAGACTCGCCACCCGGGCACGCGCTACCTATCATCTCTCGGCGCGGGTCGCGGTTGCCGCAATCAAGCTGCCAGGGGAACATTCGATGCCTTTTACCCGTAATCCGATCGCCACCGCCGAGCAGGCGGAAATCGAACTCGAAGCACTGGAGATCGCGCGGCATCCGCTGGTGCAACGCACGCGCGAGGAAGTGCGTCGCTACTGGCTGGAAAAGGCACGCCCCAGTGCAGACATGCGCTCGTGTTTCGATTGGGCCTTCGACGAGGTGATGTATTGTGCGACCGTATGGTCGCTGAATCAGGATCCACAATACCCGCGGGTGGTCACGACCACACGACTGGCGCACCGGATCGGTGATCTGGCTGTTCCGGGTTCACGCTACGGCCTCGACAACCCGGACAGCATCTACCGGGTGATCCCCATCGACGGCAACGAGCGCTACCTGATCCACGGACGCGTGCCGCCACGGCGGCTCCCGGAGAATTATTTCGCATTGTGGGACGGCACCTTCAATTCCGGTGCGGTGTTCAACGGCAAGGACATCGTCACCGAAGCCGACGGCAGTTTCACGCTCACCGTCAACAGCGATCCGAGTGACGGACGGCCGAATCATATCCAGAGTACCGCGGCCTCGCGCGAGTTCTATATCCGCGACGTGATCGCCGACTGGGCTCTGGACACACCGAACATCCTCGAGATCGAGAAGCTGGGCCCGCCGACGCGGGCACCCCGCACAATCGAGGAAAAAACCACGCTCACGGCGCGCTTCATGCGCGAATACGCGGATAACACGCTGCGCTGGAACGCGCAGGCGCTCGAGCGCCCGGAAAACATCATCGATTTCACGATCGACCGCGACACCGACGGCGCCCTGCGCAACCAGTTCTACCATCTCGGTCATTTCCGCATCGCCGACGATGAGGCGCTGATCCTGACGATGCACATATCGCAGGCGGAATACTTCGTCGTGCCGATCACCAACATCTGGGGCACCACGAACGACATCATCCATCGCACCGCGAGCCTGAACAAGGCGCAGTCCGTGCCGAATCGCGACGGCACCTATACCTTCGTCATCTCCATGCAGGACCCGGGCGCGTACAACTGGGTCGATCCCTGCGATCTGCACGAAGGGATCATCACGGCTCGCTGGGCGGAATTCCCGGGAGGTCGACCCGCCGGGCGCGTCGCGGCGGAAACCAGGCTCGTGAAACTCGATGAACTGGAAGGGGCTTTGCCTGCCGCAACACGTTCGGTGACCGCAGAGGAACGCAAGCTGCAGCTTGCCGAGCGAGCGCGCGGCTATCTGCGCCGCCTCGCGGACGGTTGATGCCGACCGTGCACGCATCCGCGGAGCAAGCCGTGGCGAATTCCCCGGTCTGGCTGATCACCGGCTGCTCCAGCGGTCTCGGTCGGCATATCGCGCGGGCTGCGCTGGCGCGCGGCATGCGTGTCGTGGTGACGGCGCGCGATGTGCACCAACTCGACGATTTTGTGCACGATTATCCGGCTAATGCACTGGCGCTCGAACTGGACGTAACCGATGCGCGGCAGATTGCCCAGGTGGTCGCCGAATCCGAGCACCGGTGCGGGGGCATCGACGTACTGGTGAACAATGCCGGCTACGGATATCTCGCCGCCATCGAAGAGGGCGAGGAGCACGAGGTGCGCAGCCTGTTCGAGACGAATTTCTTCGGTGCGTTGAACATGTGCAGGGCGGTACTGCCGGGCATGCGCGCACGTGGACGCGGGCGCGTGATCAACATGTCCTCGCAGGCCGGGCTGATGGCGAACGCCGGCACCGGTTACTACAGTTGCAGCAAGTATGCGCTGGAAGCCCTGAGCGAGGCGCTGGGCAAGGAGCTGAAACCTTTCGGGATACACGTGACCGCGGTCGCGCCGGGGCCGTTCCGCACCGATTGGGCGGGGCGCTCGCTGCGCCAGACCACCGCTCCGCTCACGGCCTATATGGCAACGGTGGGTGAGCGGCGCGAATTCGTGGCGCGGACAGACGGCACCCAGCCGGGCGACCCCGCGCGCGCCGCCGAGGCCGTGCTCGCTCTCGCGGCGAGTGAAGATCCACCGGCGCAACTGCTGCTCGGACGCATGGTGCTCGAGAGTTACCGCGCCAAGCTGCTGCAGGTGAACGCCATGCTGGATGCGTGGGAGAGCGTGACGCTCGGTGCGGATTTTCCCCCGGATTCCTGAACCGCGCGTTGTTATCGCTGTGCCGCTCAGCCGGGGAGCGACAAACTTCGCGGCAAGCCGGACCTGAATCGACAATTGAAAAACCGAAGGAGACTGCACGCATGAAAAAACGATCCATCCTCACATCCTCCATGTTCGCGGCGGCTTCGTTATCGCTGCTCGCGCCCGCACTGCCTTCAGCAGCGCTGGCGCAATCGGCCGGGCTGGAGGAAATCGTGGTGACGGCACAGAAGCGCGAGGAGTCGCTGCAGGATACACCGATCTCCATTGTGGCCCTGGGCCCCGCGCAACTCGAGAATCTCGGCATCAGCGATATCAATGACCTGGGCAGCAATATTCCAAACCTGCAGATAACGCCTCATTCCAACAGCGGCGCCATACCACGCATCTTCATCCGCGGAGTCGGCAATTTCGATGATCAGATCACCCAGGATCCCAGTGTTGCGGTATACATGGATGGCGTTTACGTCGGACGCAACCAGGGGATGGGCGTGGAAGTCGCCGATATCGAGCGCATCGAGGTGTTGCGTGGCCCACAGGGCATCCTCTATGGACGCAACGCGACCGGCGGCGCAATCAACTTCATTACCAGGGCGCCGGAACTCGAACAGTGGGGCTTCAGCCAGCAACTGACCTTTGGCCGCCGCGACGAGTTTCGTTCACGCACCATGCTCAACGTTCCGGTGGGCGACACCTTTGCGGCACGGCTGTTCTACCTGGACTCCAGCAAAGATGGTTTCGTCAGGAATACGGCCAACGGTGAGGATACCTACGGAGGCGAGGACCGGGATGCGCAGCGCATCGACCTGCTTTTCAGGCCCAATGACGCTGTCGATATTCGCTATGCATTCGATCGCTCGAAGCTCGAGGACTCCCCCTTCTACCTGGCGGGAACGACTCCGGGTGTCGCACCGCAAAGGCCCAGCACCAGCCATGATGGCAATCAGCTGATCAAACCGAGTGATATAACGACGATGGGCCACCAGGTCACCATCAACTGGCAGTTGCACGACGGGCTCACACTGCGCTCCATCACCGCTTACCGTGACCTCGACAGCTACGTCTATCAGGATTACCTGTCCGGTACCGGCCGACCCAACACGCCGTTATTCATCGACAACGATGTCGACCAGGACCAGTGGAGCCAGGAACTGCAGCTGCTGGGTAGCGCGCTGGACGGACGCCTCGAATACCTACTGGGAGCGTATTATTTCGAGGAGCAGGGCGACGGCCAGATCTCCACCTGGCTGCCGAATTTCGGTATCCGCCAGTACTCCGACACCGACACGGAAAACAAGGCGGCAGCGGTATTTGGCCAGGGCACCTACACACCGGTTCAGCTCGACCAGCGCCTGCATATCACGCTCGGTGCACGCTGGTCCAAGGACGACCGCCAGGCAGAATTGGAGCGCTACAACCAGCTGCTGGTATTCAACAACCCCGGTGATTTCACCGATGTCAGCCCGGGCTTCATCCTGCCGGCCAGTGTCCAGAACGGTGCAGGTGATCAGGATTTCGACCACGTCAGCCCGGCGCTGACGGTGACCTGGGATCTGAACGACAGCGCCAATATCTACGCCAAGGTGGTCGAGGGCTACAAGACCGGCGGCTTCAACATCCGCGCATCGACCATCGCCTTCTTCGAGAACGGCTTTGACCCGGAGACGCTGATTTCATATGAGGCGGGCATCAAGTCCCAGTGGCTCGACAACCGCCTGCGCGCCAATCTCGCGGTATTCCGGGCCGAGTACGATGATATCCAGATCAACGCCCAGTCCGACATCAGCGATCCCAGCAAGTCGGATGTACTGAACGCCGGAAAGGCCACCATCAATGGCGCCGAGCTGGAGTTGAGCGCCATGGTCGCCGAGGGGCTGGTGCTGTCATTGCAGTACGGCTATCTCGATGCCGGCTACGACAAGATCATCGACGGGTTGGGACAAAACGTGACCAACAATTTCGCCTTCATAAACGCACCGGAAAACAGCTACACACTCGATGCGACCTACGATATTGCAAGAACCTGCATCGGGCAGCTCATCGCCAACCTGAACTACACGTGGCAGGATGACAAATACAGCTCGGTCTCAACCAACTTCGGTGAATATACGATCGACGATTATGGCCTGCTCAACGCGCGACTCACGCTCGATGAGATTCCCGGGCTCAGTAAAGGCTACGTGAAGGCAGCGATCTGGGGCAAAAACATCACCGATGAGGAGTACTCTTTCATCAATGCTCCCGGCTTTGGCACCTATCGGGCGTGGGGCGAACCGCGCAGTTACGGCCTGGATCTGACCTATCAATTCTGACAGGCATGGGCGGGGACGATCCCCCGCCTTTTTCCCAGCCGCGGAGGTACCTGCCGTGTGGCGCCATCGCGCAGCGGCGACGGCATGTGCAACAACGCTTCGGCGTGTAACGGCCGCTCACTGCGCCGGGGCAACATGCATGCGTGCCCGGGAAAATGGCCGGGCGGCGCTCGCGATGGCGATCAGCGCCAGGGGCGCCAGCAGCACCGCAACCAATGCCAGCGCTGGACCGAGCGTGTTGCTTCCGGCAAAAACCAGCGTGCTCGCCGCGGCGACCAGCGGAGCACCGAGTCCGTAGCCCAACAAGTTCACGCACAGCAGGAATACCGCTGAAACCTGTGCCCGGATCCCGGGGGGTGTTATCAGCTGCAGAGCGGAAACCGATACCCCGGCCAGCGATTGCACCGCGAATATGGCCAGCGATACCCAGGCAAGCGCCGCGGTCGCGGAGGCGGCTGCGCCTGCCAGCGCATAGGCCACGCCCGCGGTGGCGACCGCCGCCGCGATGAACCGACAATAGGCCCGCTGCCCGATGCGCGCCTGCAGCCAGCTCACGCACCAGCCCCCGGCCAGAACACCTGCCGTTGCAAACACGGCGAAGCGGGCACCGAAATGCCAGCCGGCCTGCTCGACGTCGAGTCCGTGCGTGCGCATCAGCAATGCCGGGAACCACATCAGGAAGCCCGAACTCAGCGCGGTGGTCAACGTGATGCATGCGGTGAGACCGCCGTACATCCGCAGCTGTACCCGCATATGCGCGAAAGCCGCGCCGATATGCGCCCGCCAATGCGTCTGCGGCACTGCCCCCGAACGCGGCGGCTCACGCAGCAGCAGCATGAGCGCCGCGAGCGCGAAGCCCGGGATACCCGCGACAAGGAAAGCCATTTGCCACGGTTTGAACGCGGTACTCCAGCCGGTACCCAGCTCCTCGAGATGTGCCAGCGCGGCGAGCAGTTTTCCGCCCGCAAGCAGAGCAAATCCGCTGCCGAGCGTACTGCCGGCCGAGAATACGGCCATTGCGATCGGGAGGCGGCGCCGGTCGAAGCTGTCGGCCAGCAACGAATAGGCGGCGGGCGCGAGCGTTGCCTCGCCGACGCCAACGCCGATACGACACAGGAACAGCGCGGCAAAGCTCTGCGCCAGGCCGCACAGGCATGTCGCCGCAGACCAGCCCGCGACGCCTGCGGCGATGATCCGTGTGCGGCTGAACCGATCGGCCGCGATCGCAATCGGCAAGCCTGCGAGCGCAAAGAAAACCCCGAAACCGAGCCCGTGCAGCAGCGAAAACTGCAGGTCACCGAGGCCGAGATCGCGCTTGATCGGATCGACCATCAGCGCTATCAGTTGACGGTCGAGGAAGGACAGCATGTAGGCGAAGAACAGCAGCAGGACGAGCAGTGCACCACGAGCAGGGCTTGTTGCATGGCGCGGTTCGATCGTTGACAGATTCAAAGGTGGAGCCTCGCTGGCGGGTGCGTCATGGCTTTGGTCAGACGCCACATCGGCGACGGCATTTCGATTCGAACCGGATTTTCATCCAGCGCTGCCCACGCATGCAATAGCGCGGGCGCGGGTGCTCAATCCGACGTCGCGTCAACGGGAGCCGCATTGAAAGACGCGCGAATGGCCGTCATGTCGAGCGGGCGCATCAGGAACAGCGCGCCGTGCCAAGCAAGATCCCCGGCGACCGCGCGCTGGTCGGCATCCGCGATGCGATGCAGCTCGCGGCGGAAGCTTTCGTACAGCTGGTGCACCTGCGCGACGCCGTGGCCCGAGAGGCGGAAGAAATCCGGCATGTAGAGCGTGTCGGCGTCGCGCATCGAAATATCGACGAAGCGCTTGCGGATCTCGAAATGGCGCGCCAGCGGCCCGCTCTTGCGCCAGGAGATGTCACGCGCGGCCAGCACCCGCACCCGAGAATCCGGAAATACGCGGATCAGCGCAAGACGCGCGAGGCGCTGGAGCATCGCGGCGAGGTCCGCGCTCGATATGCCAAGCTCCAGTGCGCATTCGTCCGCGCCGCGCCCGTTCAGCAGCGAAAAGAACAGAAAGAACAGGCGCGGGTCGCGTGCCAGCACCTGTTCCTGATGCGGCGTGAACCGGGTGATCCTGTCGGGTAACTCGCTCGCGGCGAGCTCGACCAGTTCCGCGAGCGAGATCCCGGCCAGTTCGCACAGGTCTTCGAGCCGCTGGGCGTCCAGCCCATCGCCCGCGAGCCAGCGCTTCACCGTCGAGAAGCCCACACCGAGGTGCGCCGCGAGATCCCGCTGACGCAGCCCGCTGGCGCGCAACTGTACCTTCAGTGCGCGGAGCAGGCCGGGCAACTGGCGTTCGCTGCTTCCTTTCATTTGCATTCTCTCGCTGCGGGTAGCCGACACGGACCTACAATGGCCCGAAATATCGGCTATCAAGTCCCGTATATCAAGCCTTCGCGGCAGGAGCTGCTCGCCACCCGGGCAAGCGCTACCTATCATCGTTTGTCCCCGGTTGCAGTTGCGGCAATCGAACCGGCGGCAGTGCTCGATGTCTTTTGGATGGTCGCGCTGCAGGTGCACAAGAACTTCTGATGGGTGGCGCATGTCCGAGGGGTGAGGCAGTCTGGCTGGCTCGCCCCTTTTTTCGCCGGGCGGATGAGCGGGCATCCCCGATGGCACTGGCGCAACAACGCTCGATGGCTATGATGGCAATGCACGTATTCGGGAGGAATTGACATGGGCAGAATCGAACAAGCCGCGGCGATCGACTTGAAGACGGCCGCGGACGAATCGGATAGCGAGCGGATCGCGGCGTTGCGGGAGCAGGAAGCGCGCTGGCAATCGGATACGCGCGCTCCTGTCGTCGGCGCACAGGGCGAGCGCAAGGACTCCTTCCGTACCCAGACCATGGACTGGGAGATCAAGCCACTGTATACACCGCTCGATCTCGCCGAAAGCGGCTTCGATTACGCCACGGATGCGGGCTTCCCCGGCGAATATCCGTTCACGCGCGGCGTGGATGCCAACGGCAACCGCTCGCGCTTGTGGACCATGGCGCAGGTCACCGGCTTTGGCAAGGGCATGGCATGGGCCAAGCGCGCGCGCTACATGCTCGACCAGGGCCTGCAGGGGCTCATCCTCGAATACGACCTGCCGACCACCAACGGCTACGACAGCGACAACCCCCTGGTGGCCGGCGAGGTGGGCCGTGCCGGCATGGCGCTCGACAGCCTGGAAGATCTCGAAGAGGCCTTCGACCTCCCCTTCGACAAGCTGAAGTACCTGATGAGCGTATGCAATGCGCCGCAGCCGGTGAACCTCGCGATGATCATCGCGGCACTGGAGAAGAAGGGAGTAGACCCGCGCCAGCTCGCGCTGCACATCGTCAACGGCATCCTGATCGAGTACACCTGCGTCGGGCGCTACATCTACCCGCCCACCCATGGATTGCGTATCGCCACCGACTGCTTCGAGTACATCGTGCGCCACCATCCGCACTGGCAGCCGATCTCGATCATTGCCGCGCAGCTGCAACCGGCACGCGCAAACGTGGTGCAGGAGCTCGCATTCTCGGTCACGATCGCGATGGCCTATATCGACGCTATGCTCGCGCGCGGCTTCGACATCGACACGGTGGCGCCGTATTTCCATTTCGTGATCAACGTCGACATGGATTTCTTCGAAGGCATCTGCAAGCTGCGTGCCTTCCGCAAGGTGTGGGCACGGCTGATGAAGGAGCGTTACGGCGCGACGCGCCCCGAGGCGATGAAGCTGCGCGTGATGACATCCCCCAGTACCAGCTCGCTGACACTGCAACAACCGATGAACAACATCGGACGGCTCGCGATCATGGCGACCGCATGCGCGCTGGCCGGTGCCGGCGAAACCATGACCACGCCGCTGCACGACGAAGCGCACGCATTGCCCGCGGAGGAAGCGATCCGCGTCGGTGCCGCGATCCAGCACCTGGTCGCGCACGAGACCGGCGTGGCCGACACCATCGACCCGCTGGCCGGCTCGTACTACGTCGAGTCGCTGACCAAGCGCATCGAGGAGGAGTCTTTTGCCGAGATCGACAGGATCGTGAACATGGGCGGCGCGCTGCAGGCGATCGAGCAGGGCTATTTCCAGCGTGAACTGGGCAACGAGCAGTACCGTCGCCAGCGCGAGATGGAGGAAGGCAAGCGCAAGCTGGTCGGCGTGAACCACCTGGTGGTGCCCGAACCGAAGCGCGAGCTCGAGATCTGGCGCCTCGACGACGAGATGGAGACGCAGCAGGTGCAGAAACTTCAGGCGCTGCGCGCGCGACGCGACAACGTCGCGGTACGGGCCGCACTGGAAAAAGTGCGCGAAGCCGCGCGCTCGGGCACCAACCTGGTCGAGCCCTGCCTTGCGGCGGTCAGGCTCTACGCCACCCACGGTGAACTCTGCGATGCGATGCGCGAGGTGTTCGGCATGCATCATCCCGACAGCCAGACGGCGGGAGTGTGAGCATGGCGCAGGCTCCCATCCGCGTGCTGCTGGCCAAGCTCGGTCTCGATACCCATACCGTCGGCGTCACCGTGATCGCGCACGCGCTGCGCGACGCCGGCATGGAAGTGATCTTCACGGGACTCAAGCAGACCCCGGAGATGGTTGCAAACACCGCGATCCAGGAAGACGTCGACGTGGTCGGCATCTCCTCGCTCTCCGCCGGACATATGCGCAATATCCCGCTTCTGGCCCGGCTGCTGCGCGAGAAGGCCGGCGGCGACAAGCTGCTGATCGTGGGAGGGGTCATTCCCGAAGAGGACCAGGCGGCGCTGCGCGAGGCGGGCGTCGCGCGCGTCTTCACGATGGGCGCCGACACGCGCGAGATCATCGACTACCTCAACGAGTGGCATGGCGCGCAGGATCGCGACGCACACTCATGAGCACGGATGTGGTATCCGCGGTGCTGGCGGGTCAGGTGGCCGCGGGCGCGCGGCTGATCCGCTGGCTCGAGGACGCTGACCCGCGCGGGCGCGCCGCGCTCGCCGGGATATATCCGCATACCGGTCGCGCGCATCTCGTGGGTATCACCGGCCCCGGCGGAGTCGGCAAATCGACGCTGGTCGACATGCTGATCACGGAACAGCGCCAGCGCGGCCGGCGCGTCGGCGTGGTCGCGGTCGACCCCTCCAGCCCCTTCACCGGGGGTGCGATTCTCGGGGACCGCGTGCGGATGCAGCGCCATGCCGCCGATGAGGGTGTGTTCATCCGCTCGATGGGTACCCGCGGGCAGCTCGGTGGTCTGGCGCGCGCCAGCTACGACGCGATGCTGGTGCTGGACGCCATGGGCTACGAGGTGATCTTCGTCGAGACCGTGGGCGTGGGGCAGGACGAGATCGAGATCGTCGCGCTGGCGCACTCCACGATCATCGTCTCCGCCCCGGGGCTCGGTGACGAGATCCAGGCGATCAAGGCCGGTCTGATGGAAGCGGGCGATCTGTTCGTGCTGAACAAGGCCGATCGCGAGGGCGCGTTGCAGACGCTGCGTCAGCTCGAGATGGCGCTGCACCTGCGCGAGCATGCCGCACCCGTCGATGCCTGGAAGCCGCCGGTGCTGCAGGCGGTAGCGACCCGCGGCGAAGGCGGCGCGGGAATCGTCGACGTACTCGACCGGCATGCGGAGTTCCTGCGCGCAAGTGGCGCCTTCGAGACCCGGCGCGCGCACCGCGCTCACGAGGTGTTCGTGAAATTGCTGCGCGACGCGGCCACCAGGAAGATTCTCGAGACCGCGCTCGCGCGCCCGGACGCGGCCGCCGTACTGGCCGACGTCGCGGCCTGCCGCCTCGATCCGCATGCCGCCGCCGATCTATTGTGCGCACGGCTCAGCCTCGAGCCGGCGCATTGAGTTTACTGTCACTGAAAGAACACGATACGAATATGGACCTGCAAACAGAGCTTTTGATTTCCGAGGCGCGCAGGCGCACGGGACTCGATGACTTCGGCGATCCGTGGTTCCGCGAACCGCTCGAGGTACTGCTGCGTTCGATGCGCGAGGAAGCCGCGCTGAACGCCACTGGACGACAAATCCAGGGTGAGCGCATCCTGACGGGGCTGGTGAACCGCTTGCGTATCCGCGACTTCGTGAACCGCAACCCCGGCATCCGCGACGAGCCGGTCGATGTGGGTTGCGTGATCGTGGGTCTCGGTCGCAGCGGCTCGACGCTGCTGCAGCGTCTGCTCGCCGCGGCCGAGGGAGCCACCGCGGTGTACTGGTGGGAAACGCTCAACCCGGTGCCGCTGCCCGGCGAGGTTCCCGGTCAGGCGGAACAACGACGCGAGATCGCGCGCGCCGCGGTGGCGGCGATGCTCGAGGCCGCACCGGATCTGCTGTCGATCCATCCGATGGACGCGTTCGCCGCCGACGAGGAAGTGATGCTGCTCGAGCAGAGCTTCGTGTCATCGGCGCCCGAAAGCTTCATGAATGTGCCCTCCTATGCGCGCTGGATGGAACAGGCCGACCAGGGGCCTGCGTACCGCGAACTGCGGGAGGTGCTGCAGGCACTGACGTTGCAGGATTCGTCGCGGCGGCAGAAGAAATGGATCCTGAAAACGCCGCAGCATCTGAGCGCACTGCCCGCGCTGACCGAAGTGTTTCCCGAGGCCAGCATCGTGATGCCGCACCGCGATCCGGTGCAGACCGTCGTGTCGTGGTGCAGCCTGGTCGACACGCTGTCCGCACCCAATACCGATCGGCTCGATCGCCGGTGCATCGGTGCCCACTGGAGCCGGCGCCTCGCGCGCAATCTCGCCGATTTCATGGCCACGCGCGATCGTCTCGGCGAACGGCGCTTCATCGACATCCGTTACGCGGAACTCCGGAGTGACCCGGTCGCGGTGGGCATGCGGGTGCTGGCCGTCATCGGATTGGCCGCGGATTCGGCCAACCAGGCACGCCTCGCGGCGTGGATGGCCGCGAATTCCCGGGATACGCGACCGATGCACGTCTATGCGGCGGATGAATTCGGATTGAGCGAAGCTGAGTTGCGGGAGCAATTCGTGGCCTACCGCGCGCGTCATATGCATGAGGATGCGCACTAGCGTCTGTCCGCAATCGCGCCGGGCTGGCGGGCGAGAAGCTAAACTGCCGGCTGGGCTTCGAGGATATGCGGTTGAACGCAATGACGATCATCGATTCACCCTGCGTTGCCAGGCTCCATGCATTCACACCATCCTCCGGCACGGGGCGCGACGAGGCGCACCGGATGGCGGTACGCGAACTCAGCGCCAGCGTACGCTGGCTGGCCGACGGCTCCATCGCGATCCGCTACCGCCTGGCAGCGGATCTGTGGCGCGTGGTGATTCCGCAACCGCGCGGCGGGTGCGCAGCCGACGGATTGTGGCAGCACACCTGCTTCGAGGCCTTTGTCGCGACACCAGGCGAGGCGGCTTATCACGAGTTCAATTTCTCGCCGTCCGGGCAATGGGCGGTGTACGCGTTCAGCGCCTGGCGCGAGCGCGATGCCGGCTTCGTCGCCACGACGGCACCGCTGCTGCACATCGAGCGATCGGTGCAGGAACTGGGGCTCGAAGCCGTGCTGCCGGCAGCGCTGCTGCCCTCGGGCGGCGCCGGCGGCAAACTGTGCATCGGGCTTTGCGCCGTGATCGAGCACGCCGATGGCGAGCTGGAGCATTGGGCGTTGCACCACCCCGCGCCGCAGCCCGATTTTCATCATCGCGGCGGGTTCGTGCTCGAACTCGCGCCGCCAAAGGCGGAGAACACCCATGACTGATCCGATCCGCTTCGGACTCGACCGGCTGCTGGAGGATGCGGCCCTGCGTCGCCCGCTGGCCGGCAAGCGCATCGCGCTGCTGGCCCATCCGGCCTCGGTGACACGCGAGCTCGAACACTCGCTCGATGCGCTGGCCGCGCTGCCCGATCTGCGGCTGGCGGCAGCTTTCGGGCCACAGCACGGTTTGCGCGGCGACAAGCAGGACAACATGGTCGAGTCGACCGATTTCATCGATCCGCTGCATCGCATCCCGGTGTTCAGCCTGTATGGCGAAGTGCGCCGGCCCACCACGGCGATGATGGATCACTTCGACCTGATCCTGATCGATCTGCAGGATCTGGGTTGTCGCATCTACACCTTCATCACCACGCTGCGCTACGTGCTGGAAGAGGCGGCGCGACACCGCAAGACGGTATGGGTGCTGGATCGCCCGAACCCCGCCGGGCGCCCGGTCGAGGGAACCTTGCTGCGCGCGGGCTGGGAGAGTTTCGTCGGCGCCGGTCCGCTGCCGATGCGCCACGGCCTGACGATGGGCGAGCTGGCGCGCTGCTTTGTCGCGACACTCGCTCTCGATGTCGAATGCAAGATCATCACGATGCAGGGCTGGCAGCCCGACACCGGGCCCGGCTACGGATGGCCGCTCGGCGAGCGCAGCTGGGTGAACCCGAGCCCGAACGCGCCGAACCTGTCGATGGCACGCGCCTATGCCGGTACCGTGATGCTGGAGGGCACCACGCTCTCGGAGGGTCGCGGCACCACCCGCCCGCTGGAGTTGTTCGGCGCGCCGGACATCGATGCGCGGGCGCTGATCCGCGCGATGCAAGCGCTTGCGCCCGGCTGGCTGCACGGTTGCAGGCTGCGCGAGTGCTGGTTCGAGCCGACCTTCCACAAGCACGCCGGACAGCTGTGTAACGGCGTGCAGATCCACGTCGAGGATCCGCTGCACTACGATCACGCGGCGTTTCGTCCATGGCGCGTGCAGGCGCTGGCATTCAAAGCCTTGCGAAGCCTGCGTCCCGACTATCCGCTGTGGCGCGATTTTCCCTACGAGTACGAGAGCGGACGCCTTGCGATCGACCTGATCAACGGCAGCACGCTGCTGCGCGAATGGGTCGACGATGCCGCGGCCACGCCGGCCGATCTCGACTCCATGGCAGAGCCCGACGAGAACACCTGGCGCGAGCAGCGACGGGAGTGGATGCTCTACGACTGAGGGGCATGATGTCCGCCTGATTTGCAAGTGCTTGGCGCCGACCGTATGTCAGAAACACTTAGCTGGGCGCGTAGCGCGGCATTCGTCTAGTAAGCCATACCCCCCACAACAGGTAGAGACCTACCCAATTTGGGCAGCGCTGACTCCGATGTGCTTGGAAGGCGAGTTAGTCATCATTGCGCGAACGATTTCCTCTTTCTTGTTTTATATTTAGTAGAAACGCCTTTACTGCATATTTACAGCGCGTAATTTCAGCGCTAATATGCCGCTTTCATCTTATGTCGTAACGACGTTTTTGCAGATATGCACCTAGGAAGACTAGCGGAAGTACAGATGGGATACCCCTTCCGGGCGCGCCTCGAGCACGACCCACAGGGCGATGTCACGGTGATCCAGATGAAGGACATCGACGACGCCAATCTGCTGCATGCCGAGGATGCCATCAGGGTGGCGCTGCCCAAGGGCAAGACCCACCACCTGCTGCGCGCGGGCGATCTACTCTTTCGCTCGCGCGGCCGCAGCAATGGCGCGGCACTGGTGCTGGACGGGATCGCTTCGGCGGTGCTCACGGCGCCGATGCTGCTGATCCGGCCCCACGGCGTGCTGCCCGAGTATCTGTGCTGGTACATCAACGCACCGGCCACCCAGGCCCAACTGGGAGCGCTGGCCGAGGGCACCTCGGTACGGATGATCAGCGCCGAAGCCCTCAAGGTGCTGGACGTGCCGCTGCCCGCACTGGCCGCGCAGCGAAGCATCGTGCAGGCCGCCGCCTTGGCCGAACAGGAACAATCGCTGCTGGCACAGATCGCCGCCCTGCGCCAACGCGTGACCACCCACCTTCTGATGAAGATTGCCCACGAGACCACCCCATGACCGACCAGCTCACCCAACAAGACGTCAACAACACGGCCTGGGCCGCCTGCGACACATTTCGCGGCGTCATCGATCCGGCGCAGTACAAGGACTACATCCTGGTGATGCTGTTCCTGAAATACATAAGCGACCAGTGGGCCGACCACTATGCCGAGTACCAGAAGGAGTACGGCAACAACGAAGAGCGCATCCGCCGCAAGCTGGAGCGCGAGCGCTTCACCCTGCCCTACGTCGAGTTCAAGGACGAGAAAACCGGCGAAATCACCGACCGCTTTCTGGCCGACTTCCACGCTCTGTACGAGCGGCGCAAGGCGGCCAACCTGGGCGAGCTGATCAACATCGTGCTCGACCACATCGAGGAGGCCAACAAGGCCAAGCTCGAAGGCGTGTTCCGCAATATCGACTTCAACTCAGAAGCCAATCTAGGCAAAACCAAGGACCGCAACCGCCGCCTGGAAAACCTGCTGGGTGATTTCGCCAAGCTGGACCTGCGCCCGTCGCGCGTCTCCGAAGACGTAATCGGCGACACCTATATCTACCTGATCGAGCGCTTCGCCTCCGACGCCGGCAAGAAGGCCGGCGAGTTCTACACACCCAAGCAGGTGTCGAAGCTGCTGGCGCAACTGGCGACTCCCAAGCCCGGCGACCGCATCTGCGACCCCACCTGCGGCGCCGGCGGTCTGCTGATCGAAGCCGCCGCGCTGGTCGAGGCGCAAGGCAGCCGCGATTTCGCCCTGTTCGGCCAGGAGGTCAACGGCAGCACCTGGGCACTGGCGCGCATGAACATGTTCCTGCACGGCAAGGATGCCGCGCGCATCGAATGGGGCGACACCCTCAACAGCCCGGCGCTGGTGGAGGCCGATCGCCTGATGCGCTTCAACGTAGTGGTGGCCAATCCGCCCTTCAGGCTCGACAAATGGGGTGCCAGTGAAGCCCAAGCGGATCGCTACAACCGCTTCTGGCGCGGCCTGCCACCCAAGTCCAAAGGTGACTACGCCTTCGTCACCCACATGATCGAAACCGCGCTGCCGCAGGAAGGCCGCGTGGCCGTAGTGGTACCGCACGGCGTGCTGTTCCGGGGCGGTGCCGAGGGCCGCATCCGCCGCGCCCTGATCGAGGAGAACCTGCTCGATGCCGTCATCGGCCTGCCGGGCAACCTGTTCCCCACCACCTCGATCCCGGTCGCCATCTTGGTGTTCGACCGCGCCCGCGAAAAGGGTGGCGCCCGCGAGGCCTGCCAGGAGGTGCTGTTCATCGACGCCAGCCGCGACTACCAGAGCGGCAAGAACCAGAACGTCCTGCTCGACGAGCACAGGGCCAGGGTGCTGACCACCTTCCGCGCCCGTCAGCCGATGGACAAGTACGCCCACGTCGCGGGCCTGCAGGAGATTGCCGATAACGACTTCAACCTCAACATCCCGCGCTATGTGGATACCTTCGAGGAAGAGGAAGAGATCGATGTCGCCGCCGTGGAGCTGGAGATCGAACGCCTAGAGGGAGAGCTGGTAGAGGTGCGCACGCGTATGAAGCAATACTTGAAGGAGCTGGGCGTATGAAAAAAACCGGCAAACCCATCGTCGACCAGCACCACCAGACCTTCGAGAGCATCCGCCAGTTCGATGCCGACGGCAACGAATACTGGATGGCGCGCCAGCTTGCCCGCGTGCTGGAGTACTCGGAATACCGCCACTTCCTGCCGGTAATCGAACGGGCCAAGGAAGCCTGCCGCAACAGCGGCCACCCCGAGGCCGACCATTTCGAGGATGTCCTCGGTATGGTCGAAATCGGCTCGGGCGCCAAACGCCAGGTGACCGACATCCGCCTGCCCCGCTACGCCTGCTACCTGATCGTGCAGAACGGCGATCCGGCCAAGCCGGTCATCGCCAACGGCCAGACCTACTTCGCCCTGCAGACCCGCCGCCAGGAGCTGCGCGATAACGAGACTTTCGCCCGACTCAGCGAGGACGACAAGCGTCTGGCTATCCGCAACGAGCTGGCCACCCACAACAAGCACCTGGCGGCCGCTGCCAAGGATGCCGGTGTGGAAACGCCGCTGGACTACGCCATCTTCCAGGATCACGGGTACAAGGGTCTGTATGGCGGGCGCGGTGCCAAGGACATTCATTCCGCCAAGGGCCTCAAGAAGAGCCAGAAAATCCTCGACCACATGGGCAGTACGGAGCTGGCCGCCAACCTGTTCCGCGCCACCCAGACAGAGGAGAAGTTGCGTCGGGACCATGTGCGCGGCAAGCAGAAGGCCAATCAGACCCACTTCGAGGTTGGTCAGAAGGTGCGCCAGACCATTGCCGACTTGGGTGGCACCATGCCCGAGTTTCTGCCCACGCCCGAGGCCAGCATCCAGCAGATCGAAAAGAGCAAGAAGAAGCTGGAGAAGAAAAAGTGAGCGGCGGCGAACTGATCCTCTACACCGCAGAGGATGGCAGCGCCGTCATTCAGCTGCGTGCCGAGGGCGGCAGCGTCTGGCTGACCCAGCTGGAAATGGCAACCCTGTTTGATACCTCAAAGCAGAACATCAGCCTGCACATCAAGAACATCCTGGCCGAGGGTGAGCTGTCAGCGGCAGTCGTCAAGGAATACTTGACAACTGCCAGTGACGGGAAGAGCTACAAAACAAAGGCTTACAGCCTCGACATGATCCTGGCCGTCGGCTACCGGGTGCGCTCCCCGCGCGGCACCCAGTTCCGTCAGTGGGCCACCATCTTTTCGGACAGCGGGTTGCAGCCGCAAAGCTACCTGGACCGTCTGCGTCGTTTTACAGAGATCAAGTACGCCCGCTCCGAAGTGGCGCAATCGCACCCAACTGTAGTGCTGGAACTCAACCATATTCGCTTCGAGCTGGTGCCCGCCGTGCGGAACTGGTTCAGCGACCTGCAGATCCCAGGCAAAGGCTCCGGTTATCAGAGTTGGCAGGATACCGACCCGAACGGTTTCAACCAGACACTGAGCAGCGCGAATCAGGCCAACGGCAATCTCATCAAGCCGCTGATCCGAGCCATGAAATACTGGAACGCCACGGCGAAGTACCCATTCGAGTCCTATGCACTGGAACAACATATTGCTGGCCAGGGATATGGCTTTTTTGGGTTGCTTGCCTCTCGTCAATTGGCAGACTACTTCATTCAGGCCGCTAACTCCTTAATGGCCGACTGGTCAGCACCGCAATGGAAGCAGGATGCAGTAAGCCGCCTGAAACAGCTCGCATCGCTTGCGCAGTCCCAAGAACGTTCTGGTAATTCCATTCAGGCGGAAGCCACGATCAATCGCCTACTGCCGCCCGTTGGCGGCATGCTGGGGATTTGAGTCATGGACAGCTTCCGCTTCGACGAAAAACACCTCTCCCAGATTCCTGCCCTGCAGGTGCTGGTCAATCTGGGCTTCCAGTATCTGACACCCGCCGAGGCGTTGGCTGCGCGGGGCGGCAGGGCCGCCAACGTCCTGCTGGAAGAAATCCTGCGCGAGCAGCTAAAGAAGCTGAACCGCATCCTGCACAAGGGCGGCAGCTACCTCTTCAGCGAGGAGAACATCCAGAGCGCCATCCAGCGGCTGAAGCACGTCAAGTACGACGGCCTGCTCAAGACCAACGAGGCGGTCTACGACTTGCTGACATTGGGCGTGGCGCTGGAACAGTCCATCGAGGGCGACCTGAAGAGCTTCACCCTGAACTACGTGGATTGGCGCGACCCGGACAACAACGTCTATCACGTGGCTGCCGAGTTCGCGGTGGAGCGCACCCGCAGCGTCGAGACCTGTCGGCCCGACATCGTGCTGTTCGTCAACGGCATTCCCTTCGCGGTGATCGAATGCAAGTCGCCCAAGGTCGAGGTGGCACAGGCCATCTCGCAGACCATCCGCAACCAGCGCGACGAGTACATCCCGCGCCTGTTCACCTATGTGCAGACCGTGCTGGCGATGAACAAGAACGAGGCCCGCTACGCCACCACTGGCACCCCGGCCAAGTTCTGGTCGAAGTGGAAAGAAGACATCGCGAACGTCGCGATTTCGCCGCTCTTGGACCGTCCGCTGCCGGAATCGGTCAAGGCCTCGCTGTTCGATCTGGCATTTGCGGAACTGGGCGTGCGCGAGGAGATCGCGCCCTACCTGGTCGCCCGCCAGGTGACCGCACAGGATCGCGCGCTCTACGCGCTGTGCCGCCCCGAGCGCCTGCTGGAGATGGCCTGGGCCTTCACCGTGTTCGACGGCGGTGTGCGCAAGATCGCGCGCTACCAGCAGGTGTTCGCCATCCGCGAGGTGCTCGCGCGAGTCAAACAGACGGACGACAGTGGCAAGCGCCGGGGCGGCATCGTCTGGCATACCCAGGGCTCGGGCAAATCGCTGACCATGGTGATGCTGGCCCGCGCGTTGGCGCTGGAGCCAGCCATCCGCAATCCGCGCATCGTGCTGGTGACCGACCGCGTGGACCTGGACAAGCAGCTCGGCAACACCTTTGCCGCCTGCGGCCTCTCGCCCGACCGGGCCGAGAGCGGCCGTCATCTCGTGGATCTCGTGGCCGATGGAAAGTCGCACATCGTCACCACCCTGGTGCACAAGTTCGACAAGGCGCTGGCCTACAAGAAATTCAGCGATGCCTCGCCCGATATCTTCGTGCTCGTGGACGAAACCCAGCGCACCCAGCTCGGCGGCTACTCGGCGCGCATGCGTCAGATGTTTCCCAATGCCTGCTACATCGGCTTCACCGGCACGCCGCTGTTGACGCGCGAGAAGAGCGATGTGGCCAGGTTCGGCGGCGTGATCCACACCTATGCCATCGACCAGGCGGTAGCCGACGGCGCCATCGTGCCGCTGCTCTACGAAGGCCGCATGGTGGAACTGGAGCAGAACCAGGCCGCCATCGACATCTGGTTCGAGCGTCACACCCAGGGGCTGACAGACCAGCAGAAGGCGGATCTCAAAAAGAAGTACGCCCGCGCGGAAATGCTCAACAAGGCCGAGCAGGTGATTTACATGCGCGCCTTCGATATCAGCGAGCATTACCGCCAGAACTGGCAGGGTACCGGCTTCAAGGCGCAGCTGGTTGCGCCCAACAAGGCGGCCGCGCTGCGCTACAAGGCATTCCTGGATGAGCTGGGCGCGGTCACCAGCGAGGTGATCATCTCGCCACCCGACGAGCGCGAAGGCTTCGACGAAATCGACGCCGAGGAATCCGCCGATGCGGTAGTGGCCTTCTGGCAGCGCATGATGAAGCGCTACGGCTCGGAGGAGGACTATAACAAGCAGATCGTCAACGCCTTCAAGTTCGGTGACGAGCCGGAAATCCTGATCGTGGTGGACAAGCTGCTGACCGGCTTCGATGCACCGCGCAACACGGTGCTCTATCTGGCCCGCCGGCTCAAGGACCATTCCTTGCTGCAGGCCATTGCCCGGGTCAATCGCCTGTACGAGGACGAATCCGGCAGCAAGGCCAAGGACTTTGGCTACGTCATCGACTACGTGGGCGTGCTGGGCGAACTGGACCAGGCGCTGACCACCTACAGCGCTTTGGAAGGATTCGAGGCGGCGGATCTCGAAGGTGCGCTGACCTCGATCCATGAAGAAACCAGGGCGCTGGCGCAGCGCCATGCCGAATTATGGGACCTGTTCAAGGCAGTGAAGAACCGCCAGGACGAGGAAGCCTTCGAACAGCTGCTGGCTGACGAGAAGCTGCGCGCCGATTTCTACGAGCGGCTGTCGGCCTACGCCAAGACACTGGCGATCGCGCTCTCCAGCGAACGTTTCATCACCGAGACACCCGAGCAGAAGCTGCGCGCCTACAAGAACGACCTGAAGCGCTTCGTCAATCTCAAGGCGGCGGTGAAGCTGCGCTACGCCGAGTCGGTGGATTATCGCGATTTCGAGCCGCGCATCCAGAAGCTGCTGGACACACACATCTCGGCCTCTGAGGTGGTGCAGATCAACGCGCCAGTGAACATTTTCGACGAGGCCGCATTCCAAAGGGTGGTGGAGGAGCTAGGCGCAGGTAGTGGAAAAAGCCTCGGCGCCAAAGCCGACACGATAGCCCACGCCACCAAGCGTGCCATCAGCGAACGACTGGAGCAGGACCCGGCCTTTTACGAGAAGTTCTCCAGGCTTATCCAGCAGGCCATCGATGATTACCGCGCCAGGCGCCTGTCCGATCTGGAATACCTTCAGCGCGTCACCGCGATCAAGGATGCCGTCGTCTCCCGCAAGGGCGACGACCTGCCGCCCGCGCTAAACGGTGACGCCGACGCGGCCGCCGTCTATGGCCTGCTGCGCCCCATTTTGGCGAACCACCTGAACGACGCCGAACAGGCGCAGACGATCGCCATCCAGGCGGCCATGGCGGTGTGGGACATCTTCCGGCGCAACCGCAAGGTGGGCTACTGGGATGATCTCGATGCCCAGCGCCGGACCATGAACGAGATCGACGACTACCTCTATGACGAGCTGAAGGGCGCGCGCGGGATCCCGCTTTCCACCGACGAAATGGACAAGATTATCGAGAAAGCATTGCAGCTCGCCCATCACCGGATGGCGGGATGAAGACCATGGTCGGCATTCTCACCTACGGCCCTGATACGATTCGCTACGAAGTGCGCTTTTTGGCCTCGCGCCAGACGCTGGTCATCGAGGTGCACCCCGACAGTCGCGTGCTGGTGCGCGCACCGCTGGGCTGCCCGCAGGCATTGATCGCCGAGCGGGTGCGGAAACGCGTTGGCTGGATCAGCCGGCAACTGGCCGAGTTCGATCGTTATCGCCCGCGCACTCCGGCGCGGCAGTATCTCAACGGCGAATCGCACCTCTATCGGAACGGCAGATGTGGATCGAACCGCCCTTGAGCAGTTGCGGATCGAGGACGCTTGAGCTTGGTGAACAATTGCTGTTCATCCGTGAGTTCGACGGCCACCGGGACAACCACACCTACGTCGAACTCTCGCAAAAGGTAGCGCACTTGTTGGGGCTGCATCTCGTGCCTGAACGCAGCGCCTACTGCCGGCTGGATGAAAACGGTGACGTCGAAGAGGTTGTGCGTATCCATAAACTGCAGGATGGCCTCGTGGTCACGATCAAGCGCGAAGACCTCGATGTGCTGCTCTTGATGTTCGAATCGTCGTACGTCTTGCTGTTCGATTCCACACGGTTCGACCCTGGAAATTTTACCAGCTGGGGCGATGGCCCCGAGGAACATGTCAGCCTAGTCGAAGAAAACCTCTATTACCGTGGTCGCGCCAACGCGGGCCGTGAAAGCTATCTGCGCGGGTTTCAGGTGACCGCGCCTGTCATCAACCATCGGCTACGGCGACGCCTGATGTGGGAATCCCCCGAACCAAAACAGTACGCCACCTTCATAGCCCACGACTGGAAGCACGCTGTGGTGCACGAGTGCTCATGCGATCCCGTTCATCTCGGCAACTACTTCGTCGAATCCGATCTGCCATTTCAAACCAGCCCCGCGTTTTTCCGGCCGGAAATATTGCTGAAGTACAAAGCAGACCCGGACAAGTACCAGATCGAAGGACGATCCATTCATTGCCGTGGGGCGTGGTTCCTGAAGAGCTACGACATCAACGAGGCAGGCCAGGCGCACGCCTACCTCTGCGATCTCAGCCTTCTGCCATATGCTGAACAACTCTACTGGAAGTCGTTCAACGAGGCGCCCAAGGCGGGGATCTCAGCGCGCGCTTACAAATCCGACTTCCTGGCACAGTGGGACACCTCCCCGGACCCGCTGGCAAGCCTGAAAAGACGCCTCGAAGTGTTGAACGGTGCAGGAATAGCGTGGTGGAGCCTGAAGAATCCAAAGCTGCCAGGTCGCGTGCACTACCCAGTTACGGCCAGCCAGGAAGAGTGGGCAAATGAACTGATGGCCCTCGACCAGTTGGTCGTCGAGGGGTTGAGCAGAAGCTATTTCAAGTCGAAAGCCGAAGCAGCCGGTATCACCATCGAGCCGCAATGGGGCAGCCTGAAACTGATCGGCGAGGTCCTTATGCATGCACAGGTAAACGAGGAGGAGGCAACTGCTGTCGTGGCCCCACTGAAATCGCTGCACGACTTGCGCACCAAGATGAAGGGCCACGCAGGCGGATCGGACGCCAAGGCGATCCGCGAGGCACTGATCGCGCAGCACGGCGATCTGAGGTCGCATTTTCGCGCCCTCGTCGATAACTGTGGCCGCGCAATTGCTCTGATGATTGAGTTTGCAGACGCAGGTGTCCTCTGATACCCCACGCCGCGTCAAACGCTTCGTGGATGGCCCCCTGCTCGGCGCACCTCAAATCGTCGAGGAACTGTGCGCGCTGGTACGCAAGACCGTCGCCATGGTGGCACTCATCCACTAAGCGCTCGCACCGCTCGCCGGAGACATCACGTGCGTTTTAGTCCACGGCTCCGTCGTCTAAGACGCGGAAACCGCCAGCAGCCATATCGAGTTGACCGTCGAGTGATGTAGCTTTTCGCGCCGGGCGATCTCGCTGCCACCGCCGACCAGGGAATACTCACCTCCCTTCGAACGGCAGATGGGGCGGGAAGTGCATATTGTCAGTTTTTGCCAAACCGCCTATCTTGCAGGCATGAGCACCATGAATATTTCCCTGCCCGAAACGCTGAAATCCTTCGTTGACGATCAGGTCAGCCAGCGTGGCTACGGCACCAGCAGCGAGTACGTGCGCGAACTGATCCGCAAGGATCAGGATCGTCTGCAACTGCGTGGTCTGCTGCTCGCGGGTGCATCTTCCGCATCTGTCGCACCAGCCGCTGCCAGCTACTTTGAAGGTCTGCGCAGCCGGATGCGCCAAAGCGCCAAGTCCAGCCCCAAAGCGTGAAAGCCAAGCCTGTCATCCCCCGCGGCCAAGCCAACCGGGATGTGGATGAGGCAATTGCCGGTATATAGGCGCCGCAACGACCATCGTGCTGACGACGCGTACTTTTTCGATACGTTTGGCGTCGAAGCACGTGCTGTATCCACAGAAGCCGTTTCCACCACCACACGACTCAGGGTCCCGTAACCGCTTCCCCCGCATTGATTGCATCCACCGCGCGCAGCGCACCGCGCATCGCGCCCTCGATATAGCCTACACCGCTGCCGTCGCCGACCTCGTGAACACGCAGACCCGCGGCGCGGAAGGCGTCGGCCTGCGTGGAATCGCCGGTCGCACCCTTGGCCACGATGACGTGCTCGGCGGCAACGCTGTGCGCAGTGCCCGCGCTGTCGACAAACGCGACCTTCCCGGTCGCGATGCGGATGTCCTTCGAACCGGGATACAGGCCGAGCCCGTGTTCGCGCAACTCGGCGAGCAGCCGCAGACGCCGCACCAGCGTCATGCCGGCGCCGAAGCGCGGCGCCTCGTCGATGATCGTGACGCTGCGCCCGCGCTCGACCAGGAATTCCGCGAGTTCCAGCCCCACCAGTTCGCCGCCGATGATCGCGACGCTTTTGCCGAGCGGCATCCAGGCGTGCGTGGCCTTGCGCACGAAATCGAGATTCGCGGTGAGCCCTGTTGCCGCACCCGCCTTGGTCGCTATACGCGTGAGCAGCGACGTCTTCTGCTGCAGGGCCGGTGAACTGTCGCCGAGCATCATCCCGCGCATATCGTCGCCACTGAACACGTGCGGGAGTTCGCTGCCGGGAATCGGCGGCATGTTGCGCCGCGCGCCGGTCGCCACCACCACCTCGTCCGGATGCAGCGATTTCAGCAACTCGGGGGTCGCCAGCGTATTGAGCCGCAGGTCGACATCCGAGGTCTCGATCTGCAGGCGCAGCCAGTCGAGCAGGCGTTCGTTCGCGGCATAGGCCAGCGCGGCAAAACGCAGCGTGCCGCCGAGCCGCTCGCTCTTCTCGAGCAGCACGACCTCGTGTCCGTCACGCGCCAGGCGTCGCGCCGCTTCCATGCCGCCAGGCCCGCCGCCGACCACCACGACGCGTTTGCGCACCGAGGGCCGGGGCGCATTCACGCGCAGGTATTCGATACCGAGCTCGGTATTCACCGCACAGCGCATGCGTTCGCGGGTGTAGATCGCGCTGACGCAGGTATAGCAATAGATACAAGGGCGGACCTCGTCCACCTTGCCCGCCGCGAGCTTGTTCGGCAGCTGCGGGTCGGCCAGCAGCTTGCGGCCCATGGCCAGAAAATCGAATTTGCCGGCCCGGATCTCGGCATCGGCGTGCTCGGGCTCCACCCGGCCCGCAGCGATGACCGATATCGAGACTGCCGCCTTGATCGCGGCGGCCGCCGGGAGATTGGTATTCGGCTCATGCGGAATATTCGAGCCCGAATGCAGCTTGCCCTGGCCGGTATCGTGGTAGGCACTGACCGCGATCCCATCCGCACCCGCCGCCTCCACCAGCCGTGCCGTGGCCGTTGCGTGCTCCAGCGTGATGCCGCCTTCCTTGCCCACCTCGCGCGAATCGAGCTTGACCCACACCGCAAAATCGGCGCCGACCTCGGCACGCACCGCACGCACTACCTCGAGCAGGAAGCGCGAGCGGTTTTCCACGCTCCCGCCGTACTCGTCAGTGCGCTTGTTGGTTTTTGGCGAGAGGAACGACGACAGCAGGTAACCGTGCCCGCCGTGGATCTCGACGGCGTCGCAACCCGCCTGCTTTGCACGCCGCGCACCCGCGGCGTAGGCTTTCACCACGACCTGAATGTCCTCGTGCTCCAGCACCTTGTAGGTCGGCACCCCGGCGCCCGCGAAGGACTTCAGCTCATCCAGCAGAAAGCCGTCGATGAAATCGCCCTTCATGGGTTCAGGCACGGACGGGCACCATTGCGGGCGTCCCTCGCGCGTGTCGTCGCCCGCCACCAGGCCGCCCATGTGCAACTGCACCGCAAACTTTGCCCCGTGACGATGCACGGCATCGACGACTTTTTTCAGCCCCGGAATGAAGCGGTCCTCGGAGATCGCGATCTGCCACGGCTGTACCTTCCCCACCGGGTACATCACGCCGCAGGCGCCCGAGACGATCAGCCCGACGCCGCCACGCGCCTGCTCCTCGTGGTAGGCGACGAGGAGTTCGCTGCTCGCGCCGTCCAGTTCACCGAAATTGGCGCCCATCGCGGCCACGACGATGCGATTGCGCAATTCGAGGGTGCCGATGCGACCGGGCGAAAGCAGATGGGAATAGGCAGTCCGTGACATGGGAATATCCTCGCAGCCGTGTTATTGAATCCGTGCCAGTATACTTTTCGCGCAGCCAAAGCGATTGTCCGCAGACTCCGATTGCGCATGACCAAATGTGACACCCGGCGCGCCGCGCCGAGTATGCGCGATCAGGCGTGCTGGCTGCTGACCGGCACGTTCTCTCCGGTCATGTAGCTCGCGTAGTCGCTGGCGAGGAACACCATCACGTTCGCCACCTCCCACACCTCCGCACCGCGGCCGAAGGCCTCCTTTGCCTCGAGTGCCCGCAGCAGTTCGACCGGCGTGGTCTTCTTCAGGAAATCGTGCATCGCGAGCGAGGGTGACACCGCGTTGATGCGGATACCGAACGGCGCGGCTTCCATCGCCGCGCAGCGGGTCAGCGCCATCACACCAGCCTTGGCCGCGGCGTAATGACATTGATCGGGCTGCGCGCGCCAGCCCAGCACCGAGGCGTTGTTGACGATCACGCCCGCCTGGCGCGGCTGCATGATGCGCAGCATCGCGCGCATCATGCGCATGGTGCCGTTCAGGGTGATGTCGAGCACCCGGAACCACTCCTCGTCACTCATGTCGACCAGCGGCTTCGTGCCACCGAGACCGGCGTTGTTGATCAGCACGTCGACGCCGCCGAGCCTTGTCTCGGCTTCGTCGATGAGCGCCTGCACCTGCTCCTCGACGGTCACGTTCGCAACCCTGCCGAACACCAACTGCGTGCCACCGAGCGCCTTCAGCGCCTCGACCGCCTGCGCGGTGCGCCCCTCGTGGATATCGCTGACGAATATCGCGCGGCAGCCCTCCTCCACGCATTTTCTCGCGGCGGCAAAGCCGATTCCGGCGCCGGCCGCGGCCGTGATCAGCACCGATTTTCCGGCCAGCAGCTCGTGGCCTTCTACATAACGTGGTGACAGTGACATCGATCGTTCCCCGTATTGAGTCTGGTACCGGCGCATCAACCGCGCACGCGCGGCTCCTTGGGCATGCCGAGCGCCCGCTCGGCGATGATGTTGCGCTGGATCTGGTTGGTGCCGCCGTAAATGGTATCCGAGCGCGTGAACAGGAACAGCGACTGGAGCCGGCTCAGGCCGTAGGGCGCCGCTTCGAGAATCTCGGCTTCCGGGCCGAGCACATCCATCGCCAGCTTGCCGAGGTTGCGGTGCCACACTGCCCAGTACAGCTTGTAGATCATCGCTTCGCGCGAAAGTGAACCGTCGGCCGTGCCCGACAGCATGCGCATCGCGTTGTAGCGCATGATGCGCAAGCCGATCCAGGCATCCGCAATGCGCTGACGCAGCACCGGATCCTTGCCGCGACCGTTCTCGCGCGCGATACGCACCACTTCGTCGAGTTCGTTCTGGAACAGCATCTGCTGGCCCAGGGTCGAGGTACCACGCTCGAAACCGAGCAGCGCCATGGCGATTTTCCAGCCCTCACCGGGCTGGCCGAGCATGTCGTTTGCCTCACAGATGGCATCGTCAAAGAACACCTCGTTGAACTCCGAGGTGCCCGTCAGTTGCTCGATCGGGCGTACCGTGACTCCGGGCTGGGCCATGCGCACCAGGAAAAAACCCAGACCCGCATGACCGACCGATTGCGGATCGGTGCGCGCGATCACGAAGCACCAGTCGGATTCGTGCGCCAGCGATGTCCAGACCTTCTGGCCGTTGATCAGCCAGCTGCCGCTGGCCTCGTCGCGACGCGCGCGGGTTTTGACATTCGCCAGGTCGGAACCCGCACCGGGTTCGGAATAGCCCTGGCACCACAACTCGGTGCCGGCACGTATTCCCGGCAACAGGCGTTGTTTCTGCTCCTCGCTGCCGTAGGCGATGATGGTGGGGCCGGCCAGGCCTTCACCGATATGACCGACCCGGCCCGGTCCGCCGGCCCGTGCGTACTCCTCGTGGAAAATCACCTGCTGCTCGATGCTCGCGTCACGACCGCCGTATGCCCGCGGCCAGCCGATACAGGTCCAGCCGCCCGCTGCCATGCGCTGCTCCCAGACCTTGCGCTCGGCCGAGTACATGTGTTCGTCGCCGGGGCCGCCGCGAAAGCGGATCTTCTCGAACTCCCCGCACAAATTCTCGCGCAGCCACGCGGCCACTTGCGCGCGAAAACGCTCGTCCTGTTCGCTGAACCCGAGATTCATAAGTCCAACCCCAGCGCAATGCGTTCGCGATGCGCGCTCGCATCGCCGAGAAAACTCTCGCTGGCGCGGGCCCGCTTGAAGTACAGATGCACATCGTATTCCCAGGTGAAACCCACGCCACCGTACAGTTGCAGCGCGGTGCCCGCGTTGTGGAAATACGCCTCGCTGCACCAGGCCTTGGCGAGGCTCGCGGCGCTCGCGAGCTCGCTGCCGAGCGGGCCGCCCGCGAACGCCTCCTGGGCAACGCAGGCGGCGTAGTACACCGCCGAGCGAGAGGATTCGGCCTTCAGCATCATGTCGGCGGCCTTGTGCTTGATCGCCTGGAAACTCGCGATGGCGCGGCCGAACTGCTGTCGTTCCCTGGTGTAGGCAACCGTCATGTCGAGAATCCGCTGCGCGCCGCCGGCCTGCTCGGCGGCGAGCGCGATGGTCGCGAGTTGCAGCGTCCGCTCGAGTGCCTGCCACGCCACACCCTCTTCGCCGAGCAGCGCCACGGCATCGATCAGGACATCATCGAATTCGATCTGCGCCAGCTTGCGCGTCTGGTCCATGCCCGGCAGCCAGCTGCGCCTGATGCCGGGCGTATCGGCTGCCACCGCGAACAGGCTGAGGCCTTCGTTGCCAACGCTTCCCGGTGCGCGTGCCGCGACGATCAGCAGGTCCGCGCTGTGGCCATCGACCACGAAACGGTAGCTTCCGTTCAGCAGGAATTGCTCGTTCCGGCGCGTGCACTGCGCACTGATGCCATTGCCATCCCAGCGACCCGAGGCGTCACACCACGCCAGCGTGGCGCGCAGCGATCCATCCGCGATGCGCGGCAGGAATTCAGCTTTCTGCTGCTCGCTTCCCGCAACCAGCAGCGCATTGGCGCCGAGACAGACCGATGAGAAAAACGGCGCGCACAACAGGTGCTTGCCCATCTCCTCGAGCACTGCGGCGAGTTCCACATAGCCGAGCCCGAGACCGCCAAAGGCCTCGGGAATGTGGATCGCGCTCCAGCACATCTCGCCACAGATACGCTGCCACAGCGTCGCGTCGAAGCCGGTTTCGCCGGCCATCGCCGCGCGCACAGCCGCGGATGCGCTGTTGTCGGCAAGAAACTGCGCCGCGGTCTCGCGGATCATCTGCTGCTCTTCGGTAAATGCGAATTCCATCGATTGTTCCTGTCTCTCGCTCGCCACCCGGGCAAAGCGGCCCGCCTGCTCCGAATGCGCTGCTCAGGTACCGAATACCTTCTGCGCCGGCACTTCGTCGGCCAGCAGCTTCTCCATGGCCGAGCCGACTTCCGCGGGTTCCCAGCGTCGCCCGGCATCGATGCCCGCCGTGCTGCGCCAGCCATCGCCAATCGCAATGCGCCCGCCCTCGATCTCGAACACACGACCCGTTACCTGCCCCGATGCCTCGCTGCCGAGCCACACCACCAGCGGCGCCACGTTGGCCGGGTCGTATTGATCGAAGCTGCCATCCTCGGGTTTTTTCATCATGTCCGCGAATACGTTTTCGGTCATACCGGTGCGCGCCGACGGCGCCAGTGCGTTTGCGGTGACGTTGTAGCGTCGCAGCTCCGCGGCCTGTACCAGCGTGAGCGAGGCGATACCACCCTTTGCGGCGGAATAGTTCGCCTGCCCGACCGCGCCCTGCAAACCCGCACCGGAACTGGTATTGATGATCCGGCCGCTGACCTTGTGTCCTTCCTTGGCCTGCGCGCGCCAATGGTTGCAGGCATGACTGCTGATGCAGAAATGCCCTTTCAGATGCACCCGGATCACCTCGTCCCAGTCCTGCTCGCTGAGGCTCACGAACATGCGGTCACGGCAGATGCCGGCGTTGTTCACCACCACGTGCAGATCGCCAAAGGCATCGAGCGCGGCCTTCACGATTGTGCCCGCATCCGCGTAGCTGGTGATATCCCCGGTGTTGGCAATCGCGCGCGCGCCGCGCGCCTCGATTTCCGCCACGGTGCGTTGCGCGGCCTGCGCATTGATGTCGTTGACCACGACCCGCGCACCCTCTGCCGCAAAGGCAAGCGCATACTCGCGCCCCAGCCCGCCACCGGCCCCGGTAATGATCACCACCCGTCCGTCACATAGTCCCGCCATTTGCTTCGCTCCTGTTTCGCTGCAACTTCAAATTTCCGCTCGTCTCCGCATTACCACGTATTCCGGGCTCCTCCCGGGGCGAGGCTCTCGCTCTGGCAATTCCAAGTCATTGCCATGAATTCCGGGCAGCGCCCGGGGCGGGCTCGCGCTTTCGCCATGCCAACACCTTGCCAGGTATTCCGGGCAGCGCCCGGGGCGGGCTCGCGCTCCCGCTACCGCCGCCTGGCACATCCCTGTGCGGCGGCTACCGTTGTTCGCAAAATCGTTCCCGACGATTTTCCGAACAAAGCGCGCTCAAGCGCGAGCCCGCCCCGAGCGCTGCCCTGCGTCGCTGGCACGACAACTATCCAATATCCGTCGCTCCCACCAACCTGGTCGCGAGGCCGCTGCCCGGCACCACGCTAGCGGGACCCTGCGTCGCCTGGATGGCGACGCCGGAGCCCACAGGGATGTGTTTACGGCGTGTCCCGCAGGTGTGGTGCCGGGCGGCGGCCTCGCCTCACTCACAATCGCTCGATAATCGTGACATTCGCCTGGCCGCCGCCCTCGCACATGGTCTGCAGGCCATAACGCCCGCCGCGGCGTTCGAGTTCGTGCAGCAGCGTGGTCATCAGCTTGGTGCCGGTCGCGCCGAGTGGATGTCCGAGCGCGATCGCGCCGCCATTCACATTGGTGCGCTCATGCGGATAGCCGATGTCCTTCAGCCAGGCCATCGGCACCGGCGCGAAGGCCTCGTTGATCTCGACCAGGTCGATGTCAGCGAGCTTCATGCCGGTCTTCTTCAGCGCGCGCTGGGTGGCCGGGATCGGCGCGGTCAGCATCCATACCGGGTCGTCGGCCCAGATGCTCATATGGTGGATACGTGCGCGCGGCTTGAGGTTGTAGCGCTTCAGTGCCGCTTCCGAGACGATCAGCATCGCCGACGCCGCATCGCAGGTCTGGCTCGAGACCGCCGCCGTGATCCGCCCGTCGGGAATCAACGGCTGCAGCGTGGCCATGCGCTCGAGGCTGGTATCACGGCGCGCGGTCTCGTCCATCAGCAGGCCTTCGCAGGGCACGATCTCGCGATCGAAACGTCCCGCGTCGATGGCCTCGATGGCGCGCCGATGGCTTTCGAGTGCGAACTCCTCCATCTCGCGGCGCGAGAGATTCCACTTGCCGGCAATCATTTCCGCGGAATTGAATTGCGAGACCTCCACATTGCCATAGCGCTCCACCCAGCCCTTGGAGCCGGAGAACGGATCGCTGAAGCCGAGCGGTGCGGCAGCCGTCATGGCTGCGCTGATCGGGATCTGGGTCATGGTCTGCACGCCGCCGGCAACGATCACATCATGCACGCCGCTCATCACTGCCTGCGCCGCGAAATGCACCGCCTGCTGCGAGGAGCCGCACTGGCGGTCGATGGTCACGCCCGGCACGTTCTGCGCCAGTCCGGCCGCGACCCAGCAGGTACGCGCGATGCAACCCGCGAGCGGACCGATGTTATCGAGACAGCCGAACACCACGTCCTCGTATTCATGATCGGGTATCGGGTTGCGCGCGACCAGCGCCTTCAGCACGTGCGCACCGAGATCGGCACCGTGCACATGCGCCAGCGATCCCTTGCGTCTTCCGGTCGGCGTACGCAGGGCATCAACGATATAGGCTTCGGCCATTGTTCGATCCTCTGTTGTTCATGATTCCGGAATCGTCCGGATTGTCAGAAAGTTTCCGCCGCGCCGATCCGCGCCCCGTCGCAGAGCACGAAATCCGCCACCCGCTGCTTGTGAAACGCGCGATCGCCCCAGGCGCTGTCGAGCGACCACGCGCGCTTGGCGAAGATATGCACATCTACTTCCCAGGTGTAGCCCATCGCCCCGTGCACCTGGATGCTGTTGCGCGCCGCCAGCAGCGCCGCCTCGCAGGCCACGAGCTTGGCGTGCGAAACCGACACCGCCGCGCGAGCCGAGCCGTGCGCGATATCGTAAGCGGCCCGATGGACCGGTGCTCTTGCATAATCGAGTTTCACCGCGACATTGGCCAGCAGGTGCTGCACCGCCTGGAAGGAGCCTATTGGCTGGCCGAACTGCTGGCGGTCCCGCGTGTAGGCGACCGACAGGTCGACCAGGCGTTGCGTGAGCCCGAGGCATTGCGCCGCCGCACCGAGCGCCGCGCGGTTCAGGGCCGCATCGAGCAAGGCCCGCCCCGTCGCGCCGGCGACTACGAGCGTGGCGGCCACAGGCTGCCAATCAACGCGGAACAACCTGCGCGAGGGATCCAGGCTCGGGTTGGCCGTGAGCTGCACCGCCTCCGGTGGCACCGCGTGCAATTCCTCGCCATGTTGCAGCAGCAACAGGTTGGCGACGTGGGCATCGGCCACCAGCGGATTGCAAGCGAGGCCGATCGCGATGCGCGCCTCGCCCGCCGCAATGCGCGGTAGCCACTGCGCTGCCAGCGAGGCATTCCCGCAATCACGCAGCAGCGGCACGCCGACCAGTACCGTTTCCACCAGCGGTTCGGCCAATGCCACGTAGCCGCACTCCTCGGCCAGCAGCACGAAATCCACCTCGTTCATGCCGAGACCGTCGTGCGCCTCGGGCACCAGGATCCCGTTGAGCCCAAGCGCACCGAGTTGCGACCACAACGCGTCCGAACGCCCGCTGGCGTTGTCCCACGATTCACGGATACGCTCGGGCGTGATCTCGGTACGCAGGAAATCGCGCGCGCTCTGCTGAAACAGTTGCTGGTCTTCGGAAAAGCTGAAATCCATCCGGGTTCTCCGCTCAGGCGCGCGGCATGCCGAGCAGACGCTGGGCAATGATGTTGCGCTGTATCTCGTTGGCACCGGCGTAGATGCTGCCGGACTGCGAAAACAGGAAACCGTCGAGCCAGTTGCCGACATCGCCGGCATCCGGTGCGTGCGGCAACAGCTCGGCGCGCGCACCGAGAATCGCGAGTGCGGTTTCGTGCATGCGCTGATCGAGCTCCGACCAGAAAATCTTGTTGGTGCTGGCCTCCTCGCCGATCTTGCCGCCATTGATCAGGCGGCAGGCGGTCTGGTAGGTGGTCAGGCAATAGGCCTCGGCATCCATCCAGGCGCGGATCACCGCATCGCGCACCGCGGGATCGCGATCGGCGCTGGTGCGGTTGGCCCGGTAGAGCTGGACCAGCCGGGCGGCGGTCTGCTGAAAGCGCGCCGGGCTGCGCAGCATCAGGCCGCGCTCGAAGCCGGCCGTTGCCATCGCGACGCTCCAGCCACGCCCCTCGTCACCGAGGCGGCAATCAACGGGCACCTTCACGTTGTCGAAAAATATTTCCGCGAAACCGGGCAGTCCATCGAGCTGCGGGATCGGACGCACGGTGATGCCCTCGAGATTCATCGGCACGAGGATGAACGTGAGGCCCTTGTGCCGTTCGGAAGCGGGATCGGAGCGGAACATGCCGAAGCACCAGTCGGCCCATACCGCACGCGTCGACCAGGTCTTCTGGCCGTTGATCACGTAGTGATCACCCCGGCGCTCGGCCTTGGCGCGAATCGCCGCCATATCCGATCCGGCACCGGGTTCCGACCAGCCCTGGCACCACACCTCCTCACCGGTTGCCATTTTTGGCAGGAAGCGCTGCTTCTGCTCGGCGGTGCCGTATTCCATCAAGGTGGGGCCGAGCAGGAAGATGCCGTTCTGGTTTACCCGCAACGGTGCGCCGGCACGCCAGTATTCCTCCTCGAAGATCAGCCACTCGATGAGATCGCAGCCGCGCCCACCGAGCTCTTGCGGCCAGGTGACCATGCCCCAGCGGCCGCTGTTGAGCTTTGCCTCCCACGCGCGGTGCTGCCTGAAGCCCTCCGCGGTATCGAAACTCGGCAACGGTTCGGCCGGCACATGCGCCGCGAGCCAGCTGCGGATTTCCTGCCTGAACGCGTTCTGCGCGGGGGTGAATTCCAGGTTCATGCGTCTGTGGTTCCGTATTCAGCCGGTGAATTTCGCATCGCGCTTCTGCACGAATGCATCACGCGCTTCCTGCGAATCCTTGGTGGAGTACGCCTCCAGCGTGAAGCCCTGTTCGCCGCGGTACTTGTCCTCGAGGTTGCCGTCCTCGATTCCGTTGAGCGCCTCCTTGGCAAGGCTGATCATCGCCGGGCTCTTGGCCGCGATCTTGACCGCGATCTCGCGCGCCGCGGCACGCAACTGCGCGCGCGGTACCACGCGCTCGACGGCGCCGAGACGATAGGCTTCGGCGGCGTCGATCATCTCGCCGGTAAAATACATGTAACGCACTTTCTGTACCGGGAACAGGCGCTGCAGATGCGCCCCGCCGCCCATCGCGCCGCGATCGACCTCGGGTACGCCAAAACGCGCGCACTCGGATGCCACCACGATATCCGCCGCGCCGCTGATCCCGATGCCGCCGCCCAGCACGAAGCCATGCACCGCCACGATCACCGGCTTCGGGTTCAGATGTACCGCGCGAAAGGTATCGTAATTGCCCTTGTTGACCTTCACGATCAGCGAGCGGTCGGAGGCCAGCTCCTTGATATCCACGCCGGCGCAGAAACCGCGCCCCTCGGCCGCGATGATGATCACGCGCACCGCATCGTTGGTTCCGAGCGCCTCGATCTCGGCGGCAATCGCCGCCCAGCCCGCGCTGTCGAACGCATTCACCGGCGGATGGTCGAACACCAGTTCCGCGATACCTTCACCGATCGTGGTGCTGAATGGTTTGCTCATATCGGGGTCGCTCCTGCAGTAGTTTCCTGGTGCATCCAAAGAATCGAACCCACACGCCGGCACTTCGATTTCGAGCCAAGGCGCGGAGTTCCCGTCATCGAGACCGGCACGGCGGCCGGATTCGCAAGCTCCGCATGGCTTCTCTCGTCATTTCGACCGTGCCGCCAGCGCACCCAGGCACTCCTCGGCCTCGGCAACGATGCGTGCAATCAGTTCCGCGCAGTCCGGCAGGTCGGAGATCACGCCGGCGACCTGTCCGCTCGGCAACACGCCCTGTTCGGGGTGACCATCGACCATCGCGCGCTGGATGATCATCGGCGCATTGGCCGACATGATTGCCTGCGAGAGCGTCAGACCGTCGTCGTCACGCTGCATCGCGATCGCGGATTTCAGCAATTGCAGGATGCCCGCGCCGGTGTGGCGGCGAAACGCCAGGCCATTGCGCAGCGCGATCAACAGTTTTTTCAGGGCGCCGGCGCGCTCCAGCTCACCGAGCATCTCGTTCATCACCATGCGTTGCGGCATGCCGTCTATCGCCCGCGAGACGATGATATCGGCCGGGTTCGCACAGCTCAGGTAGCGCTGCTTGGTGGCGAGCGGCACCGGGCTGTCGCTGGTCATCAGAAAGCGGGTGCCCATCGCGATGCCCTCGGCACCGAAAGCCATCGCCGCCACCAGTCCACGCCCGTCCTTGAAGCCACCGGCACCGATCACCGGCACCTTCACCCGGCACACCACGTCGGGCAGCAACAGCGTGGTCGGCACCGAACCGGTGTGACCGCCACCCTCGCCACCCTGCACAGTCACCGCATCGGCACCCAGCTCGACCGCTTTCACCGCGTGCTTGACCGCGCCTACGGTGGGCATGCACACCACGCCCGCATCCTTGAGCTTGCGGATGAACGCCGGCCCGGGCGAACGGCTGTAACTGACCGCGCGCACACCGTGCTTCACCACCAGGTCGACGATTGCCGCCGCATTCGGCTGGTACATATGGAAATTCACGCCAAACGGCGCGCTGCTCAGTTCCTTGGTGCGCAGGATATCGGCTTCCATCTGCTGCGCAGGAATGGTCGCCCCGGCCAGGAAACCAAAACCACCGGCATTGCCGGTCGCGGCAACGAGCCGGGGATCGGCCACCCAGCCCATCGCGGTCTGCACGATGGGATAACGGCAACCCAGTAGCTCGGTCAGACGGGTATGCAGCATTTCGGACATTGGATCGGTCCTTATCCGCGCGAACGGTCGCCGGGTGGATTGTCCTTCAACTCGCGCGCGCGCAGGTTGTGCGGATCCATACGGCGGATGATTGCCAACTGCTCTTCGGTGGGTGCCGCGGTGACCGGGATAGCGGCAGGTATGCAGAGCTCGAAGCCGGTGTTCTGCTGCACCTGTTCGACGCCGATGCCCGGATGCAGGGAGCGGATGCGCATCTGGTACCCGGGGCCACCGAAATCCATCACGCACAGATCGGTGATGATAAGGCGGATATCGACCTCACCGAGGCGGTATCCCTTTGCCAGACGCGCCGGGTTGTAGCCGATCGAGCAGACCGTGTCACACTCCCCCGACTTGAACACGCGATTGTTGTGCGCGGGCACGAAAAAGGAATTGGCGTGACTGATCGAATTGCCGGGAAAACCGCGCACCCCGAGCATCTGCACCTTGGGTTTTGCATGGTCCCCGATGCAGGAAATATTGGCCTGCCCGAAGCGATCGATCTGGGTCGGCCCGACCATCGCATGGCGCTTGCCGCCCCAGACGTTGTCGAAGATGCGCGAGAAGCCCATCCAGGTCTCGTAAGCCGGCGCAAAATCGGCAGCACGCGCCCCCACCGGGTTCGGTGCCGACAGCAGGAAAGCCTCTGAGTCCGTCATCAGCAGGTCCGGATTGCTGCTCAGCATCGACAGTGATGCCGCGAGCCGCGGCAACAGGCCAATGCCAGTGGCGAGCACTTCACCGTCGCCGCGCCAGGCCTCGGAGGCTGCCGTGATCATCAATTCCGCGAGCGTGTAGTCCGGTGCATTCATGGGGTGTCTCCTTTCAATACGTGGGCAGGGCAAGCTTGCGGATGGCCGCGAGGCCACCAACCTGCTCCCGGTAGTGTTCCTCGGAAGCACCCACGTATTTCTGCATGTATTCCTGCCAGCCGTTTTCCGCGCCTGCGGAGGCTGCGTAGGTCTTGAAATGCGCCACGTCGAAGCCATACAACGGGTTGCAGCTGCTGGGGTGCGCGCCACCCGGGATATGCACCACGCCGGTGGTCTCCGAGCGCTCCCAGTACACATGACGCGCCTCTTCCGCAGAGGCGAAAAAACTGCTCTCGACCAACTCGTCGCAGCTCACGAAAGTCTCACGCGCCGCGCGCGCGAACACATCGTCCATGTAGTGATCGGGCCCCTTGATCTGGCACACCCCGCGCGCATCCGCGCGATCGACGTGAATCAGCGCCGCATCGAGCTCGAGCGCCGGCATCGCGACCAGCTCGCGCCCATCGGCATAGGGCGACACTATGGTCTTGATCTGCGGGTTGTACTTGAGCACATCGGTTCCGAGGCCAATGCGGGTCGGCAGGAACGGCAGCTTCATCGCGGCCGCGCGCAACCCCAGCAGGAACATGCCCTCGTCGATCTCCATGGTCTCGATGCTGCCATTCTGGCGCGCCAGGCGAAACCAGGGCTCGAGCGGGATGAAATCCAGGGACACGAACGCGAATACCAGCTTGCGCACCTTGCCCGCCGCGCACAGCATGCCCACATCCGCGCCACCGTAGGCGACCACGGTCAGATCCTTGATATCGGACCTCAGGATCTCGCGCACCAGCGCCATCGGCTTGCGCCGCGGCCCCCAGCCACCGATACCAATCGTCATACCGCTGTCGAGCTTCCTGACCACCTCGCCGGCATTCATCACCTTGTTCATCCGCAATCTCTCCTGCCCTTAGCCATAACGACCCGCCGGAATACGCGGCGAACACTCAAATAGTAAAATTAATTGTGCAATTTTACGCATACAAGGCCATCAAAGCCATATATTTATAAAGTACACCAAATTTTAATCCTCAATCTACGCAATTCGGACGCCAGCATGGATCTCTTCCGGCCTCCTCACGATTCGACTGATCCGGTAATCGTGCTTCACGAAACGCGCACCCAGCGAGCACTCCGTGTGCCGCACGCCCGGGATTGCGTGCACCGTGCTGTGCAGGAATTCGCTCAACTGTGCCGCCGACTGCACCAGCGTGATCGCGAGTATGTCGAATCGACCAACCATCACCGCGACAAAGCCGATCTGCGGATCGTGCGCCAGCGCTTCGGCAACCTCCCGGCACTGCGCACCGCGATCGACCTCGATCCAGATGAACGCCAGCGTCGGGTTGTCGAGCTTGCGGATATTGGTCAGCGCGGTTATCCGGATCTGATCCTCGTCTTCCATCCGCTTGATGCGCGCACGCACCGTGCCCTCGGTGACGCCGAGCTCATCGGCGATGCGCCGGTTGCTGGTACGCGCATCACGCGACAGGTAATCGAGTATGCGCCGGTCCACCTCGTCGAGACGCCGTCTAGTCATCGAACGGCACCCAGTCCGGCTGATTCTTCAGCACATCCACCGCGAGGCCGGTAAGAATGCGCCGCACTCCCGGGATACGCACCAGCGTCGCGGTAACGAGCTCCGCGAGGTGCTCGTGATCACGCGCCACCATCAGCAACTCGATATCGTAGGTACCGACCACCTGGCTCACCGAAAACACTTCCGGCAACGCGGCCAGCGCCTCGGCAACCTCGAGTGCCGGCCGCCCCTCGACTTCAACGCCCACCGCCAGCAGCAATTCGAAACCGGCGGCCTCGGCATCGGCTACCGCCACCACCTTCATGAAACCCGAGGTCTCGAGCTGGCGCACCCGCGCCCGCGCCCCCGATTCGGTGACACCGAGCGCATCGGCAAGGGCGCGAAATGCCATCCGCCCATCGGCGCGCAACAGTTCGATCAGGCGCCGGTCCACATCATCGAGCGAGGCCATCTCGCCCAGGAACGTGGTGCGCGCCGGAGCCATGTTCACGCGTTTTCCAGCGCCCGCAACGTGGTTTTCAGCACCTTGCCCGCGGCATTGAGCGGCAGCGCATCGAGAAACTCCACGCTGCGCGGTACCTTGTAGTTCGCCATGTTGCGCCGGCACCACGCAATCACCTCGTCGGCCTCGAGCGAAGCGCCCGGGCGGCGCACGATAAATGCCTTGGCGACTTCGCCCATGCGCTCGTCCGCGACCCCGATCACCGCGCTCTGGGCCACCCCTTCCATCGAGCACAGCAGATTCTCGATCTCCGCCGGATAACAGTTGAAGCCGCCGACGATGAACATGTCCTTGATGCGGTCGGTGATGCGCAGATACCCGTCTTCATTCATCACGCCGATGTCGCCGGTATGCAACCAGCCATCGGCGCTGATCGCCTCCGCGGTCGCTTCGGGATCATCGAAATAGCCCTGCATGACGTTGTAGCCACGCACCTGCACCTCGCCCGGTTCCCCGGCAGGAACCGCGACCCCGCCATTGTTCACGCATCGCAGCTCGACCCCCGGCATCGCGCGCCCCGCACTGGTCGCGATCAGTTCAGGCGCATCGTCGACGCTGCTGACGGTTACCACGCCGCAGGTCTCGGTAAGCCCGTAGGCGGTCAGCACGGTGCGGAATCCGAGCTCGCTGCGCATGCGCCGGATCAGGTCGAGCGGCACCAACGCCGCGCCGGTAACCGCGAGACGCAACGACGAGAGATCGTAATTGCGCCGCTCGGAATGCGCCAGCAGGGACTGGTAGATGGTCGGCGGCCCCGGCAGCATGCTGACGCGCTCGAACTGGATGCGCCGCAACACCTCGTCGACATCGAAGCTCGCGACCGGCAGGATGCGCGCGCCGCGGATGATCGCCGCCATCCAGCCGGCCTTGTAGCCGAAGGAATGAAAGAAAGGATTGATGATCAGGTAATTGTCATCGGCGCACAGCCCGACCGTGCGGCTCCAGGTATCGAAGGCGCGAATATTCTGCCCGTGCCCGGTCATCACCCCCTTGGGATTGCCGGTGGTGCCGGAGGTGAACATCAGATCGAGCGTGTCCTCGGGCTGCACCGCCGCTTCGCGCGCCGCGAGCACGGCCTCGTCGATGCCCTCCCCGGCCGCAAGAAACTCCAGCCAATCAGCTTCTCCGAAGCACAACACTCGCTGCAGCGCCGGCAGTTCGATACCCTCGAGCATCTGCGGATAGCGATTGCCGGAAAACTCGCCGACCGTGAACAGCATGCGCGCGCCGCTGCGGCGCAGGATATAGCCCGCCTCCGCACCTTTCATCCGCGTGTTGAGCGGCACCACGATCGCCCCGATGCTCTGGGCGCCGGTCGCGGCCACGATCCACTCATGACGATTCGGCGCCCAGATCGCGACGCGATCGCCATGGCCTGTGCCCGCGGCAAGAAAGGCTTTCGCCGCGCGGCGGCGAGCCGCATCCAACGCGGCGTAATCGAGTTGCAGCCCCGCTTCCTCCAGCGCAATGCGTTCTGGAGCCCGCGCCGCGGCCCAGGCCAGCAGGCGAGGCATGGTAAGGGGCAGGGAATCGATCTCGTTCACCCGGGGCCTCCATCGCAAAGACGCTTGAATACAGGCATGATTCAACGCAAATTCTACCCACTGCTCGTCAACTAGGCAATTATTCGTAATTCTTCTGTGTTTTTTTTGCGCAGATCGCGCAATACGACGACCCTCTCGAGCAGTCGTTCCCAACCGGCGAGGAAAGCCTGTTGCCGGATGCCGTCGGAAGCTATGCTGTAAGCGAACGTCAGCGACAGCGTACCAACCCATGGAGCAATCCATCAATCGCAACGAGGCATCCGCCGACATAGCCTACCTCGGCTATCGCGGCGCTCAGAACGCGCGTCACCGCTGGATGTTCAGCCTGCTGCTGTTGCCACTGTCCGGGGCCTACCTGGCCTCCTATTTCTATCTCGATCTGGTCGCCCGCGATGGCGTTCTCACCCGGGAGGAGTGCTACGCGCTTGCATTTGCCTACCTCGCTGGCGTGGCACTGCTCGCGCTGGTGTCCGGACGCCTTCCGCTCACATCCGACCGACGCCTGAACTGCCGACTCGACAATGCCTGGATCATGCTGCCGCTGATCGGCGCGGCCATGCTGACGACGCTCGATGCGCACATCACGGATGCCTCGGCGTACGTGGTGATCTGCCTGCCGCTCGCAGTCCTGCACAGCGCCGAACGAACCCAGTTGCTGGCACTGCAGGGCACTGGACTGGTGTTGACCTGGTGCAGCGTGATTGCCTTCGAAACGATAACCGGACCACCACAGATCATGTTCCTGCTGGCGCTGGCCGCAATCTCGGCGGCAGGAGCCTACCTGGCCATTCATCTCGAGACCGCGCGCCGACAGGGCTTCGTGTCCACGCATGCGCTGGAGGCCAGCAACCTTGCGTTGCTCGAGAGAACCGCGCAGCTGGCGCAACTGAACACGGAGCTGGCCGAGCGCAGCCGGGCGCTGGAGACCGCAAACCAGCAACTCGAGCGGCTGGCGATGACCGACCCGCTGACCGGCGTGGCCAATCGCCGCCAGCTGTTCGAAGCGCTGGATCGCGAGTTCGGACGCTCGCGCCGTTATGGCAATCCGCTTTCGATTGCATTGCTCGATCTCGACGACTTCGGCCGCACCAACAAGCTGCACGGCGTGATCGCCGGTGACGAGGTGCTCGCGCAGTTTGCCGCCTCGGTGCGCAACCAGCTGCGCGGCGTCGACATGGTGGCGCGCTACGGCGGCGAGGAATTCGTGGTCCTGATGCCCGATTCGAGCCTGCCGGCCGCAATGCAGCTGCTCGAGCGCATGCGTCAGCACATCTGCCAGGAGTCCTTCAGCTCGCGCCATATCGCGATCACCTTCAGCGCCGGGGTCGCGACGCTGACTCCCGAGGACTCGGATCCGATGAACCTGCTGCACCGTGCCGACGAATCACTGCGCCGGGCGAAGCAGGAAGGCAAGAACCGGGTGCTTGCGGATTGTTCATGACAGCACCCGCGGCGCGCCCGGACTCGCCGGTTTCCATCGTATCGATACTTGCGCTCGCCTTGCCCTCGGGCGCGGTATTCCTGCTCGCATCCCTGGTCGGCATTTTCATGATCCGCATCGCCGCCACGCTGGGCCCGGACGCGGTGGTCGCGGTGAACGCCGGAACACGGCTCTACAACGTATTTCTCGCAATCGCCGCGGGCATCAATGCCGGCACCCTGGCACTGATTGCCAACGCCTGGGGCGCCGGCAGGCGGGAGGAGGCAAACCAGCTGCTCGGGATTGCGCTCGGTCTCGGCGCCGCACTCGGTGTGGCACTCACGGCGCTCACCTGGGTCGCGGCTCCGGCGCTGATCGGTCTGTTCGGACTCGACGCCGGCGCCTACGCGGAATCGCTGGCCTATGCACGCTGGATGACGCTGTTTTTTGCCCCGATGGCGGTTTTCATGGTGCTGGCCACCTCGTTGCGCGCCGCCGGGGATGCCCGCACACCGGTACTGTTCTCGTTGCTGACCAACGGCCTGTGCGTGGTCCTGGCATGGCACTGGTCCAATGATCCGCCATTCGGCTTGCAGCCACATGTACGGTTTATCGCGATCGGCCTTGGACTGGGAAACCTCTGCGGCACGGCACTGGCTTTCGCCGCCTGGCACCGCAGTCTTCTGCTGCTGAAACGGACACGCCCCGATGGCCGCTATCGCGAACGGGTGGCCGCCTTGTGGAAGCTTGGTTATCCGGCGGCACTGGAGCAGGGCTTCCTGCAGGGCGGGGTGATCGCCTTTCTGTGGGTGGTCGCGCACCACGGTGCGGCCGCGTTCGCCGCCTACGGGACCGGCGTCAGCCTGCTCTCGCTCGCGATGGTGATAGGATTCGGCTTCTCGATTGCCGTTTCAGTGCTGGTCGGACAGCAAATCGGGGCAGGGTCCATCGCCAATGCACGCCTGGTCACGATACGCGCGCTGCGCGTAACGGTAGTGGTGCTCACCGCACCCGGCCTGCTGCTCGCCTGGTACGCGCTGCCGGTTGCCCTGTGGCTGAGCGGCGACCAGGCAATCGCCGAACACACGGTGCTGGTGATCTATTCATTCACCGCGATCCTGCCGATGCTGGCGGTGGAATTCTGCCTGGGCGGCGCGTTGCGCGGCGCGGGCGATACGCGCTTTCCGCTGCTGAACGTGATCATGGGACTGATCGTGGTGCGCTTCGGGCTGGCCCTGGTGCTCGATCGGTTCGGATTTCCGGTCGGCTGGATCTACGCGACGCTGGTTGCGGATTACGCGGTCAAGAACGTTCTGCTGGTATGGCGCTTTCGCTCCGATCGCTGGATGAAGTTGCTGCCGGCGAGCACTGCAGTGCCTGCTGCAATCATCTCACCGGACAGGCTGCACCCGGAACAATAACTATCGTCCCGCGATGCTCCAGCGCTCATCGCGACACTGCGCGCGCGCCTCGCGCTCCAGCTTCAACAGGTGCGCCCACAGCGAGTATTTCGCCATCGGGTGCATTGCGACGGGCACATCGTCATAGGCTCGCAGCACCAGCTCATCGAGCGTGCCGGCGCCCGCGGCCAACACCTTCGCTACCTTGGCCTCGCGCTTCAGACGATGCGCGATCAATGCCTCGATAGCCGCGAACGGCTCGGGCATCAACTCGCCGTGCCCCGGCGCGAGATGCCGCAACGGACAGGCCTTGAGCTTTTCCAGCGAATCGAGATATTCCTTCATGTCGCCGCTCGGCGGAATGATCACCACGGTGGAGCCGTTCATGATGTGGTCGCCGGTGAACAACATGCCTTCTTCCTCGAGCAGCAGGCAGTAGTGATTGCTCACGTGTCCGGGGGTGTGGATCGCGCGCAGGGTGAACTCCGCGGTCCGCAGGCAGCTGTATTCCGCCAGTGCCACATCGGGCACGAAGCTGTGATCCTGGTAAAAATCATCCGGTGCCGCGGCGCCCCACAGCTCGGCGCCAGTGGCGCGCGCCAGCGGCGCGGCAGCTGGCGAATGATCCTCGTGGGTGTGGGTGACCACGATCCAGCGGATGCGTCCTTCTCCGGCGGCGATGATCGCATCGAGGTGCGCCGTATCATCGGGCCCCGGATCGACAACAGCGATCTGCTCGCGCCCGAGCAGGTAGCTGTTGGTTCCCGGGCCGGTCATCACTCCCGGGTTCGGGGCGATGATGCGCCTTACCCGTGCCGAGAGTTCGCTGACGCGCCCGGGTTCGAGCGTGATCATGACACCAGGTTCGCGGTCGGCGTGACCGTATCCACATCGGCATCGTAGTCAACGCCGGCAAATCCGAAACCGAACAGGTGCAGGAACTCGGCCTGGTAACCCGCGAAATCCGTCAGCTCGTCGAGGTTCCCGCTTTCCACCAGCGGCCACAGACGCTCTACCTCGCGCTGCACCTCCGGCACAAGTTCCTTGCCATCCATGCGCAGGCGCCCGCTGTCATCGAGGCTCGGGGAATCGACCAGCAGCGCCGAACGGAACAAGCCGTCGATCTGCTCGATGCATCCCTCGTGGGTACCGCGCGCCTTCATCACCCGAAAGAGCAACGCCAGGTAGAGCGGCATGATCGGAATGGCGGAACTCGCCTGCGTGACAACCGCCTTCAGCACCGACACATAGGCCTTGCCGCCACTCGCGGCGAGCTTGCGGTTTAGCCTGAGGGCGGTGGTGTCGAGATCCTTCTTGGCGGCGCCGATGGTGCCATCCCAGTAGATCGACCAGGTGATGCGATCCCCCAGGTAGGTATACGCCGTGGTGCGCGCGCCCGGCGCGAGCAGGCCTTCCGCGCCGAGGCGATCGATCCACATCTCCCAGTCCTCGCCGCCCATCACCGCGACGGTATCGGCGATTTCCTCGTCGCTGGCGGCCTCCAGCACGACCTGTTTGATCTCGCGCCGGTCGGTGTCGAGGGTGCGCTCCTCGACTCGCTTGCCAATCGGCTTCAGCGTCGATTTATGGGTCACGCCGGTCAGCGGATGGGTGCGTCGCGGCGAGGCCAGGCTGTAAATCACCAGGTCCACCTCGCCGAGTTCGCGCCGCACCAGGTCCACCGTGCGGTCCTTGATCCCGGTGGAAAAGGCATCCCCATTCACGCTCCATGCCGGGAGCCCCGCGGCTGCGGCTTGCTGGTGGAAGGCCGCGGAGTTGTACCAGCCCGCAGTGCCGCATTTGCCCTCGGTGCCTTCCTTCTCGAAGAAAACCCCCACCGTTGCCGCACCGCCGCCAAACGCAGCCGTGATCCGCGAGGCGAGTCCGTAGCCGGTGGAGGCGCCGATCACCAGCACCCGCTTCGGCGCATCGGGAATCGGGCCATTGGAGCGCACATGGGCAATCTGCTGCGCCACGCTTGCCGCACATCCGGCGGGATGCGCGGTGATGCACATGAATCCACGCACTTTTGGCTTGATGATCATCGAGCGGTCCTGTTTCGAGACGGGTTCGGGGCGCGCATTATACCGGTTTGGCGCACGGCCACGACACGAGCTAATCGCTCAGCAGGTAGGCGTCGCGGCCGGCCTGGCGCAGCAGAAACACTCCCAGCTCGGCGTGCTGCCCCCCTTCGGGAGCAACCAGGAAAGTCGATCCGGCAGCAAGCTGGTGGAGTGAATCGCGCAACGACTCGACGGACAGCCCGAGTGCTCCGTCGCGCCGAGCGCCCGCGGACTCCTGCGCCGGGCGGATATCGAGCAACTCGCAGCGCATGCCGGAATCGTCGAGCAAGCCCGCTGCAGTATCCGGATCGGCGACAGGAACCAGCACCGGGCGCAGGATCCGGTCGAATTGCTGCTTGCCGAGCCGGCCGAGCGCTCCGGCGGTTTTCATGCGTACCGTGACATTGCTCGGCGTGCCGCCGATCATCGCCTCCGCGCCGAAATGACTGCCCGGCACCAGTTCGAGCGCCGCGCCAATGCCTGCCGGATCGCCCGACAACTCGGCAGAGCCCTCGAACAGGACGTGGAAATAGTCGTTGCGGCCGCCGACGTTGACGATATCGTCACCGGCACGGAGCTCGACGCGCTCGAGTTCCATGAAAAAACGCAGCACATCGGCCGCAGGCATCGCGCTCAGCAACGTGGAATTGCGCAGTCGCGTGCTCCAGTCCTCGACGGTTTTTTTCTCGACCCTCGGCGCCTCGCGGATGCTGACCGGTGCGTACTCGATCGTGAAAGCCTCCTGGTCCCGGTTGCTTATCGCCTCTTCGATGAGCCTGCGCTCGATCGCAAGCATGCTCACCTCGCCGATCGCGCGCAACGAGGCGCTCGCCCCAAGCCGCTCTTCGAGTGCATGGCGGGCCTGAGCGCCACCGGCGTAGAGCTTGTAGCGCACGCTCGCGGACTCCTGCACCTCGAACTCGCCCTGGATCAGGAACAGGCTGGTATCGGCAGGCATGCGCGCCCTCAGCAATACCTCGCCCGGGCCGAGCCGGCGGATCTGCGCTTGCTGCAGCAGCGCGCCGCGCCGCTCCTCCGGTATCGGCTCCAGCGCGTGAAATTCACTGAGGCGCGCCGGCGTGATATCCGCTGTCGTCAGTCGTGTCATCGTGCTTCAGCTCCGCGGCGCTGTCTGGTGGACGCGCCTGCCTGCGCGCGGATGAGCGCTCACAGAAGCAAGCGCCGGATATCGGCCAGCATGGCCACGAGCGAGCTCATGAACTGTCCGGCATCGGCACCGTTGATCACCCGATGATCATAGGACAGCGACAGCGGCAAGGTCTTGCGCGGCAGGAATTCCGTGCCGCTCCAGACCGGGCGCACCGCGAGCTTCGAGACACCGAGGATCGCGACCTCGGGGGCGTTCACGATCGGCGTGAAACCCTCGCCACCGATATTGCCGAGGCTCGAAATCGTGAAGCACGAACCTTGCATATCGATCAGCTTCAGTTTGCGGTTGCGCGCCTTTTCCGCAAGTTCGCGGGCCTCGGCGGCGAGTTCCCACATGCTCTTGGTATTCACGTCGCGAATCACCGGAACCGCCAGCCCCTGCGGTGTGTCCACCGCAATACCGACATGTACGTATTGCTTGAACACCAGCTGCGCGCCATCGGGGTGCAGCGAGGCATTGAAGCGGGGATGTTCACGCAACGCGCGCGCCACCGCGACCAGCAGGAACGCCAGCGGTGTGAGCTTGTTGTTGCGCTGCTGCATCTCGGGCTTGAGACCGGAGCGGAAGGCCTCCAGGTCGGTGACATCGGCAAAATCGAACTGCGTCACATGCGGCACGTTGAGCCAGCTGCGCAGCATGTTGCCGACGGTCGCCTTCTGGAAATTGCTCAGGGCCACGGTTTCGACCGGTCCGAATGCGGCGAAATCCACCTCCGGTATCGATGGCAGCGCGGTGGCCGCGCTCGCAGGTGCGGCGGCGAGCCGTGTCTTGACCCAGGACTGCACATCCTCCTTGAGGATCCGCCCCTTGGGTCCGGTGCCCGCGACCCCGGCGAGCGTGACGCCAAGCTCGCGCGCGAGCTGGCGTACTGCCGGGCCGGCATAGACCATGTTGCCTTTGGCCGACGCCCGCTCGAGCGGTTGCGCCGCAGCATGCCGCTGCTCCTTTTCCAGCACTCGATTGATCCCGGTTACGGTATCGCTCTCACTGGCGGCGACCGGTGCCACCGGTGGCGCGTTCGTGGCGGCGGGCGCGGCGGCACTTGCCGCGGCCACGCGCAGAACGCCGATGGATTGACCGCCCTGCACCCGGGAACCGACCTTCACCTCGAGAGCCAGCACCGTGCCGGCAGCCGGCGCCGGCAATTCCATCGAGGCCTTGTCGCCTTCGAGCACCAGCAATGGCGCGCCTTCCGCCACCTGGTCGCCGACATGCACCGCCAGCTCGATCACTTCGACGCTGCTGGCACCGCCCAGATCCGGAATCGTCAGCGCCATATCACGCCCGGCACCGGTGCCAGGTGCTGCGGGTTGCACAATTTCCGGCGCGGGTGCAACGGACGCAAGCGCCGGTCCCGCGCTCGCCACTGGCTCCGGAACCGGTTCCGCGGCAGAAGCCGCCGGCACGGGGGCCGACCCGGATACGGATTCCAGCATCAGGATCGTGTCGCCCTGGCGCACCCGGTCACCGACCTTCACCGTGATGCCGCGAACGATACCCGCGCCGGGCGCGGGTATTTCCATTGACGCCTTGTCGGATTCGACGACGATCAGGGTCTGCTAGGGGCTGACCGACGCTCCGTCGGCAACCACGACCTCGATGACTTCGACATCATCGGCGCCGCCCAGATCGGGAACTGTTACGGCCTGCTGTTTCACACTCGCTTCCTTCTCGCGGCGCCTGCCCGGCGACTCATCCGTTCACACCTGTGCCGGATTGGGTTTGGCGGGATCGATGCCGTAGCGGCTGATCGCCTCGGCCACGACGCCGGCTTCGATGCGCCCCTCCTGCGCGAGCGCGTTCAGCGCCGCAACCACCACGAAATGGCGGTCCACCTCGAAAAAGTGACGCAGCCGGGCGCGCGTATCGCTGCGCCCGAAGCCGTCGGTGCCGAGCGCCGTGAAACGCTGCCGGATAAACGCGCGCAACGAGTCCGCATATGCCTTGATGTAGTCGGTGGCGGCAATCACCGGTCCGCCGGCACCTTCGAGCTGGCGCGTGATCCAGGGCACGCGCGCTTCCTGCAGCGGGTTCAGCATGTTCCAGCGCTCGGCGTCGAGTCCGTCCCGGCGCAGTTCATTGATGCTGGTGAGACTCCACACATCGGCATCCACGCCGAAATCGGCGCGCAACAGCGTCGCCGCTTCGCGCACCTCGCGCAGGATCGCGCCGCTACCCAGCAGCTGCACCACGTTCCCTGCGCCCGCGGCGGCGCTCTCGATGCGGTACATGCCGCGCACGATGCCCTCCTCGGCTCCGGGCGGCATTTCCGGGTGCTGGTAGTTCTCGTTCATCGTGGTGATGTAGAAGTATTTGCTCTCGCCCCGGCCATACATCACCTCGAGCCCATGATGCACGATCACCGCAAGCTCGTAGGCGTAGGTCGGATCGTAGCTGACACAGTTGGGTATGGTGGCTGCCGCCAGGTGGCTGTGACCGTCCTGGTGCTGCAGACCCTCGCCGTTCAGCGTGGTGCGCCCCGCGGTGGCGCCGATCAGGAATCCGCGCGCCCGCTGGTCGCCCGCCGCCCACGTCAGGTCACCGACACGCTGAAAACCGAACATGGAATAGAAAATATAGAACGGCACCATCGTCAGGTTGTGATTGCTGTAGGAGGTGGCGGCGGCAATCCACGCCGACATCGCCCCGGGCTCGTTTATTCCTTCCTCGAGAATCTGACCTTTTCGATCCTCCTTGTAGAACAGGATCTGGGTCGAGTCGTGCGGCGTGTAGCGCTGCCCGACCGACGAGTAGATGCCGAGCTGGCGGAACATTCCTTCCATGCCGAAGGTACGCGCCTCGTCGGGCACGATCGGCACCACGCGCTCGCCGATACCCGGATCCTTGACCAGCGTCGAGAGCATCCGCACCAACGCCATGGTGGTGGAAATTTCGCGGTGCGCACTGCCCTTTATCTGTGCCGCAAAGCTCTCCAGCGACGGCACCGCCAGTCGCTCCCGGCTCGCCACGCGGCTTGGCAACTGGCCTCCGAGAGCCTCGCGTCGCTGACGCATGTAGACCATTTCAGGGCTGTCCGGAGCGGGGCGGTAGTAAGGCACCGCCTTCAGTTCATCGTCACGCAACGGAATACTGAAGCGGGTACGGAATTTCTTCAGGCTCTCCAGATCCATTTTCTTGACGGAATGGGTTTCGTTGGCCGCCTCGCCGGAGCTGCCCATGCCATAACCCTTGACGGTCTTGGCCAGGATCACGGTTGGCTGACCCTTGTGGTGGTAGGCTTCATGGTAGGCTGCATACACCTTGTACGGGTCGTGACCCCCGCGATTGAGGTACATGATGTCATCGTCGGAAAGATCCTTCACCAGGTCCAGCGTCTCCGGATACTTGCCGAAGAAATGCTCCCGTGTGTACGCACCGCCATTGAACTTGTAATTCTGGTATTCGCCGTCGCAGACTTCGTCCATCCGCTTCTGCAACAACCCGGATTCATCGCGCGCCAGCAGCGAATCCCACAGCCTGCCCCAGATCACCTTGATCACGTTCCAGCCCGCACCGCGAAAAATCCCCTCGAGCTCCTGGATGATCTTGCCGTTGCCGCGCACCGGCCCGTCGAGACGCTGCAGGTTGCAGTTCACCACGAAGATCAGGTTGTCGAGGCCTTCGCGACCGGCGAGTCCGATTGCCCCCAGGGTTTCGGGTTCGTCGCATTCCCCGTCACCAAGAAATGCCCATACCTTGCGATCGCCATGATCCAGCAGCCCGCGGTTCTGCTGGTACCGCATCACGTGGGCCTGGTAGATCGACTGGATCGGGCCCAATCCCATCGACACGGTCGGGAACTGCCAGTAATCGGGCATCAGCCAGGGGTGCGGATAGGAGGCAAGGCCACGACCGTCTACTTCACGGCGGAAATTGTCGAGCTGCTCCTCGCTGAAGCGGCCCTCCAGATAGGAGCGCGCGTACATCCCGGGCGCACTGTGACCCTGGAAAAACACCAGGTCACCACGCGTATCCTCGCTGTTGCCGCGAAAGAAATAATTGAAGCCCACGTCATAGAGCGTGGCACTGGACAGAAAGGTCGCGATATGTCCGCCGAGCCCCTCGTCATCATCATTGGCGCGCATCACCATCGCCAGCGCGTTCCAGCGAATCAGCGAGCGTATGCGGCGCTCGACGAACAGATCGCCCGGCATGCGGTGTTCGGATTCGGGCGCAATGGTGTTGCGATACGGAGTGGTGATTGCCGGCGGCATCTTCACGCCGCTATCGGTTGCCCGATCGACGAGGCGCTTGAGCAGGTAGGCGGCACGCCCCTTGCCTCGATTGTGCGTTACCGCATCGAGCGCATCGAGCCACTCTCCTGTTTCCGCCGAATCGATATCCTCCTGCATGAAAACTCCCCTGCAATTTGCGGCATCGGTCGAGCGGTCAATGTTAACCGATCGGTCATCGTTAATAGACTGCAATGACAATTGGATGCGTGTACTCTACAACTGCTGCAGCCGGGCGCCAACAGACGCCGCAATACACAGGCCGGGATCAGGAACGCGGCGTCACGCTGACCGTGATGCGATTGTTTTCCGCCGCAATACGGTTCCAGTCGCCTGCCGATGCGACCTGGTCGTGCGGTGGATAAGGTCGATACGGGTTGCGATCGCCGAGCGCCTCGATTTCCAGCCTGATATCCGGGCCGGCGAGCAGCGGCAATTTCTGCAGCAACTCGCGGAATTCCGCCGACTGGCGCCCGCTGGCCTGACGCGCTTCCTGCGGGCTGAGGCCGATCATTTCGCAGGACTCTATCGGCAGCGCCGCATCCGCTACCCGCCAGCCGCCGGAAGCCGCAACCAGGCAAAACTGTCCCGCGTTGCCTTCCAGCCTCAGCGTGCCCTTGAACCCGGCCTGCGCGAGATGTTCCACCAGGGTGCGAATCCGCTCGACCCGCTCACCCGCGAACGGTGCCTCCTCGTAGGGGTAACGGAAGCTCTCGCTCAACGCCCACGACAGGGTGCGCAAATAGGGGCTGTCCGCGGATTCCCGGGCGGAAAACTGCGTGCCAAGCACAAATGACGCCGCCGCCGCGGCCGCCGCCAGCCACCACGAGACGCGTTGCCACGAAGAGCCGGTGTCCTCGGACTCCCCGGTCACGTCGCGCAGGAAATCCGGGCCCGGCGCCGGCACCACGGTACCGCGCTCGGCGTTATGCGGGTGCGCCACGTCGGCGGCGGCGAATTCGACATCATCCGCGACCACTACTGCCTCGAGGGCCGGTGGCTGCGCTGGCGCGCGTGCAACGATCTCGACGACCGGCTCCGGCGCCGGCTCGTTGGCGGCCTCCACACGCTCGTCGATACGCCGGAATACGGCGCGCAGGGTTTCACGCGTGGGGGGCTTGGGCAGGATATCGACCGCGCCGAGCGCATGCGCCTGTCCGACATAGAGCTCACCGGACTTGGCCGTGTACATCACGATCGGAATGGTCGAGGTTGCGACCGTGCTCTTGATTTCCTTGACCGCCTGGAATCCGTCCATGCCAGGCATCAGGTGATCCATGAATATGATGCCGGGCCGATGATCGCGCAGATAACCGATCGCGGCTTCGGCATTTCCCAGCACGTCGACCTGGAACTCCTCGCGCTCGAGCATGAGTCGCAGCATCTGGCTGGCAGTGCGCGAATCATCAACAATGAGCGCCGTCTTGTTCAGCATATGACGTGCTACCTGCTCTCGGAGGGCATGGCTACAAGTGTAGTGCCGCAGGTGATTCTTGCACTGCGGCGCTCCAGTCAAAACGGTAGTATTTGGCATCGTCACGCCAGCGATCGGCGCCGGTCACTGCATGCCCCGGAACGGTCTGCGCAGCGCCCGGAGCCTGCGCGCTGCCGCGACTGTAAAGCACCATCGCGCGGCCCGCGGCTCCGTCCAGATTGGCCCGGAAGTAATCGACCCACTGCTGCCTGTCGATACGCTCCACCTCGGCGGCTACCCGCGCCCGGTCGTCGAATCCGTAGGCGCCGAGCGACAGATCAGCCCACAGCCGGTCGCTTTGCTCGGCCAGCGATTTCGCCGACTCGTTCAGGCGATCGACCAGCGCGCGCCGGTGCCTCTCGAATTCCGCCTGCGGCAAATCGGCCGCCGTCTGCGCCTGGTGTTTCAGGAAGGAAGTGACGGCCGCCGTCAATGCAACCGGCCCGCTGCCGGGGGACTGTACCGCCAGCAGCAGGCCCGGCACCCGGAACAGCGGATAGGGCTGTGCGAACACCACATAGCCGAGTTGCTTCTCGGTGCGCAGTTCATTGAAAAAGGGCGCACTGACGATCTGTGCGCTGAGCGCGATACGCGCGCGCTCGGCATAACTCGCGGCACCGCCCTGGAGGTAGAACAGCAGGGCCGAGTCGGGGTGATCGACCTTGAACTCGCGCACCTGCTGCCCCCGCCCCAGGGCGACGATCTCGACCGGCGCCGGTTGCGCCGGCGTGTGGGTGCCGGAACGCAGCGCGGAGTAGACCAGCGAACCGATGCGCTTCGCCTCGTCGCGCCCGAAATTGCCGTGAACCAGCACCTCCAGCGCGGCCCGCTGGTACATTTGCCGGGTCAGCCCGGCCAATGCCGCCGCGTCCTCGGGGGCGAGCGCGGCCTGCAACTCGGCATCGGACCAGTTCCGCTTCACCAGCGACTCGCCCAGGCCATCGAGCAGCTGGACATAGGGTCGCTCGCGCACGCTGTTGCCCCAACTGCGCAGCAACTCCGTCTTGAGCGCCTCGAAACGCGTTCCATCGAACTGCTGCTCGCGCAATGCATGCAGGATTTTCTCCAGCAGCACCACCTGCTTGTCGTCATAACCGCCGATCCTGACGCTGAATCCGCCGCTGCTCGGTGCGATGCTGTATTGCAATCCGGCCAGCGTTGCCGGGTAGGCAAACTCGTTCAACTGATCCTCGACCAGCCGGGTATAGAGCGCCATGAGCGCGGCATTGCGCGCCGATGCGTTTGCCGTATCCGACAACACGCGGAAGAAAATCGAAGCCTTGGGCGCCAGGAACTGCGCGTCCTGGAGGTGCCACAACCGGTAATCGGGCTGCTCCACCACGGCCTCGGGACGACCGACAGCCGCGCCCGGCGCCTTGATCGCCAACCTCCCGGGGATGAATTCGTTCGGCTTCGGCAGGGTCAGCGCGGCGCGACCGGCAACGTCCGCCGCGACTTCCGCCAGCTGCGGGCGGCTCACGCTGTAGGGTGTCTGGAACCAGGCGCTCACGCGATCCGTGGCGATACCGGGATGCGTCAGCGTCAACAACACGTTGTCCGGGCGCAGATAACCCAGGTAGCGCGCAATCAGCGCACTGTCGTAATCGCGAAACAGGTACGGGCCACGCAAGACTTCCGCGACCGGGTAATCCTGCAGCGCATTGGCAATGCCGATCACCGCTCCGGTAGGACTGCCCTTCTCCCGAAAACGGAAATCCAGCTCTCCCAGGCTGCCTTGTTCGCGAAAGCGCCACTCCGCCACGCCCTGATCGCGCAGCAGGTCGATCGAGGCAAACACGAGGCCTGCCACCTCGCGATAATGCGCGATACCTGCTTCGGTGAGTTGCACGTTGATCTGAAACGCATCCTCGCCGTACAGGTCGAATCCGGCACCGGCTCCGAGCCCCTCGGCCCAGCCGCGCTCCTTGAGCAGCGACAGCGCGCTGCCGGGGCCTTCGTGGCCAAGCAGGTTGCCGATGTATTCCAGCGGCTTTGCGCCGTACATCGCGCGCGCCGACGGGACCGGAAACAGCAGGCTCAGCTCCCGCAATTCCTTTTCGGGCCGGACGTGTACCTCGAGCGGCAGCGTTCCCGGCGCAAACAGCGCCGGCGCATGCTCTCGCGCCTTTGCTCCGCGGTCAGGCACTGCGGCAAAACGCGCCTCGACCATCGCGGACAGTTCATCGAGTGATTCGCGCCCCAGCACCACCAGCGTCATCAGGTTGGCGGAGTAATGTTTCTCGTAGAAACCCAGCAGGTCGGCCCGTATATCCCCGGACCCCTCCCCCAGCGTCTGCAGGTTGCCGACCGCAAGTTTTGCCAGCGGATGCCCCGGCTGTACCAGCTCGCGCAACACGTCGTACTCGCGACGACCGTCGTCCTTCAACCCCAGCTTGTACTCGGAATCCACCGCGTTCATCTCGCGCGCGACATATTCGCGATTGAACAGCGGCGCGACAAAAAACTGCGCGAAACGATCCAGCGCGGGCACCAGGCTGTCCGGCTCCACGTCAAAGAAATAATTGGTGTGATCAACCGAGGTGTAGGCGTTGTTGGAGCCGCCATGGGCGTTGATGAATGCCTGGTACTCCGCCGGATCCGGATATTTTCCGGTGCCCAGAAACAGCATGTGCTCGAGGAAATGCGCCAGCCCCTGGCGCCCCTCGGGATCATCCCCGCTGCCGGCGCGCACCTGCAAGCTGGCCGCCGCCTTGTCACTCGCGGGGTCCGACACCAGGATCACGCGCATGCGGTTCGGCAGTTCGAGATAACGGTATTCGCGTGGATCGAGCTCACCCTTGATGACCGGACCCGTATTGCGCGGCACCGTTGCGCAGGCGCACAAAAGCGCCAGCACCAGGACCAGCCCCGCGTGGCGCACCAGCTTAGACTGCATCAGCGTCTCCAACGTAACGAGAAAATGTTCAGACCGCAGGACCCTGCGGCAGGTTCAATGCCGATTCTCCGGATTGTGAACTCGGCCATGCATTCATCGTGGCCTTGATCAGGGTGGCGAGCGGAATGGCGAAGAACGTCCCCCAGACTCCCCAGATGGAACCGAACAGGAGCACCGCAAGGATGATCGCGATCGGGTGCAGGCTGTTGGCCTCGGAAAACAGCCACGGCACCAGTACATTGCCATCGAGCACCTGGATCACCAGGTAGGCCAGCATCAGGTAACCGAACAGCGGGCTCAACCCCCATTGAAACAGCGCCACCAGCGCCACCGGCAGTGTCACCAGCACCGCGCCGACATAGGGAATCACCACCGACAACCCGACCAGAAATCCGAGCAGCAGCGAGTAGTCCAACCCGAACAGCATGAAGGTGATGATCGAGACGCTGCCGACGATCAGGATCTCCATGCCCTTGCCACGCACGTAATTTGCCAGTTGCAGATCCATTTCGTGCCAGATGCGGGACATCTGCGGCCGCCGCGCCGGCAGCAGCGCGGCAAACCAGGCGAGAATCACATGCCGGTCCTTGAGAAAGAAAAACACCAGCAACGGCACGATTACCAGGTAGATCGCCATGCCGATGAAACCCGGCAGGTGGGCAATGGAGAAGGAAAACGCGCTCTGTCCAAGGCGGGCAATATCGCGACTGCCGCTGTCGATGAGCTCCCTTGCCTGGCTCTCGCTGATCAGCGTGGGATAGCGATGCGGCAACAGCATCAATGCGTCGCGAACCGCGTCCACCATGCGCGGCAGATCCGCGAGCAGGTTGCCCAGCTGCCTCCACGCCAGCGGCAGCAGGATCAACAGAAACAGCAGGAACGCACCGATGAAAAGTGCGAAAGCGAGCCCCAGCGCCAGCGGCTCGGGCAGGCCGCGGCGCGCAAGCTGGCCGACCACGCCCTGCATCATGAACGCAAGCACCATGCTGGCTATCACCGGCGCCACCACATCGCCGATGGTGGCAATGACCAGCAGCGATCCGAGCAGCAACAGCAGAAGGATCACCGCTTCCTCTTCGGCGAAATAGCGATCGACCCACTTCTGGACGATTTTCAGCATCGGGGGGCAGCGCCGGTCGAATTCGCGCGCTTCTGCAGCAGATAGCTGTAAACGCCGTCAAGTTCCGTGGATTCGAGCAGTACATTGCCGCTCTGCTCGCAGAACACGCGGAAGTCACGCACCGAACCGGTATCGGTCGCGAGCACCCGCAGCAACGCCCCGGGCCCCAGCGCATTGAGGGCTTTCTTGGCCTTCAGCAGGGGCAACGGGCAGGACATGCCACGGGCATCCACTTCGTCAATCGGCAGTTGCATCGGCGGCACTGGTGGTCACGGATCGGCATGCTAGTATACGCGCGGCTTCCGGGCAGCCCAACGCATTGCGCGCAAGGAGGGAATTATTTGCGCTGCAGGCACTCAAAGCTCCCGACATTTCCAGGCACATGCACAGGACCTGCTCCCCGTTGCTGAAACCCGCTCCACGTTCCAGAGGCTTTGTGCGCGCGGCGCTCGTCTGCGGCTTTGCCGTGCTGTGCTGCCATGTCGCGGCACCGGCGACGGCGGTCGATATTGCACTGCCGGAACTTGGTGACACATCCTCGGCCTATGTATCTCCGCAGCAGGAACGCCGCATCGGCCAGGCCTGGCTGCGCATGTTCCGCAGCCAGGTGCGCACCGTTTCCGATCCCCTGCTCGAGGATTACCTGGAGCATGTGGTGTTCGATCTCGCGGCGCACAGCCAGCTCTCGGATGCGCATCTGACGGTGGTGGTGGTGGACAACCCGACGATCAATGCCTTTGCCGTACCCGGCGGGGTGGTCGGCATCCATGACGGCTTGCTGCTTTATGCCAAGCACGAGGATGAGCTGGCTTCGGTGATCGGGCACGAACTGGCGCACCTCAGCCAGCGCCATTTCGCGCGCAGCGTGGAGGAAGCCAAGCGCAATGCGGTGCCCAACATGCTCGCGCTGCTCACCAGCCTGGTGATCGCGGCCACGGCGGGCGGCGATGCGGGAATGGCGGCGATCACCACCAGCCAGGCCGCCATCCAGCAGCAGCAATTGCGCTTCAGCCGTTCACACGAACGCGAAGCCGACCGTATCGGCATGCTGACCCTGGTGAATGCCGGCTACGACGCCAACGGCATGCCCCGGATGTTCTCGCGCATGCTCGAGTCAATGCGCTACAACACGCGCCGGCCGCCGGAATTCCTGCTTTCGCACCCGGTCACCGAGAGCCGCGTCGCCGATGCCCAGAACCGCGCCCGCAACTACTCCGACCAGGGGCGCCAGGACAGCGAAGATTTCGGCTTGATGCAGGCGCGGGTACAGGTCGGCTTCGACGAGACGCCGGGCTACTCCATCAAGCGCTTTCGCGCGGAGATCGAAAAGGACGGCGGTCTCGCGATCGGCAATGTCTACGGACTGGTGCTTGCGCTCACCCGCGCCAACGAACTCGAGGCCGCGCGCAACGAGCTATCGCCGCTGCTGAAGAACTACCCCGGCAACATTGCCTTCACGCTCGCCGCATCCGATATCGACGTCGCTTCGGGCAGGGCCGCGGATGCCGTTTCCCGCCGGCGCAAGCTGCTGGCTCTGAATCCCGACAACCGGCCGCTCTCGATGAGCTATGCCGACGCGCTGCTGAAAACCGGCGATGCAAAAACCGCCGAACGGGTGCTGGTCAGCCAGTCAAAGCTCCACCCCGACGATCCGCAGGTGTGGTACGCACTGGCCGAAACCCACGGGCTGGCAGGCAACATCGTCGATGTTCATCGCGCGCGGGCCGAATATTTCATCCTCAACGGGGCCCTCGATCGCGCCGAGCGCCAGCTCGGCTATGCCCTCGACCTCGCCGATGGCAACTTCCACACCAGCGCGAGCGTGCAGGCGCGGATTGCGGATATCCAGGAAATGCGCCAGGAAATCGATTTGTAGACGAGACGGATTTCAGGCGTTGCCGCGCACCGCAACATGGCGTTCGCGCGAGAAATTCAGCATGCGCTGCAACGGCAGCATGGCCTTGGCGGCGAGTTGCTCGTCCACCTCGATTTCGTTGTCTTCCTGCTCCAGGGTGCTCAGCAACGCCTGCAGATCGTTCATCGCCATCCACGGGCAGTGCGAGCAGCTGCGACAGGTCGCGCCCTCGCCCGCGGTTGGCGCAATGATGAATTCCTTGTCCGGCACCTGCTTCTGCAGCTGATAGAAGATTCCCTGATCAGTTGCCACCACGAAGCGCGGATGCGGCAGCTTGCGCGCCGCTTCGATGATCTGCGTGGTGCTGCCCACCACATCGGCAAGGGCAATCACCGGCTGCGGCGATTCCGGGTGCACCAGCACGCCAGCGTCCGGGTAGACCCTCAACAGGTCTTCCACACCCTTGGCCTTGAACTCTTCGTGAACGATGCAGCTGCCGTCCCACAGCACCATATCGGCACCGGTTTCACGTTGCACCCAGGAGCCGAGATACTTGTCCGGCGCCCACAGGATCTTCTCGCCGCGACTGCCGAGGTACTCCACCACATCGAGTGCAATGCTCGACGTCACAACCCAGTCGGAGCGCGCCTTCACCGCGGCCGAGGTGTTGGCATAGACGACCACCGTGCGCTCCGGGTGCTCGTCGCAGAAGCGGGAAAAAAGATCGGGCGGGCAGCCCACATCGAGCGAACAGGTGGCTTCGAGCGTCGGCATCAGGACGCGTTTGGCGGGAGTCAGGATCTTGGCGGTTTCGCCCATGAAGCGCACCCCGGCAACCACCAGGGTGCTCGCCGGATGATCGTGACCGAAACGCGCCATCTGCAGCGAGTCCGACACGATTCCGCCGGTCTCCTCGGCAAGCGCCTGCACCAGCGGAGAGGTGTAATAGTGCGCCACCAGCACGGCATTCTTTTCGCGCAGCAGCGCGCTGATCCGGGTCTTGTAACCTGCGATTTCGGCTTGCGACAACTCGACCGGGTGCCGCGCATGCAGAAACGCCTTGACGAGTTCCGCCTCGGTTGCCATTTGCCCGAGATCCATCGGATCACCAGCCATCGTGTATTCCCCGTCCCGGTTTGGGGCGCGAATCATAGCACAGCGAATTTGCACGCCGACCGGCGCCCGGTCTCAGGCGGCTTCGTTCACCCAGGCGGGAACATGCGACCACGAACGCCGCATATCCTTGCGCATCCGCTCGAGTTCGGGCTCGAAGCGGTGCACTGTGCGCCAGAACCGCGCCGAATGATTCAGCTCGACGGTATGACAGAGTTCGTGCAGCAGCACATGGCGCGCGAGCTCCCGGGGCAGGAACAGCAACTGGTAATTCAGACTGATATCACCCTTCGCCGAACAACTTCCCCAACGGCTGCGCTGGGCACGGATCACGACACTGGAAAAAGGCAGCCCGGTCGCGGCCGAGACCTCCTCCAGCCATGCAGGCAGCACCTCGCGTGCACGACGACCGAGCCAGCGTACCAATGCGCGACGGCAGGCGCCGTGGTTCGCGCAATCACCGCTCAGCAGCAAACGACCCGCTCCGCTCTGGCGCACCCTCGCCGCGGCCGAAGGCGTGTAGCGATAGCAGATCTCCCAGCGCTCACCCAGCGCAGCGAGTTCAATGCAATCAGGCAATGCGACGCGGTCGCCCGTCGTGGGTTGCAGCTCGCCGATGCCCATCTGATCGATCTGGGTCGCAACCCAGCCACGCCAGCTCGCGGCCAGCTCCGTCAGCCACTGCCGGTCCACGCCCGGCGGTGTCACCATCACCACGCCATTGCGCGGATCGATCGTCAGCCGCACCCGACGACTGCGGCGCGACACGCGGATGCTGTAGGGCACCCGCCGTCCATCATCGAGTTCGATTGAATGCATGGTGGATCCAGGAATGACGGACTGCATTTTAGCGGGATAAGCAGGCACCGGCGAACTTGGTTTGCATCGATGGAAGATCGGCCGGGTCAGCGGTCGAACAATGACATATCCGGACGCGCGCACCTACTGCTTATGTGTACCTGGATACGCTGCCACTCGCGTTTATCGCCAGTCGCGAGGAGAAGCCGTCGGCCCCGGCGATCAAGAACAACGATGATGGCTACTCGCAGGCCACGAGCACCGGCACGTGGGAGCTGAAGACCACGGCCAATGATCCGTACGCCGCCAATGCTCTGAGCGCGGATTACCTGCTGGCCGTTGAGCCTGGTTTGTGCAGCTCCAGCCCATGGCCTGCAGTTAAGCTGCCGGCACCCCCATCTCCCGTTTCAGCCCGTAGAAATCCAGGTGCAACGACTTTTCGTCGTGGGTAATGGTGATTGTCTCTGGTTTCCTCGGCGCCTGCACGTACGGCGAGTCAAAGCGCGGGTACTCGAGGTCCCGAGGAACATTATCAATACGGAACTCTCCCTGGTACTGCAGTTCCAGCTCGCACCCGCTGCTCGAGTAACCAAGCCGGCCGTCCTCGTAGCGAAGGGGATTGGACATGATGCGCTGCTGGAGTTCCCCGAAACCGGCATCGCTGGTCTTGCTGCCCGCTTCGAATATCCAGTAACTGTCGCGTCCGGGCTGGATCAGGTCGTCGCTGGTGCCCTCGGCGCAATACAGCGGATTGAGTGCGATAAAGGCGGCGTATGCGAATATGGGGACAGATTTATCCTCGCATTGATGGAATAGAAATCGCGGCCGAGATACTGCAGCAGGATGCGCGCGGGCTCCAGAACCTGGGGTTCGCGCACCCTGCCCGCCATTGCCCCTGACCCGCCGGTCCGGGCGCCGACCTATAACGATGAAGGCCGCATCACTGCGCCCGACGAGCGAAGCACCGGCATAATTCGCGCAGGCACCAGGCGAGGCAAATGGACAGCATTTCCGACCCGCCCGACTACTCCTCCCTGCGCAGCAATGTCAGCTTTCTCGGCCGCCTGCTGGGCGGGTCACCTCGGTCACTCAGAATAAATAAATCCGTCCCCTTTTCCCCCTCTTTTCCCTTCCACCACGCCAATTTCTCGCAGCCAACCCCCGATTCTCGGGCTGGAAGCCCACTCAGACCCAGTTCTTCCGAAGTCGTTCCGCCTCGATATCGGTCGATTTTCCGGTCAGCAAACGTTTCATGCGCTTTCTCAAAAGCTTGAGAGGTCGGGCATCCTCGTAAACCAGGATAAAAATCTTGCGCATCGCTCCTTCCGGAGCGTTGATGGTCCTGACGCCGTGCCAGGAATTGCCTCTACGGCCAAAAATGACGCTGTGATTGTCCATCGTTTCGGCGACCCATTCCTGATCAAAGTCGTCGAAGGCGGGCGCCGAATCGCTCGGGAACCGGCCTTGGTCATCGAGGATCACCGTTTGACCGCCCCAGGCAGAATCCCATTCGTCACGGGTGTTCATGTAGAAGATATGTGAGCCGAGCTTTACCTGGGAATCGCAGTGCGGCGACACATCACAGCCGGTGGGGGCGTAGTGCCAATGCATCCGTAGACTGATCTGTTTCGTGCCCATCATCTCGTTCACGAATTGCCGGTATTCCGGGCTGCGCAGCTCTGCGATGAATGCTTCCCAGGCGGGAGAGATGTCCAGTCCGTCGTCGTACTCGAGGGTATAGCGGCGATGTTTGGCCTGATTGTTCTTGCGGACGTACCCAAAAGTGGATTCGAACAGGGAAATGTCGGGCATATTCGAAGTGAGCTCTGCAAGACCTTCGTCGGTCAAAAAGCCCTGCGGGTTGATCCACGGAAAGGGTCTCACCGCGCGAAAGGCCGCGGTGTCGATGCTTTTCAGGGTGTCGATATCGATGTATTTCAAGATGGAATCCTGTCAATTCCGGATTGGCCAAGCCTATCCGATCCGGACTCACTCAATCCAACAAGCGCCGAACGCGTCGACCGAAGAAGAAACATTTCTTCCCGGATGCAACTCCAGCCAGCGACACGGCGCCCACCAGCCACTTGCGGTGGCACCAGCGACCAAAAATCAGCCGCCGCGTGATTGGATTTTAGATTCTGGGCGTTCCGTTCGCAACGCTTTTGATGGAACGCAGAGACAAAAAAGCCCGGGGAAATTGGGCAAGCGTACTCGGTCGTGCTGGATTGACTCGCGCCTTCCGTGGCGCTCGCCCTGCGGGCGCCGGCGCTTCGCACCGGCGTCCAAATCGGCACTCCTGCCGATTTGTCGAACCGGCTGGTCGAACCATGACAACACGACCCACCACCCATAAAAAAGCCGGGGCGGCGTACTCGGTCGTGCTGGATTGACTCGCGCCTTCCGTGGCGCTCGCCCTGCGGGCGCCGGCGCTTCGCACCGGCGTCCAAATCGGCACTCCTGCCGATTTGTCGAACCGGCTGGTCGAACCATGACAACACGACCCACCACCCATAAAAAAGCCGGGCGTTGCCCGGCTTTTTTATGGGTGGTGGGTCGTGCTGGATTCGAACCAGCGACCAATTGGTTAAAAGCCAACTGCTCTACCAACTGAGCTAACGACCCTTTGAAGGACGCGTATGGTACCGATTGAACGATAAAAGACAAGGCATTTTTGGTGGCTTCAGAAATTCTGCTGCAGGTATTCACGGGCCAGGCGCGGTGCCGAACTGTCCGATCCCGCATAATCGTTGGCGACCTTCTGCAGCAGCTCTTTCGCGCGGGCGTCATCACCGTCCTGGTGATAGATGCGGCCCAGCTTGAACATCGCATCGGGCACCTTGCGGTTATCGCCAAAATTGTTCAGCAGGGTCTCGAAATTCCTTTTCGCGGCCGCATTGTCGCCATCCAGCAGATACAGTTCGCCGAGCCAGTAGTGCGCGTTACCGGTATAGGAACCGTTGGGGTATTGCGCCACGAAATCGTTGAACGCAACAATGGCTTCCGGAAACTGGCGGTTGCGCACCCGCTCATAGGCCGCCTGATAGGCGGGCTCCTCGCCGGCCGCGGGAGCCGTGCGTGGTGCGGTACTGGCTGCCATCGATGGCGCCGGAGCCGAAGGTGCCTGCGTGGCATCTATCGGGACATCGGACGCCGGAGCGGGATCAGGGGGTGGCGCTGCCGAGCCTCCGCCGATGCGGCGGTCGAGGCTGATGTAATCATCGAGCCGCTGCTGCTTGAGCTGGCGCAGTTCCTCCCCCTGCTCTTCGACAATGCCACGCAGCTTCATCAGCTCATCCTGCAGCACCTGCAACTGGTAGAAGAGCTCGCCGCTGGAATTGCCGGCAGCGGCGGCGACCGTCGCCTTGCTACTCGAGGGAACTGCCGCCGAACGGGGTGCGGGCGGCGCGCCAGCAGCACCTGGCTCCACGACCTCGACCTGCGCACAGGCCGGCTGGGCGAGCAAAACGACGGCCACCAGGGCCGTCAGGGCACGCATCACGCGCCGCGTCACTTCAGCTCGACGCGCCGGTTGCGCGACCAGCTGGCTTCATCCTCGCCAAGCGCTGCGGGGCGCTCTTCGCCATAGCTGATGGTTTCAACACGGCTGCGATCGATACCCTGCAGAATCAGGTATTGGGACACCGCCTTGGCACGGCGCTCGCCGAGTGCAAGATTGTATTCGCGCGTGCCGCGCTCATCGGCATGGCCTTCGATACGCACGGGCGTATTGCTGTTACGCAGGACCGCTGCCTGCGCATCGAGTGCGGCACGGATTTCCGGGCTCAGCTGCGACTGGTCGAAATCGAAATAAAACACGTACTGCAGACCACCCTGCTCCGCGCGCATGCGCATTTCCTCGGGTGTGAGACCCCCATCGGTGCCGGTACCGATCGAGGTGGCACTGCCGTCACCCATTGCGGTGCCGTCACCCATGGTGTCGCCGGTAGAGGCACCGCTGTCACCCTTGTTGCCGCTACAGGCGGCAACCATCGCGGCCAACATGACCATCGCTGCAAACCGACTCAATTTCAGGCTCTTCACGCTCACGGCTAGGGTATCCTCTGATGGACGGAATGATTTCATTTGATGTACGGGGACCACGCCGGCTCGCGCACATCACGCGAGGCTGAGGGCAGGAAATACTTGACATTGGCATCCACCGATACGACGCCGAGTATACCCTTACCCAATCGCTTCGTCGCGTAAATTATCATGCTCCCGTTGGGCGCGACACTGGGTGATTCGTCGTAACTGGTTTCAGTCAGCACCTTGACCGTGTTGCGCTGCAGATTCTGCAGTGCAATATGGAACGGGCCTCCTGGCTGGCTGCGGTGAACATAGATGATTCCCGACCCGTCGGGCATGGCGCGCGGACGGGCGTTGTAGGCTCCCTCGAATGTGAGGCGTTTGAGTTCGCGCGTCGTGATGTCGATCTGGTAGATGTGGGGTTTGCCACCGCGATCCGAGGTAAACAGCAATGATCGCCCGTCGGGCATCCAGGACGGCTCGGTATCGATCGCGAAGTGTTGGGTGAGGCGCGTGAACTGGCGCGTCACGAGGTCGAGCATGTAGATCTCGGGGTTGTCGTCCTTTGACAGCACCATCGCCATGCGCCGGCCATCGGGCGACCACGCGGGCGCGCTGTTGAGGCCCGGAAACGAGGTGAGCTTCTCGCGCTGGCCACTCGCGATGACCTGCTTGTAGATACCGGGGCGGTGATCCTCGAAGGACACATAGGCAAGCTGCTTGCCATCCGGCGACCAGGCCGGTGACAGGATCGGCTCCGATGATTCGAGGATCGTCTGGGCGCGCTCGCCATCGGCATCGGCCTTGATCAGACGGAAACTCTGGCGGTTCGGTCCAAGTTGCGCGGCGGAGACATAAGCCACCTTGGTGGAGAACGCTCCGCGCACACCGGTCAGCTTCTCGTACACCTTGTCACTGATATAGTGCGCAATGTCACGCAGTTGCGCCTCGGAGCCATTGACGGTTTCCTGCGACAGGCGACTCTGACGCAGCACATCGTGGAGTTCGAACTGCGCCCGGTAGAGACCCGCGGCATCGCGCGTCATGCGCCCGACCACCAGGTAATCGACCCCGAGCAGGCGCCAGTCGTTGTAGAACACTTCGGACTGATCGTGCGGTTGCGCGATCATGTCGGAAACCTTGAGCGGCGCGAACAGGCCGCTGCGCTGCAGATCCGCCGACACGATCGAGTCGATGGCCTCCGGCGGCAGCAGCCCGGGCGGAGCACCGAACGGCACCACCGCAATCGAGGTCGGGTTGTCATTGCCCGACGTGATCTCGATGGTCAGTTCGGCCGCACTCAACGCGCCGCAGAACAGCAACAGGACAATACCAGCAAAGCGCATGATCACAGACGCAAATCCTCCGGGTTAAACTTCAGCTGCAAGCTCCGGAGATGGCTCTCGAACACCTTGGGCGGTGCCTGGGCGACTTCCGGAAAGCGCGCGGCCCTGTGCACCGCGTTGATCGCAGAACGGTCGAAGGCCTCGTCGCCGCTGCTTTTCAGCACGCTTACCGCCACCACTTCGCCGGTCGGGATCAATTGTAGCCTCAATATCACTTCCATACCGCGCCGCGCGCTGGGCGGACGGCTCCAGTTGTCTTCTATGGCCGCCGCGATCGCATCGGTGTAGGTCATCGCGAACGCTTCGTCATTCTCGGCCTGCATGGCCTCGTCCTCGGCAGCGAGCGCCAGCGCCATCTCGCGCTCCATCTGGCGCTGGCGTTCAACCGCCTTGCGCTGCTGCTCTTCGCGCTGGCGCGCCTGCTGCTGCACCTTGGGATCGGGCGGAGGCTTCGCTGCCGGCTTGGCTTGTGGCTTCGCCTGCGGTTTTGGCTGCGGCTTCGGCGGCTGGGGTTTGGGTTTCGGCGCTTCCACCTTCGGTTTCGGCGGTTCGGCTTTCGGCTTGGGTGGCGGCGGCATGGGACGCGACGCGACGGCTTTCCGAGCCGGCTTCGCGCTCGCCTTGTCGAGCGTCACGAGCTGCGCCCGCACATGCCGCGGCACGACCCGCGCAGCGGGATCGCGGTTGTTTTGCCAATTCGCGGTCAGCGCCAGTATCAGCACTGCATGCAGCAGCACCGTGACCAGCGCAGGCAGAATGAACCCCTCCAGCGAGCGCATGCTTCAGGGATTCTCGGTCACCAGGCCGACATTTTTTGCGCCCGCCTTCTGCAACTCGGCCATCAGTGTCACGACGATCCCGTACGCCACCTTCTCGTCACCCCAGACCAGCACCGGCGTCTTGGGCTTTGCCTTGAGGATCTTGCTCACCTTGTCGCTGATCACCTCGAGGCTCGCGGATTTCTCCGGTTCGGCACCCAGGTTGATGTAAAAGCCGCCGTCGGCCTTGATCGAGACGATCAATGGCTCGTCATCCTGGTTGGAAATCGGCTCCGACGGCGCATCGGGCAGTTCCACCTCGACGCCCTGCATCAGCATCGGTGCGGTGATCATGAAAATAATGAGCAGGACCAGCATCACGTCGATATAGGGAACGACGTTGATCTCGGCGATGGGTTTGCGGCGTTGCCGTGGCATGATGGTTTCCTCGGAGCCTCAGGCGCTCTTTCTGACCGCGTGGGCCTGGCGATGGAGAATGCTGGAAAATTCCTCGGCGAAAGTTTCGTAGTTGGCAATCAGGTTCTCGACCCGCGCCGAGTAGCGGTTGTAGGCAATCACCGCAGGGATCGCCGCGAACAAGCCCATCGCGGTGGCAATCAGGGCTTCGGAGATACCGGGTGCCACGGTGGCGAGCGTCGCCTGGTGCACATTGGCGAGACCGCGGAAGGAGTGCATGATTCCCCAAACGGTACCGAAAAGACCCACATACGGACTGGTGGAGCCTACCGTCGCCAGGAAGGGCAGGTGACGCTCGAGATGCTCTTCCTCGCGCGAGAGTGCGACCCGCATCGCGCGCTGGGCACCTTCCATGATCGCGTCGGAATCGATGCCCTCTTGCTGACGCAGGCGGGTGAATTCCTTGAAGCCGGCGCGGAACAGGTTCTCGACGCCCTCGAGCCGTTCGCCGTTCTCGAGCCGGCTGCTGCCGTCACGGTAGAGCTGGCTGAGATCGATGCCCGACCAGAAGGTCTGCTCGAAACCCAGCAACTGCTGCTTCGCGCGGCGCAGCAACAGGGCACGCTGCACGATCATGCCCCAGGAGACGACCGAGGCCATGAACAGCAGCAACATCACCAGTTGCACCACGAAACTGGCGTTCAGCACCAGCTCCCAGAGCGATAACTCTTCGTTCACGTCATTTCTCCATTGCGATTAATCGGTTTGGGTCCCCGGGCCGCCGCCATTCAACACGGCGCGCATCCGCGCCGGCAGCGCGCAGGGTTTGCCGGTGGCCGGGCTCACGCATGCCACGCTGACCTCGGCGCGACAGATATCCTGCCCCGCGCGCAGGATCCGTTGCGCGAACAGCAGCCGGGCGCGGCCGCCGCCGCATAGCCGCGCACAGGCCATCAGTTCGTCATCGAGCCGCGCCGGGCTGAGGTAGTCGACCTGCAGCGAATTGACCACGAACATCAGGCCGGCCTCGGGCAGCGCGGGCCGGGCAAACCCGTGACTGCGCATCAGCTCGGTCCGTGCACGCTCGAAATATTTCAGGTAATTCACGTAATAGACGATGCCGCCAGCGTCCGTGTCTTCTATATATACCCGCAGCGGCAGCCGAAACTCGTCACTGCTCCAGCCGCCGCTCAAGGCTCATCCTCCGCCTGCCCGAGCAGATCCATATTGGCCATGCTGACCCGCGGCTGCAGTCCGAAGTGCAGATAGGCCGCGCGCGTGACCATGCGCCCGCGCGGGGTACGCATCATGTAACCCTGCTGGATCAGGAACGGCTCGAGCACGTCCTCGATCGTGCCCCGCTCCTCGCTGATGGCCGAGGCCAGGCTCTCCACGCCCACCGGACCGCCATCGAACTTCTCGATCATCGCCAGCAACAGCCGGCGATCCATGTGATCGAAGCCCTGTTGGTCGACGCTCAGCATGTTGAGCGCCGCGTCGGCGATCTGCGCACTGATCCGTCCGTCATGGCGCACCTGCGCGAAATCGCGCACCCTCCGCAACAGGCGGTTGGCGATACGTGGCGTGCCGCGCGCGCGGCGCGCGATCTCGCGCGCGCCGGCCTCCTCGAGTTCGATGCCGAGAATCCGTCCCGAGCGTGCCACGATCCAGGCGAGGTCCGCCACCGAATAGAACTCGAGACGCTGCACGATGCCAAAGCGATCACGCAGCGGCGAGGTCAGGAGTCCGGCGCGGGTGGTCGCACCCACCAGTGTGAACTGCGGCAACTCCAGCTTGATCGAACGCGCGGCCGGCCCCTCGCCGATCATGATGTCGAGCTGGAAATCCTCCATTGCCGGGTACAGCACCTCTTCCACCTGGGGGCTCAGACGGTGGATCTCGTCGATGAACAGCACGTCGCCCGGCTCGAGGTTGGTCATCAGTGCGGCGAGATCGCCGGCTTTCTCGAGCACCGGACCCGAGGTGCTCCTCATCGACACACCCATCTCGTTGGCGATGATATGGGCCAGTGTGGTCTTGCCCAGACCCGGCGGCCCGTAGATCAGCGTGTGATCGAGCGCTTCCTTGCGACCACGCGCGGCCGCCACGAAGATCTCCATCTGTTCGCGCGCCACCGGTTGCCCCACGTAATCGGCAAGCGTGCGCGGGCGCACCGCACGATCGATGACGTCCTCATTCTGCTTGACCTCGGCGGCCACCAGGCGGTCGGTTTCGATCATGCTGCGCTCCTCATGCACGCGCCTTGCCCTGCAGGGCGCGCCGGATCAGCTCCTCGCTCTCGAGCACCTCGTCATCGAGCGCTGCCGAGACCGCGCGCGCGGCTTCCTGCGGCTTGTAGCCGAGCGCTATCAGCGCGCTCTCGGCATCCTGCACCATGCGATTGCGACTCGTGGCGACGATATCGGAGGACGGCGTCGCGACACTTCCCCCGGACAGCTCCGGGCGCCACTCGTCGAGGCGATCACGCATCTCGACAATCAGCCGCTCGGCGGTTTTCTTGCCCACGCCAGGCAGGTTCACCAGTGCGCGTGCGTCATTGCGCTGCACGCTGCGCACGAACTCCTCGGAATCCATGCCCGAGAGAATCGCCAGCGCGAGCTTGGGCCCGACCCCGCTGACCCGGATCAGCGTGCGGAACAGGCTGCGGTCCTCGCGCTGCCAGAAGCCGTAGAGTTGCTGCGCGTCCTCGCGCACCACGAAATGCGTGTACAGCACCACTTCCTGCCCCGGGGCTGGCAGCTTGTAGAAGGTGCTGAGCGGCGCCTGCAACTCGTAACCCACGCCATGCACGTCGATGACCAGCTCGGGCGCCTGCTTCTCGAGGATGATGCCACGTATCCGACCGATCATCTGGGGGCCCCTGAATGACTCATCGCAGGCGCCCGCGGCGCGTGCCAACCGCTCCCGGAAGACGCTCCAGGCTCTGACGCGTGTGAGCATGGCACAGCGCCGCGGCGAGTGCATCGGCGGCATCGGCCTGCGGTGCCGCGGGAAGCTTCAGCAAGGTACGCACCATGTGCTGCACCTGCTCCTTGTTCGCGGCTCCGGTGCCCACGACGGACTGCTTGATGCGGCGTGCCGAGTACTCGAACACCGGCAGGCCGCGATGCACCGCGGCCACGATGGCCGCTCCGCGTGCCTGTCCGAGCTTCAGCGCCGAACCCGCGCTCTTCGCCATGAACACCTGTTCGACCGCCACTTCGACCGGAGCGTGCTGTTCGATGATCTCGCCCATGCATTCGAAAATGCGCTTCAGGCGCAACGGCAATTCCTCGCTGCCAAGCCTGATGCAGCCGCTGCTGATGTACTCGAGCCGGCTGCCTTCGGAGCGTATCAGCCCGAAACCGGTGACACGCGACCCCGGATCGACACCCAGGATCACCGCCACCTCAAACTCCGCGCAGCCGGATATGCAGCTCTTTGAGCTGTGCCTCGTCCACCAGGCCCGGCGCCTCGGTCAGCAGGCAATTCGCGCTTTGTGTCTTCGGGAATGCGATGACGTCACGTATCGAGGCCGAATCGGTCATCAGCATCACCAACCGATCCAGACCGAAGGCGAGACCACCGTGCGGCGGGCAGCCGAAACGCAGCGCATCGAGCAGGAAGCCGAACTTCTCGCGCGCTTCCTCCTCGCCTATGCCAAGGATGCGGAATACCGATTGCTGGGTCTCGGGCGTATGGATACGCAGCGATCCGCCACCAAGCTCGGTGCCGTTCAGCACCATGTCGTAGGCCTGCGAGAGCGCTCCGGCAGGGTTGCTGACCAGATCCTCCGGCGCACAGGCAGGGCGGGTAAACGGATGGTGCAGCGCGATCCAGCGTCCCTTGTCGTTTTGCTCGAACATCGGGAAATCCACCACCCACAACGGCGCCCACTTGCAGGTATAGAGGTTCAGGTCCGCACCAAGCCGGCAACGCAGGGCACCCAGCGCCTCGTTCACGATGCGCGTCTTGTCGGCACCGAAAAACACCAGATCGCCATTGACAGCACCCACACGTGCCAGCAATTCGCGACGCACATCCAGGGGCAGGAACTTGACCACCGGCGATTGCAGTCCCGCCTCGAGGTCGGTGCTGTCGTTGACCTTGATATAAGCGAGGCCGCGCGCGCCGTAGATCCCGACAAAGCGCGTGTAATCATCGATCTGCTTGCGGCTCAGCAGCGCCGCACCGCCGGGAACCCGGAGCGCGGCCACTCTTCCCCCCGGATCATTGGCCGGCGCGGAGAACACCTGGAAATCGACCTCGCGCATCAGGTCGCGCACTTCCACCAGTTCGAGCGGAATACGCAGATCCGGCTTGTCGCTGCCGAACCGTTCCATCGCATCGCCCCACGCGAGAACCGGGAACTCGCCCAGTTCGACCCCCAGCACCTGCGAAAACAGGCTGCGGACCATTTCCTCGGACACCCTGGTGATCTCTTGCTGGTCGGCAAAGGAGAACTCGATATCCACCTGGGTGAACTCGGGTTGGCGATCCGCGCGCAGATCCTCGTCGCGAAAGCACTTCACGATCTGGTAGTAACGATCCACGCCTGCGACCATCAACAGCTGCTTGAACAATTGCGGCGATTGCGGCAGCGCAAAGAACCGTCCCGGATGGGTGCGGCTAGGCACCAGGTAGTCGCGCGCGCCCTCGGGGGTGGCGCGCGTCAGCATCGGCGTCTCGACATCCATGAAGCCGCGCGTGCCGAGAAAATTGCGGATCGCCATCGTGACATCGGAGCGCAGACGCAGGTTGTTCAGCATCTCCGGGCGGCGCAGGTCCAGATAGCGATACCGCAAACGGGTCTCTTCTCCGACACTGACGTGCTCGTCCAGCTGGAATGGCGGCGTATCCGAGGAATTCAGGATCTCGACCTCGAGCGCATAGACCTCCACCTGACCCGTCTTCATCGCGGGGTTCACCGTGCCCTCGCCCCGCGCACGCACCCGGCCACGCACCCGCAGCACGTATTCACTGCGCACCCGGTCGGCGGTATCGAAATGCTCTCCCGAATCCGGATCGAACACCACCTGCACGATACCCTCGCGGTCGCGCAGATCGACGAAGATCACGCCACCATGATCGCGCCGGCGATCGGCCCAGCCGCAGAGCGTTACTTCCTGAGCGACGTGCGCCGTGCTGATATCGCCGCAATAATGAGTGCGCATGCTGGTTTTCCGGGGGTGAGACAGGAACGACGCGCTTCAGGCGCCCGTTGCGGAAGTCGTGGTGCTCCCGCCGGATGTTGCGGCCGGCTTGGTCGCGGCAGCAGGGGCCGCCGACTCGCCCCCTCCCGGAGATGGGGTCGAGCCGCTGCCCGCACCAGTATCCCCGGCAATGTTCTTCTTGCTGCCGCTCTTGAAGTCAGTCTCGTACCAGCCGCTGCCTTTCAAACGGAAACCGGCCGCACTGATCTTCTTCTTCAGGGCCGCCTCGCCGCATTGGGGGCAGACGCTGAGCGGAGCATCCGAGAGCTTCTGCAATTTCTCCAGTTCGTGTTCGCACGTCTGGCACTGATACTCGTAGATGGGCATGTGAGCGACCCCTGCTGGTTATCCCGTGAATGCATCCGGACACGCCGCAAACAGGGACGTCCCCGAAAAAGTGCGCGATTATACCGCAGCCATGCTGCCGCGAATAAGCCAACTCGTCCCGGTTTTCACCTCGCGGCGATCGAAATCCGCTGCCGCGCGGACGGTTGGCGCGGCAGCGCACCGGCGATGGTGGTGCAATAAAAATGCTTTGCGATGTTGCCGTGCCGAAGTGAATGCATTATATATACGCTCGCTGTACGCCGAAGCACGCAAAAAGTCCCGTAATTGCAGCATTTGAGAAGGCTTCCCTGGCCGGGAAGCCACCCCACAAACCCACTGATAAACGAGAAGGAATCAACATGGCCGCTGGAAAAAAGAAAGCCGCCAAGGCAGCTCCCAGGAAAGCTGCTGGCAAGACCCCTGCAACAAAGGCTGCGCCCAAGACAGCCCCGAAGAAAGCTGCGGCCGCCGCAGCGCCAAAGCCGACCGCCGTCAAGGAGCGGTGGAGCAAGACCCAGATCCTGAATGAACTGACTGCGCGCGCAGCGGTATCGCGCAAGCAGGCCAGCGCAATGATCGAAGAGCTGGGCAGCATCATCGGTCGCCACATCAGCAAGAACGGCCCCGGCGAGTTCGTGCTGCCCGGCATGCTGAAGATCAACACCCGGAAAAAGCCGGCGGTGAAGGCCGGGATGCGCAAGAACCCGTTCACCGGCGAGATGGCGATGGGCAAGGCGAAGCCCGCGTCGGTATCCGTCAAGATACGGCCTCTCAAGAAGCTGAAGGACATGGCGGGCTGATCGAGGCACGCCGAAAACCCCCCGCGAGCAATCCCGGGGGGTTTTTTTTATGCCTCCATACCGCGACTCGCCCCAGCGGCAGCAGGCTGGCGCAATTTTCCCGCAGCTGCTTTTCGGTATATGGCAGCGCCGGCGCGCCGCGGCACCAGGATGATCCAGGGATAGTTGCTGTCGTTCATCAACAGCACGCGGCACAGCGCAAGGTCGCCGAGCGTGATGCAATCGCGCGCGAGTTGCTCATGCAACACGAATGCATCGGCATTTTCCGCCATTGGAACCATCCCCCGCGCCGGCATGGCAGCCTGTACGCTGCGTGCATGGAATCGTAGAATCCGCTCTGACCTCAAGCGCAACCGCCCCCGGAAAACAAGCCGTATGCATGCCAGCCAGATCCTGATCGCGACCCTCAAGCAAACTCCCTCCGATGCCGAGGTCATCAGCCATCAGCTGATGTTGCGGGCGGGCCTGATCCGGCGTCTCGCATCGGGCCTCTACAGCTGGTTGCCGATGGGGCTTCGCGTGTTGCGCAAGGTCGAGACCATCGTGCGCGAGGAAATGAACCGCAGCGGTGCACAGGAGCTGTTGATGCCCGTGGTCCAGCCGGGAGAACTGTGGCAGGAATCGGGGCGCTGGGCACAGTACGGCCCCGAATTGCTGCGCCTTGCGGACCGTCACCAGCGTCCCTTTTGCCTCGGCCCGACCCATGAAGAGGTCATTACCGATATTGCCCGCAACGAGTTGCGCAGCTACCGCCAGCTGCCGGTGAACTTCTATCAGATACAGACCAAGTTCCGTGACGAGATACGGCCCCGCTTCGGCGTGATGCGGGCCCGCGAATTCATCATGAAGGATGCTTACTCCTTTCACCTCGACGCGAGCTCGCTCGACGAGACCTATCGCGCGATGTACCGCGCCTACACTCGCATCTTCGAGCGCGTCGGGCTCGAATTCCGTGCCGTGCTCGCCGACACCGGCAGCATCGGCGGCAGCGAATCGCACGAGTTCCACGTGCTTGCGGATTCCGGGGAGGACGCGATTGCCTTCAGCAGCACCGGCGAGTTTGCCGCCAACGTGGAAAAGGCCGAAGCACTCGCACCGGCCGCGGACTGCAGCGCGCCGCTCGAGGAGAACACGCTGGTCGCCACACCCGGTGCGCACACCATCGCGGCTGTGGCGGCACTGCTCGAACTGCCCGAATCGCAGCTGCTGAAGACCCTGGTGGTGGACGGTTGCGAAGACGGACCGGCACTGGTTGCTCTGGTGCTGCGCGGCGACCACCAGTTGAATGCGGTAAAGGCGCAGTCGCACCCGCTGGTCGCTTCCCCGCTGCGCCTGGCGGACGAGGCGGCGATCGCGGACGCGCTGGGATGTCGCCCGGGGTCGCTGGGACCGGTCGGCATCGGCATACCGGTACTGGTCGATCGCAGCGCATTGGCCGTCAGCAACTTCGTTTGTGGCGCGAACCGCGAAGGTCATCACCTGCGCGGAGTCAACTGGGGCCGGGACTGCGTACCCGCCGAGGTGTGCGATCTGCGCAACGTGGTCGATGGCGACCCCAGCCCCGATGGGCATGGCACCCTGACGGTGCGCCGCGGCATCGAGGTCGGTCATATATTCAAGCTCGGCGACAAATACAGCGCGGCGCTCGGCGCACGGGTCCTGGATGAGGCCGGCAGCGAGCGCACGCTCACGATGGGCTGTTACGGCATCGGCGTGTCACGCATCGTGGCGGCCGCGATAGAGCAGAACAACGATGCCCAGGGCATCATCTGGCCCGCCGCAATCGCACCTTTCACGGTGGCGTTGCTGCCGCTGAACATGCAGAAGTCGGCAACCGTGAAGACCGCGGCGCTGTCGCTGTATGCGCAGCTCATGGCTGCCGGCGTCGATGTGCTGCTCGATGACCGTGACGAGCGGCCCGGGGTGAAATTCGCCGACATGGAACTCATCGGCATCCCGCACCAGGTGGTGATCGGCGAGCGTTCGCTCGGCAACGGCATGGTCGAGTACAAGCAACGCGCCGGCGGGGGTGATCGGGAGGAAGTGGCGGTATCGGATATCGTGCCGCGACTGCTGCACGAACTGCGCCGCCTCATGCAAAAAGGCTGATCGCGGCCGGTATTCAGCCCGCGCGCAGCCAGTCGGCTATCTGTTCCGCATAATAGGTAAGCACCAGGTCGGCTCCGGCGCGGCGAAACGCCACCATGGTCTCCAGAACCAGAGCCCGCTCGTCCATGACTCCGGCGGCTACCGCGGCCTTGATCATCGCGTACTCGCCGCTGACCTGGTAGACCGCCAACGGTCGGCTGCAGCGCTCGCGAATCCTGTGCAACACATCGAGGTAGGCCATCCCCGGCTTGACCATCAGGATGTCCGCGCCCTCTTCCTCGTCGAGCACCGATTCCGCCACTGCCTCGCGGCCGTTGGCGATATCCATCTGGTAGCTGGAGCGCTCGCCCTTGAAACCGCTGTCCACCGCGTCGCGGAACGGCCCGTAAAATGCGGACGCGAATTTCGTCGAATAGGACATGATCGGAAGCTGGGTGAAACCCGCCGCATCGAGGGTCGTGCGCAGCGTCCGCACCGTGCCGTCCATCATGCCCGAGGGCGCCAGCATGTCGACTCCGGCCTGCGCCGCGACCAGCGCCTGCAGCCCGAGATTCGCCAGCGTGTCATCGTTCAGCACCTGCTCACCGTCGACAACGCCGCAGTGACCATGATCGGTATATTCACAGAAACAGTTGTCACTGATCACGACCATGTCCGGCGCAGCAGCCCGCGCCGCCCGAATCATGCGCGCCATCAGGCCATCGGGACTCCAGCTGTCGCTGCCGCGGACATCCTTGTGATGGGATACGCCGAAGAGTATGACGGCACGGATTCCCTTGCTCCAAGCCCGCGCCACGCGCTCCCCCAGCATCGCCTCGGGATAGCGAAACACCCCGGGCATGGAGATGATCGGCACCGGTTGCCCGATTTTTTCCTCGACGAATATCGGCAGGATCAGATCATCGGTCGCAAGCGCGTTCTCCCGCACCAACCGGCGCAATCCCTCGCTGCGGCGCAGGCGTCGAAAACGAAAGGGCAGCTCGATCATGCAACGACCTCCAGGGCTGACAGCCCGCGCCATCAAACCCCGATACTGCCGAGCAGCATCAGCACGTTGTTGACGATCGCGCTGAGATTCGGATGCGAGGCCTCGAAACCGGAAATGGAACGCTCGAACTCCTGCACCAGCCCAGCGGGGTCGGACAGCGCGCGCTCCTGCTCGAGCTCCCTTTCGACCTCGCGCGAAAGCTGCTCCAGCCCGGCAAGGGCATCGCGGTCCCCGTCATCGGCGCGCGCAATCTCCTCGCGCAGCCGTGTCAGGTTCTCTCGCAGTTTTTCGATTGGCATATATCAAACCCCGGATCGGTGTGTTCGGCAAACCTGCGCCAATGTGCGCAACGCGGCAGTGGCGTCGGGGTGATTACTCCCGGTAAGTGGCGAGCGAGACATCGTAGACACCCGCCTCGCGCGCCTGATCGGCAATGCCGGCAAATATCCCGGTGTCGGATTCATCATGCGCGCGGATCACCACCGCCGCCTTCGGATTCTCGGCATGAAGCTGCTCTACGTTGGCGCGTACCGAGCGCACATCGATGCGCCGGTCGGCAATCCAGATTTCATTGCTGGAAGTGACCGTCAGCAGGATATTCTTGTTCTCGGCATCCGCTTCGCTCTGTTGTGACTGCGGCCGTGTCACCTGGATGCCGACTTCCTTGACGAAGGAAGCCGTGACAATGAAAAAAATCAGCATGATGAACACCACATCGAGCATCGGCGTCAGATCGATATCCGACTCGTCGCTCTCCGCGCGGCGGCGCGCAATCCTCGATGCCATGACCAGTCCCCGCCCCGTGGCTGTTGCGCCTCATTCTACAGGAGCCACGCGCACCGATACCAGCGTGGTTCAGGCTTGCGCGGCCCCTGCCGGACAGTCGAGCACAGCCGCCACCAGGTGCAGCAATTCGCCCGCCTGCCCCTCGGGCAACCCATCGGTGGCCAGAGCCGCACGGCAACCCTTGATGATGCGCGGCTTCAGCAATGGATAGGCCGCCCGCAAACGCCACATCCCGGAAAACAGCGACGGCCAGTCGATCGCGGCATTGTCGAGCATGCGCAAACCGTCCAGCCGGGTCGCGCTGGCCGCGCGCGCGAACGCTTGCGCGGCTTCGTCGGTGCCGGGGTGGACGGCAAATGCCAGGCCGGAAAACAACAGGCTGATCGGTCCCTGCAATTGCTCGAGTCTCGAATAACGCGCACGAACCGCGCGCAGCTCGCCCGGTGACGCCACCAGGTGGCGCTGCAGGAAGATACTGATCACCATCTCGCGCAGATCGATGCGCCCATCGAGCCCGACGAGGTCCATGACCAGGTCCCACAGCTCGACGCGAACATCGCCCGGCAATTGCTTGAGAGCGGGCATGCACAGCCCGAGCAATGCGAGCGTATCCACGCACTGGCCAGCGGCGAGCTCGATCAGCCCGCGCACCCGCTGCGCCAGCAACGGCATGCGCTGCTCGACCAGCGCGAGTTGGGCCGCATCCGCGTCGCTGCCGGCATCGAGCAGACAGAAAATGATCACGGCGGGAGCCGAACGGATATCGCGGCACGCTGCCCGCAGCTCCGGGTACGGCTCTTCCCGCCCGCCAGGAAAAGCCGTTGCCAACGCTGCGACACCGATCGCTGTCGCAGCAGGCGTTGCGGACGAGCGGGCATCTCGCGGTGTTTCGCAAGCCTCGCCAGTCCGCATGCGCGGCGCGGCAAATCGACCATTCCATGCCGGGTCCACCCGGCGGATGCGCTCTTCCAGCGGCGGATGGGTCGCGAACCAGCGGGTCGCCACACCCTGGGCGAACAGCAGGTGACTTGCCTCTTCGGCGCGTTCTGCACGCAGCAAGCCGTGTTGCTGCAAGCCGCCGATTCTGCTGAGCGCACTGGCCAGTCCCGAAGACTGGCGGGTGAACTGCACCGCGGAGGCATCGGCCAGAAACTCGCGTTGTCGCGCCACTCCTGCTTTTATCAGGCGCCCGCACAGCACGCCTGCGAAGCCGATGCCAAGCAATGCCGCGCCGACCAGCAACACCGGCAGCGCGGAATCGCGCCGCCCGCGTATCGCCACCACCGGGCGGCGCGAGCCCTGAAGCAGCACCCGCCCCGCGTAGGCGATGAACAGGATGCCATGCAGCAATGCCATCAAGCGTATATTGAGCCGCATATCACCGTTGAGGATATGGCTGAATTCATGACCCAGCACACCCTGCAGCTCATCACGGTCGAGTTGTTGCAACGCACCCTCGGTAATGCCGATCACCGCATCGTCGGTGGAATGACCTGCCGCGAAGGCATTGATACCCATTTCCGGCAGCACATATACCGGCGGCACCGGGATGGAAGCGGCGATCGCCAATTCCTCGACGCTGTTGAGCAGCCTGCGCCGTGCCGGCGTGCTGGTATCGGGAGACACCAGGACACCGTCGAGCAGCTCGGCAACCGCCCTGCCACCATGGGCGAGCTGTACCGACTTCCACAGGCTCGCGAGCGCCACCGTGCTTGCCACTCCCAGCGAGATGCCAAGCATCAGTGGGGTGCTCAGATAGGCGAGCGGCCCGAGCGACGGCGACGCGCGATCGAGGGCGGGTGCGTGCACCACGTTTCCCCAGGTTCCGAACAGATGCTCGTCGAACATCCACAAGCCGAAGGCAATGGCGAGATTGCTGAGCAGGATCAGCGCCAGCACGGCGCCGCCAAACAGGACCAGTAACCAGCGGGTGTTGCGGCGCGCCTGGTCCTGCGCGGCAAAAAAATCCACGCCTGCGCTCAGAAGGATACTTTGGGGGCCACCTGCAGCGTCGCGCGCGGCGTATCGATTTCGAGCAGCGCGGCATCCTTGGCATGACCGAAGCGATTGGCGATGAGCACCTGCGGGAAGCTCTGCCGGCAGGTGTTGTAGGCGGCAACCGCATCGTTGAATGCCTGGCGCGCAAAGGCCACGCGATTCTCGGTCGAGCTCAGCTCCTCGGACAGTTGCATCATGTTCTGGTTTGCCTTCAGATCGGGATAGGCTTCCACCGCGACACTCAGGCGACCGAGCGCCCCACCGAGCGCAGTCTCCGCTGTGCCAAGCGTCTGGATCGCGGCGGCGTCGGACGGGTCCTTCGCGGCCCGTGCCAGGCCGGCCATCGCCGCATTGCGGGCATTGGTCACGGCTTCAAGCGTTTCGCGCTCGTGACCAAGGTAGGCCTTGGCGGTCTCGACCAGGTTGGGGATCAGGTCATAACGGCGCTTGAGCTGCACATCGATCTGTGCGAACGCATTGCGATAGCGGTTGGCCAGCGCGACCAGCGAGTTGTAGATGGCTACGCCCCACGCGACGAGCGCGGCGCACAGACCAAGAAACACCAGCATTGCTGTCGACATCCGGACTTCTCCCGTTGGCAGTACCGGGCACGACTATAGCGCCAAAATCACCGCGCGGCACCCGCCCCGATCAGGCCAATGCGGCGGCGGCGCAATCCAGATACCGTTCGACGATCGCCGCGACCTGTTCCGGCGGAGCCGTTTTCATGCCACCGGCCGCTCCTTTCATCAATCGCGCATACACGCCCTCGACGATGCAGGCCTGTTTCCACCAGCCGAAAGCCATATGGAACTCGCGGTTGCCAAGATCGAAACCGGTCTGCTCGACGTAGCAGGCAATGACAGCATCGCGTCGTGGAAACCGTGGCGCGCGCGTCGGTGAATCCGCAAGAAACGAAATCCCGTCTTCGGGCTCCGCCCAGTACATCAGCGACCAGAAGAAATCAGCCACCGGATCACCGATGGTGCAGAGCTCCCAGTCGAGCACCGCGCGAACCCGGAAATCAGCCCCGAGCACGGTATTGTCGAAGCGATAATCGCCGTGCGCGAGTGCCGGCCTGCAGGTCTCGACGGGAATATTGGCCGCCAGGCGTTCATGAATCTGTCCCAGCAACGGCAAATCCCGGGTCGCGGAGGACTCCACCTGGCGGCGCCAGCGCGCGAGCTGGCGCGCGACATAGCCACCGTGACGACCGAGATCGCCGAGCCCGATCGCCGCCGGATCGAGGGTATGCAATGCCGCCTGGGTCGCGACCAGCGAGCGCATCGCGCGCTCGCAGGCGTCGGCATCCATGTGCGCGGCGCCGGCGCGATCGCGCAGTATCAGCCCCTCGACGAATTCCATCACGTAGAACCGCTCGCCGGTCACTGACAAATCGTCGCAAAAAGCCATCATCCGCGGCACCGGCACCGCGGTTTGGTGGGCGCCGAGCGCGCTCATGATGCGCCATTCGCGGTGCATGTCGTGTGCGGTGGCAAGTGCCGCGCTCGATGGCGGGCGGCGCAGGATTCGGCGAACGCCCTGTGCATCCTCGAGCAGGTAGGTGAGATTCGAACCGCCCGCGGCAATCAGACGGAACACGAACGGAGCGCGGGCTCCGGTGACATGAGCCTCTACCCACTCGCTGACACGCGCCGTATCGATACCGCGTGGCGATGACTCATCGGACATGCATCGGCTCCCGTTTCAGGCAATCGTGGCGCGGATCGCGGCGACCCGTTCGCCGTAAAGTTCCGCGGCACGACGGCGCCGCGTCGGCAGGTATTCGCTGGGTTCGCTGACCGCGGTCACGTGCGTCAGCACCGCCCGCGCCACGGTCTGCTTGTGCACTTCGTCGGCACCATCGGCAATACGCAGGGCGCGCGCCAGGCGGTACATTTCCTCGAGCGGCATATCGGTGGTGTAGCCGAGCGCGCCATGCACCTGTATGGCCCGATCGATGATGCCGAGCAGGGTGCGCGGAACCACGAACTTGACCATCGCGATCTGCTGCCGTGCGAGTTCGCTGTGATCGCCCGCCTGGTCCATGGTCCAGGCCGCGTGCAGCACCAGCAGGCGGTTCATCTCGAGCTCGGCGCAGGATTCGGCAATCATGTCCTGGATCATCTGCTGCTTGCCGAGCGGCTTGCCACGCGTGCTGCGCGAGACAGCGCGCTCGCACATCATCTCGAAAGCCCGCCCGGCCTGCCCGATGCAGCGCATCGCATGATGGATACGCCCGCCTCCGAGGCGCTTCTGCGCCAGCACGAAACCATCGCCCGGCGCACCGATCATGTGATCGAGGGGTACCCGGCAATTCTCGAACACCACCTCCGTATGTCCGCCGATCCGCTCCAGCAGTTCACCCGGTGCACCGCCGGTCGGATGATGCATCGAGCCCGCGTCACGCAGCAGGCGCACGCCCGGATGGCGACACGGCACCACCAGCATCGCGGCACGCCGATGAGCCGGTGCAGCGGGATCGGTCACCGCCATCACGATCATGAAATCGCTGACGCTGGCATTCGAGGCAAACCACTTGTGCCCGTTCAGCACCCATTCATCCGCCTCGCGCTCGCAGCGCGTGGTAATGCCAGTGGGATCCGAACCGCTGTTGTGCGGCTCGGTCAGCGCGAAACTGCTGCGCACACGCCCTGCCAGCAATGGTTCCAGCCAGCGCTTGCGTTGCGCCTCGTTGGCTCCGGCGGCCAGCAGCTCGGCGTTGCCCGAATCCGGCGCCTGACAACCGAATATCTCCGGTGCCAGCGTGCTGCGCCCGAGCACCTCGTGCATCAATGCCAGGCGCACCTGCCCCATTCCCGAGCCACCGTGCTCCGGGGGCAGGTGCGGCGCCCACAAACCGCGGGCCCGCACCTCGTCCTTGAACGGTTGCCACAGTGCATCGAGCTGGCGCTGGTTCAGGCCCTCGCCGGCGATTTCGAGCGCCAGGATGCGGCTGTCGATATATTCTCGAATCCAGGCCAGCTCGGCGGCAAATTCCGGTTCGGTGCTGAAATCCCAGCTCATATCGGTTCTCCGTGGATCGAGCCATCAGGTGCGGCGAATTTGCCGCAACGGGTCGCGCAGCGCCTCGATTATCGGCGCGTTCGCTACCGGAAAGCATTGCGCATCGAGCGCAGCGACGGGCAGCCACATCATCGGCTGCCCCTCGAGGGCACATGGCGTTCCGGAAAACGCGCTCACCCGCCACACTTCCAGACGCACCGAGCGATCCGGGTAGTCGTGATCGATGGTCAGCAGCGGCTGCGCGGCTTCGACATGGATCGCGAGCTCTTCGGCGAGTTCGCGGCGCAGTGCATCGTGGCTGCTTTCATCCTCGTGGATCTTGCCACCCGGAAATTCCCACAGTCCTCCCTGGTGGAGATGGGCATGGCGGCGGGTGATCAGCACTTCATCACGCGCATTGATCATCACGCCGACCGCCACCCGCAACAGCGCCGCCGCCGACGACCGGGTCGGGTTCAGCTGCGATACTCCGCATTGATGCGCACATAATCGTGCGAGAGATCGCTGGTCCAGATCTGCGCTCCGGCACGGCCTCGCCCCAGCTCGATCCCGATCACGATTTCCTCGCCTGCCATGAGTTGCTGACCGCTCTCTTCCGTATACTCCGGGTCACGCGCGCCATCGCGCGCGATGACGGTTCCGTTGAGGCGGATGACGACCCGCATCACGTCGAGCGCCGCGACACCGGCACGTCCGACCGCCGCCAGGATGCGCCCCCAGTTGGGGTCGCTGGCGAACAATGCGGTCTTGACCAACGGCGATTCGGCGACCGCGTAGGCCACGCGCCTGCATTCGGCCTCGTCGTGCCCCCCGCCCACCTGCACCGTAACAAACTTGGTGGCGCCTTCGGCATCGCGGATGATGCCCTGCGCAAGCTCGATGCACAGATCGCGCAGCGCCGCGGACAGAGCCGGGACGCGCGGGTCATCGATATCATCGAACCCCGGCGCCTCGCTGCGCCCGGTCGCGATCAGCATGCACGCATCGTTGGTCGATGTGTCGCCATCCACGGTGATGCAATTGAAACTGTCCGCCACGGCCCGTGCCAGCATCTGGTCGAGTACGGATGCCGGGATCCTGGCGTCGGTCGCAACGAATGCGAGCATCGTCGCCATGTCGGGCCGGATCATGCCCGCGCCCTTGGCGATGCCGCTCAGCGTGAGCTGATGGCCATCGCACACAACACGCCGGCTCGCCCCCTTGGGACGCGTGTCGGTGGTCATGATACCCTCGGCCGCTGCCTGCCAGGAATTTTCATCGAGCGCGGCAAGCGCTGCGGGGATGCCATCGATCAGCGGCCCGGTCGGCAGCGGTTCACCGATGACACCGGTAGAGAAGGGCAGAACGGACCGGGCATCGACCCCGGCATGGCGCGCAAGCTCCGCACAGCAAAGCCGGGCATCGGCGAGCCCGCGCGCTCCGGTTCCGGCGTTGGCGTTTCCGGTATTGATCAGCAGGTAACGCACCGAACACGGTGCCTGCTCCAGGTACTGCCTGGCCAGCGTCACCGGCGCCGCGCAGAATGCATTGCGGGTAAAACTGCCCGCGACACAACTACCCTGCGCGAGTTCCAGGACCACCAGGTCCCGCCGGCCGGGTTTCCTGATGCCGGCGCAGGCGGTTCCAAGGCGGATGCCCGCGACCGGATCCAGCGGAAATCGGGAGCCCGCACCTACCGCCATGCGCGTATTTCCTCAGCTGATCTGTCCGTGGCATTGCTTGTATTTCTTTCCCGACCCGCAGGGGCATGCCTCGTTGCGCCCCACCTTGCGCGTCTCGCGCACGAAAGGTGCGACGGGCTCGGGTTCGGGCGGCGCGGCTTCTTCGGGTTGCGGATCCGCGGCCAGTTCCGGCGCGGCAGCATGCATATAACGCGCATTCTGGCTCTGGCGCTCCTGGGCCTCGCGCTGCTGACGCTCCATGTCCTCGACCTCCTGTTCGGTGCGCACCTGCACCTTCGACAGGAAGCGCACCACTTCGTACTTGATGTTGTCCAGCAGTTCCTCGAACAGCTTGAAGGCCTCGCGCTTGTATTCCTGCTTGGGATTGCGCGCGGCGTAGGCTCGCAGGTGGATACCCTGGCGCAGGGCATCCATGGCCGCGAGATGATCCTTCCACAGCGTATCGAGCACCTGCAGCATGATGTGGCGCTCGAGCTTGTAGATCTCGGCCCCGAGCGGCGCAACCTTTTCCGCGTAACTGCTGCCTACCGCATCGACGATACGCGTGCGCAGCGACTGTTCCTCGAGCCCGCTTTCCTCCTCCAGCCAGCGTGCAACCGGCAGCGCCAGACCGTACTCGGCCAGCAGATGCTCCTCCAGGCCCGCGATCTGCCATTGCTCCTCGAGGCTCTGCGGCGCAATGAACTGGTCGATCACGCCATTCACGACATCGGCACGGATGCGCGCGATCGTGTCGCTCACGTCGGTCGAACCGAGCAATTCGTTACGCTGCTGGTAGACCACGCGGCGCTGGTCGTTGGCCACATCGTCGAATTCGAGCAATTGCTTGCGGATGTCGAAATTGCGTCCCTCGACCTTGCGCTGCGCTTTCTCGATCGCATTGCTGACCATGCGGTGCTCGATGGCTTCGCCGCGCTGCATGCCGAGTCGCTGCATGAAACCCTTCACCCGCTCCGATGCGAAAATGCGCATCAGATTGTCTTCCAGCGAAAGATAGAAGCGCGACATCCCCGGATCGCCCTGACGGCCCGCCCTGCCGCGCAGCTGGTTGTCGATGCGGCGCGATTCATGACGCTCGGTGCCGATGATGTGCAAACCGCCGGCCTCGAGCACCTTGCGGTGGCGCTCCTGCCATTCCGCGCGCAACGCCGCAAGCTGTTCCGCCGAGGCGTCTTTCAGGGCGGCGAGTTCCACCTCGAGATTGCCGCCGAGCACGATGTCGGTACCGCGACCGGCCATGTTGGTGGCGATGGTGACCGTTGCCGGACGCCCGGCCTGGCTGATGATTTCGGCTTCGCGTTCGTGGTATTTCGCGTTCAGTACCTGGTGCGCGATTTTTTTCCTGCCCAGGAAAGCAGACAGTTCCTCGGAGGTTTCGATCGACGCGGTTCCGACCAGCACCGGCGCCCCTTTCTCCATGCATTCCTGGATATCGCTGACCACCGCCTCGAACTTCTCTTCCTTGCTGAGGTATACGAGGTCATTGAGATCCTTGCGGATGCAGGGCTTGTTGGTCGGAATCACGACCACGTCGAGACCATAGATCTGGCGGAATTCGAACGCCTCGGTATCGGCGGTGCCGGTCATTCCCGCGAGCTTGTCGTAGAGCCGGAAGTAGTTCTGGAAGGTCGTGGATGCGAGCGTCTGGCTCTCCGACTGGATGTGCACGCCCTCCTTGGCCTCGATCGCCTGGTGCAGGCCCTCCGAGAGCCGCCGCCCCTGCATGGTGCGCCCGGTGTGCTCGTCGATCAGCACCACCTGGCCATTCTGGACGATGTACTCCACGTCACGCTGGAACAGGTATTGGGCGCGCAACGCCGTGTTGACATGATGCAGCAAGCCGAGGTTCATCGCGTGATAGAGGCTCTCGCCCTCGGGCAACAGTTCCTCGCTGATCAGCATTTCCTCGATCAGGCGGTGCCCCTCTTCGGTCAGCTCCACCTGGCGCGTCTTTTCGTCGACGGTGAAATGCCCTTCAGGTACAAAGTCCTTGTCCGCGTCCGGTGGCAGCTCGCCGCGCCGCAAACGCGGCACCAGCGCGTTGATCCGCTTGTAGAGGCGCGAGCTGTCCTCGGCCGCGCCCGAAATGATCAACGGCGTGCGTGCCTCGTCGATCAGGATCGAATCGACTTCGTCGACTATCGCGAAATTGAGGGCCCGCTGCATCTTGTCTTCGAGGCTGAAGACCATGTTGTCGCGCAGGTAATCGAAACCGAATTCGTTGTTGGTGCCGTAGGTGATGTCCGCGGCATAACCGTGGCGCTTGCTCTCCAGGTCCTGGTTGGGAAGTATCACGCCCACCGTCATGCCGAGAAAGCGATAGACCGGCTCCATCCAGTGCGCATCGCGCCGTGCCAGGTAATCATTCACCGTGACCACATGCACACCGGTACCCGCCAATGCGTTCAGGTAGACGGGCAATGTCGCCACCAGGGTCTTGCCCTCGCCGGTCCGCATCTCGGCAATACGCCCCTCGTGCAGCGTCAGGCCACCCACGAGCTGCATATCGAAATGGCGCATTCCGAGCGTGCGCCTGCTCGCCTCGCGAACGGCGGCAAACGCTTCGGGCAACAGCTGGTCGAGCGTCTCGCCCGCGGCAACGCGCTCGCGAAAACGCGGCGTGAGCGCACGCAATGCCGCGTCATCCATGGCCTCGAATTGCGGTTCGAGGGCGTTGACGCGAGCCACTATCCGGCTCATGCGCTTCAGCTCGCGGTCGTTCTTGGTACCGACGATTTTGCGGAGGAACTTGAGAACCATATTGCTTGCAGTATTCCAGCGTGGCGCGACGAATCGGCCTGGATGTGCGGTATTCCCGATCGCGGGAACACCCGACAGGGAGCCTCCCCGCGGAGGCGGATTTCAGCGGGGACAAATTATATACCGAAGTATGGGGGCGGATCGCGCCTGCATCAGTGCTCCGCAGAATTACCGAAGCGCCGCTGCGGCGCTCATCCCCCGCTGCGCGCCGTGCTGATGTACTGCAGGGGGTTGACTGGTCGACCATCGGCAAGCACTTCGAAATGCAGATGAGCGCCAGTGGCACGCCCGCTGCGTCCGACCTTGGCAATTACCTGCCCCTTCCTGATCAGATCGCCGGGCTTGACCAGATATTCGCTGTTGTGTGCGTAGCGGGTGCGATAACCGTCACTGTGCCGGATCTCGACCAGATTGCCGTAATCCTTGTCGTAGCCGGCCCAGGTAACCACCCCCGGCGCGACCGCCAGCACATCGGTACCTGCCCTGGCCGTGAAATCCACGCCTTTATGCCACGCCGCACGACCATCGAACGGATCGGCACGGGTGCCGAAGCGCGAGGAAAGATAGCCGCTCGCGATCGGTCGCCCGCCCAGCGACACCTCGCTGGCCAGGGTGCGGTTGTCCAGCAAGCGCTCGAGCACATCCAATTGCCGTTCGCGATCCCCGATCTGTGCCGCGAGCCGATCCAGCGAGCGCCCGAGTTCGCTCCCTTCGATCGAACCGGTTTCGGCGCTGAACGGACCACCGAGCGCCGGTTCCTGGTCGAAATCAAACTCGCCGCCATCGAGGCTCGCGGCACTGGCCAGGCGTTGGCCTACCGCCTCCATGCGCAGCAGTCGGGCCTGCAGGGTCGCCATGTGCGTGGCGTAGGCACGACTCTCGAGTGCGTTGCGCTCGCGCAGTTCGTCAGCGCTGCGACCGAGCCGGGCCACTTCATCCTGCCAGGTAGCTACCAGTTCGGCCGGCAGCGGTGTTGTGCGCGGCAGCGCCAGGCCGTAGCCGATCGCGGCGGCAAGAAACAGGCAAAGAAAAAACGCAACCGGCACCAGCCAGCGGGCACTGACCGGCATCTCGAGAGTCGTCGAACGCGCGGTGCTGTCGCTGAGAAAAATGACTTTCATGAAAACAGGATCAATTCCAAACTGCTTATTTTTTGCACGATCCGGATGACAAATAAAACAGAGTGCGCGCCGACTATGCCACAGAAAAGCCAATAGTGGCAATTTTACCGGGGTCATTATTTGCCGAACCGCCAGGTGCCAGCTACCTGTATCGCGTTTCAGCCCCAGGCGCTTGCCAGCGCACCCGCACCCGCATGAGGGCTATCGGCCCGCCCGCAGTACCCGACGATATCCCGGGCCGCGGGAACGCAGATTCTCCACTTCGCTCAAGAAGCCGAAAGTTCGCGCCCGGCGGATATCCCGGGCAAAGGAGTCCCGCGCAAGATCGAAGCTCACGTTGTCGTTACCGGTACCGGGCGGTGCGGGCCGCAGATTTACGGGCTCACCGGAACGCAGGCCGACGCCGCTGGCACCGACCGCTTTTTTCAGCGTGTTCTGCATTGCCTGCTCCAAATCCCTGCCCCCCGGCAAATTGCGGCCGGGAGCGCAAGCGCTGCGGCCCGGTTTCAGTCCGCCTGGCGACGCAGGAAAGCCGGGATATCCAGATAATCCGAACCGGTGTCCGCACCGACCGCCATCTTGGGCCGCGCCGGCACCTCGCCACGCCGCGGTTGACGCGTTACCGCCGGAGCGTCATAGACGCGGTAATCCGGCGTGCCGCCCGCAGCTTGCGGCTTGACCAGCCTGACTGCCTGCTCGCGCGTCGGGTCACCAAGACCGGTGGCCACGACGGTAACCTTTATCTCGCCGCTCATTTCCGGATCAATAACGGTCCCGACGACCACGGTCGCGTTATCCGAGGCGAACTCTTCCACCGTATCGCCAACCTCCTCGAACTCGCCAAGCGTAAGATCGGGGCCCGAGGTGATGTTGACCAAAATACCCCGTGCGCCTTGCAGGTTTATATCCTCCAGCAGCGGACTGCGGATCGCCGCCTCCGCCGCCTCGCGGGCACGATTCTCGCCGCACGCCACGCCGGTACCCATCATCGCCATCCCCATCTCGGACATCACGGTCCGCACATCGGCGAAATCGACGTTGATCATGCCCGGACGGATGATCAGATCGGCAATACCCTGCACCGCACCGAGCAGCACGTCGTTGGTCGCCTTGAAGGCATCGAGAAGGCTGGTGTTCTTGCCCAGCACGCTCTGCAGTTTCTCGTTGGGGATCGTGATCAGCGAATCGACGTGCTGCTGCAGCTCGGCAAGCCCCTCGTCGGCAATCGCCGCGCGCTTCTTGCCCTCGAACTTGAACGGACGCGTCACCACCGCAACCGTGAGGATCCCCATGCTGCGGGCAATCTCCGCGACGATTGGCGCCGCGCCGGTGCCGGTACCCCCACCCATGCCCGCGGTGATGAACACCATATCCGCCCCGGTCAGCACTTCCTCGATCCGGTCGCGATCCTCCAGCGCGGCCTGGCGGCCGATTTCCGGATTGGCGCCGGCCCCCAGCCCCTTGGTGATTCCGGAGCCGAGTTGCAGCACGGTGCGCGTGGCGATATCCGAGAGCGCCTGTGCATCGGTATTGGCGCAGATGAAATCCACTCCGTCCACGTTGCCCCCGATCATGTGTTTGACGGCATTTCCTCCGCCACCCCCTACGCCGATCACCTTGATCACTGCGCTTTTCGGCACGTTGTCTACTAATTCAAACATGGCTATCACCCCTCTGCGGTTTAACGATCAAAAAATCAGAAATTGCCCTGAAACCATTGCTTCATCTTGCGTACCAGGCCGCGTCCCGCGGCCTCCTTGCCCGTGCCGCCGGTGTTGTGCTGCTTCAATCCGAACAACAGCAAGCCGACGGCAGTGGAATAAATCGGGTTCTTGACGATATCGAGCATGCCCTGCGCGCCCGCAGGCACCCCGATCCGAACGGGCATATGGAAGATCTCCTCGGCCAGCTCCACGGCCCCCTCCATCTTCGAGGTGCCTCCGGTGATCACGATGCCTCCGGCCAGCAGCTCCTCGAATCCGCTACGGCGAATCTCGGCCTGCACCAGCGTGAACAATTCGTCGTAGCGCGGCTCCACGACCTCCGCGAGCGCCTGGCGTGACAGTTCGCGTGCGCCGCGCTCGCCGACACCGGGTACCTTGATGGTCTGATCGGCGCCGGCGAGCTGCGCCAGCGCGCAGGCGTAACGGATCTTGATTTCCTCCGCGTACTGGGTCGGAGTCCGCAGCGCCATCGCGATATCGTTGGTCACCTGGTCACCGGCAATCGGGATCACCCCGGTGTGGCGGATGGCGCCTTCGGTAAAGATCGCGATATCGGTGGTACCGCCACCGATATCCACCAGGCAAACACCGAGCTCGCGTTCGTCATCAGTCAACACCGCGTAGCTAGATGCCAGCTGCTCGAGAATGATGTCCTCGACTTCGAGCCCGCAGCGCTGGATGCATTTCTCGATGTTCTGCGCCGCATTCACCGCACAGGTCACGAGATGTACTTTTGCCTCCAGGCGCACGCCCGACATGCCCAGAGGCTCCTTGATGCCCTCCTGGCTGTCGATCACGTATTCCTGGGGCAGGATATGCAGGATCTTCTGGTCCGCAGGTATCGCCACGGCCTGCGCCGCGTCGATGACACGCTCCACGTCGTGGGCGTACACCTCGCGATCACGGATCGCCACGATGCCATGCGAGTTGAGGCTGCGAATATGACTGCCGGCGATTCCCGCGTAGACCGAGTGAATCTGGCAACCCGCCATCAGCTCGGCTTCCTCCACGGCGCGCTGTATCGACTGCACCGTCGACTCGATATTGACCACCACGCCTTTCTTCAGGCCCCGCGACTGGTGCGAACCGAGGCCCACGATCTTCAACCCGCCATCGCCGGCCACCTCACCCACGATCGCGACGACCTTCGACGTTCCGATATCGAGACCGACGATCATTTTCCCGCTCGACGTACTGCCCATCATTTCATTCCTCGTCCTGGCAACCTCAAGGGCGGCCTGTCGCCGCAGCGACACCCGCATTCCCGGAACGCCCTGGAGTCCCTTCCCAAACCACCGCCACCCCGTTGCTGTAACGCATGTCGATCCTGGAGATCCGCTCATGTTCGCCGGCCCACTCCCCGCTCAGCAGGGACGCGAGCATGCGGGCCTTGTTCGGCACATCGCGGCGTCCGAGCAGCACCACGCAACCGTTTGACAGCTCCATGCGCCAGGCATGCTTGCCATCGAGCAGCAACGAGCGGATGCGCAAGCCGGTGGGTTCGAGCATTTCGGTGAACTCGTCGAAGCGTCCCAGCAGCAGCTTTCCGCTGCCTGGAGGTCCGTCGACCAGCGGCAACCCGGTGTCGGCCAGTGGCGCACCCGGCTCGAATACCTCGCCGTATGGATTCAGATAACCCTGCTCGCCAAAACGGAGCACCGGAACCTGTTCGGTGATGAACACCAGGAGGCGATCGGGCCAGGCACGACGCACCGTCACCTCGTGGACCAGCGGCAAGGCACGCAGCTCGTCGCGAATACGCGGCAGGTCGACCATGAAATAACCGGTGCCGAGATGCGGCAGCATGATCTCCTCGACCCGCGCCTTGTCGAGAAAACGAAAGTCCCCGTTCACGCTGACCTGCTTGATCGGAACATTGGCCACTTCCTGCAGGGCTTTCCAGCCAAGCTGTCCGGCCGCGAGCAAAAGCACCGCGAACAGCGCCGGAACCATCCAGCGCGAGCGTGCATGTGTGGCACGCGCGGCGGCGCCACGCCGGGTCGCGCCACGCCGCAACTCGACGCTGCCGCCAAAGCGCAGCAGCAGCACGCGGTTCATGCGTCGCCTCCCGCGGCACTTGCGCCGGCCAGGCTCGCGGCCAGGATGCGCACCACCAGATCCTCGAACTCGATGCCCGCCGCCCGCGCCGCCATTGGCACCAGGCTGTGGCTGGTCATGCCGGGACAGGTGTTCACCTCGAGCACGTAGAAGTCACCGCTGGTGTGCTCACGCATCACGTCCACACGCCCCCATCCGCGGCAGCCAAGACTGTCATAGGCCCGCCGTGCCAGCCCGGCGAGCGTCCGCTCATCGGCGGCGTCGAGGCCCGAGGGACACAGATAGCGCGTGCTGTCGAGCTGATACTTCGCCTCGTAGTCATAAAACGCGCGTGGCGTCTCGAGCCGGATCGACGGCAGTAATTCGCCATCGACGATGCCCACGGTGTACTCGGGGCCGAGGATGCGTTGCTCCACCAGCACGCAGCTGTCGTAGGCGTCGGCAAGTTCGATCGCGGCGCGCAATTGGCTGGCGTTGTCGACCGGCGTAATGCCGATACTCGAGCCCTCGCTGGCGGGCTTGACGATCATGCGCGGACCGAATTGCGCCGCCAGTTCATCGAAGCAGGTCGTATCGTCCGCGACCGCAAAGGCAGGGGTGGCGATTCCCTCGGCCTGCCAGAATCGCTTGCAGCGCAGTTTGTCCATTGCCAGCGCGCAGGCCAGCACACCGCTGCCGGTATAACTGATGCCGAGCGTCTGCAATGCACCCTGCATCGTGCCGTCCTCGCCGCCGCGGCCATGCAGTGCGATGAACACGTGCGCCACGCGTGCCTCTATCAGGCGCTGGATCACGTCGGCGCGCGCATCGATTGCCATCACCCCCGCGAGCCGGTGTCCGAGCGCCGCGTGCACCGCCTTGCCGGTTTCGAGTGACACCGCACGCTCGGCGGAATCGCCGCCCATCAGCACCGCCACCGGTCCGCGCAAAACGGCTGAATCGAGTTCGAAGCGCCTCATCGCGCGGCGCCCTCCGCTGCTGCCCAGGTGCAGATTTCCGGCACCAGCCGCCCCACGCTGCCGGCGCCCTGTACCAGCAGGAAATCACCCGGCCTGAGCACGCCGTCGAGGATCTCGATCACGTTTCCGGCTTCCTCGACGAACAACGGATCGAGCTTGCCGCGCTGGCGGATACTGCCGCTCAGGCTGCGCCCGTCCGCGCCGGGCAGCGGATCCTCCCCGGCCGCGTAGACATCGAGCAGCAGCAACACATCGACCTGCGCCAGAACCCGCACGAAATCCTCGTACAGTTCCCGGGTACGCGAATAACGATGTGGCTGATAAACCATCACCAGCCGCCGCCCCGGCCAGCCGGCGCGCACGGCGGCAAGATTTGCCGCCACTTCGGTCGGGTGATGCCCGTAATCGTCGACCAGCAGAAAGCTGCCGCCACGGCAGGGCAATTCACCGTGCGACTCGAACCGCCGGCCCACCCCCTGGAAGCTGGCGATACCACGCACGATGGCGGCGTCATCGAGACTCTCGTCGCTCGCCACCGCCACCGCCGCCGTGGCATTCAGGGCATAGTGCCGGCCCGGCAATCCCAGCGAGAGCGAGAGCGCCGCGCGACCACCGGGGCGCAAAACGCGGAACTCGCTGCGACCCTCGCGCTGGCTGAAGTCACACATGCGGTAGTCGGCTTGCTCGCCCTCCCCGTAGGTGAGAACCTGGCGCGTCACTTGCGGAATGATCGAGGCGACCGCCGCATCATCGCAGCACAGGACGCTCAGCCCGTAGAACGGCAGGTTGTGAAGGAATTCGACATAGGTGCGTTTCAATCGCTCGAAATCGCCACCGTAGGTGCTCATGTGATCGGCATCGATGTTCGTCACCACCGCAACCATTGGCTGCAGATGCAGGAAGGACGCATCGCTCTCGTCGGCTTCCGCGATCAGGTAGCGGCTGACACCAAGACGCGCATTTGCCTGCACGCTGTTCAGGCGACCCCCGATGACGAAAGTCGGATCGAGTCCGGCTTCGGCGAAGATCGACGCCAGAATGCTGGTGGTAGTGGTCTTGCCGTGGGTGCCCGCCACCGCGATACCATGGCGAAAGCGCATGATCTCGGCCAGCATTTCGGCGCGCGGGACCACCGGTATGCGGCGTTCGCGCGCCGCGGCAACCTCCACGTTGCTCTCGTTCACGGCACTGGAGGAAACCACCACGTCGGCGGCGCCGACATGCCCTGCATCGTGTCCCAGCGACACCTCGATACCCAGCGTGCGCAGCCGCGCCAGTACCGCGGATTCCGCCGTATCGGAACCGGACACCCGATAGCCCTGGTTGCGCAACACCTCGGCGATACCGCACATGCCGGCACCGCCGATACCGACAAAATGGATCTGCGAGATGCGCCTCATCTCGGGAATCGGCATGTATTGGGGTGCGCTCATCGCGCCACCTCCATGCACACCCTGGCCACATCGAGCGCCGCTGCTGGCCGTGCCTGCGCCTGCGCCGCCTGTGCCATGCGCAGCAGCTGCACGCGACTGAAGCACGCGAGCTGGCCGGCAAGCCACTGCGGGGTGAATTCTGATTGCCTGACGCATTGCGCTGCCCCGGCATCCGCCAGCCAGCGGGCATTGGCGCTCTGATGATCGTCGATTGCACCCGGCAGGGGCACCAGGATCGAGGCCACTCCGGCCACGGCCAGTTCACTGACGGTCAGTGCGCCTGCTCTGCAGACCACCAGATCAGCCCAGCGGTAGGCATCGCTCATGTCGTCGATGAATGCATCGACGCGCGCATCGATTCCGTGGCGCCGGTAGCGCGCAGCGCAGGTATCGTGCTCGGTCGCTCCGCTCTGATGCCGCACCCGTGGCCGCTCGCTCGCCGCCATCAGTGCCAGCGCCGCGGGCAGAACCTCGTTCAGGATCCGTGCTCCCTGACTGCCGCCCACCACCAGCAGGCGCAACGCACCGTCGCGCTCCGCCATGCGCTGTTCGGGCGTCGCCATTTGCGCGATCGCCGCGCGCACCGGATTGCCGACCAGCGTAACGCGCTGGTCACCGGCAAAAGGTCCGGGCAAGCCAAGCAGGATGCGGCGCGCAAATCGTGCCAGCAGGCGGTTGGTGGTGCCCGCGACCGCATTCTGTTCGTGCACTACCACCGGGGTGCGCGACAGCCACGCCGCCACCCCGCCAGGCCCGGCAACAAAACCGCCGGTTCCCAACACGCAACTCGGGCGCAGCTTCCGCATCAGCAACGACGCCTGGATGATTGCCATGAACAGCAACAGCGGTGCCAGCAGCTGCTGCCAGCGGTTCTTGCCGCGCACACCGCTGACGCGCAGGTAGGAAATCGGTATTCCGGCCGCCGGCACCAGCCGCGACTCCATGCCTGCGCGAGTGCCCAGCCAATGCACCCGGGCACCGAGCCCGCGCAACGCTTCCGCGGCCGCCAGCCCCGGGAACACATGCCCGCCAGTGCCGCCACCGGTGATCAGCACCAGCGCCTTGCGCTCAACCATTGCGCAGCCTCCAGGCCGCCAATGCGGTTCCCGGCGCGACGCGCAGTTCGTATTCGATGCGCAAGATCAATCCCATCATCGCGAACAGCACCAGCATGCTGCTGCCGCCATAACTCAGGAACGGCAGTGTCAGCCCTTTTGTCGGCAACAGACCCGCGTTCACGCCGATGTTGATAAACACCTGTGCGGCGAGCAGCAGCGCCACTCCACAGCAAATGTAGGCGGAAAAATTCTGCTGGCGCCTGGCGGCATCGCGACCGATCCACAGGATCCGGGCAATCAGGGCGCTGAACAGCGCGAGGAAGGCCATGCCGCCTACCAGGCCAAGCTCCTCGGCAATGATCGCGAACACGAAATCGGTATGCGCTTCGGGCAGGTAGAACAGTTTCTGCACGCTGTTGCCGAGGCCCACGCCGAACAGCTCGCCACGTCCAAACGCTATCAGCGCCTGGGTGAGTTGGTAGCCGCTGGCGAACTGATCCGACCAGGGGTCGAGAAAGGTGACCAGGCGCTGCCAGCGATACGGCGAAAATACTGCGAGCGCCGCAACGCCCACCAGGCCGACACCGACCATCAGCAGGAAATAGAGAAGGCGCGCACCACCGATGAACAGCATGCCCATCGCGGCGCCGGCAATCACCACTGCCGCGCCAAAATCGGGTTCCAGCAGCAGCAGGGCCATCACCAGGATCAGCACGCCAAGCGGTTTGAGCATTCCCGACCAGCTGCCACGCAGCTCCTTGCCCCGGCGCGTCATGTAGCCGGCCAGGTACACGATGAAAAACAGCTTCATCAGCTCGGATGGCTGCAGATTCAGCGGACCCAGCGCGATCCAGCGCGTCGCGCCGTTGACCTTCCGCCCTACTCCCGGCACCAGCACCAAAGCCAGCACCACCACCCCGGCGATCAGCAGCGCCGGCCCAGCGGCCTCCCACACCCGCACCGGTATGATCAGGGTCAGCGCGAGCGTGAGCGAACCGAGCAGCAGGTAAAGTCCGTGCCGGTAAATATGGAAGAACGGATTGGCGAATTGTTCCGAGGCGTAGTCCATCGACGCAGAACCCATCATCACGAATCCGGCGGCGGACAGCACCACCAGCAGGCCGAGCAGGGTCTGGTCGTATTTCAGGCGCCAATCGGCGCTGCCGGGAACAATCATCGCGGCCTGCATCTCAGCGCCCCCCCCTCGCCGTCGAGGGCGCGCACGGCGCGCGCAAACACCTCACCGCGCTCCGCGTAATCGCGGAACATGTCGAAACTCGCGCATGCCGGAGACAACAACACGATGTCCCCCGCGCGCGCCGCGGCACGCGCCAGCTCCACCGCCGTGACCATATCGGCAGCCTGCAACAAAGGCACCGCCGCGCCAAACGCCTCCGCGAGCAATGGCGCATCCCTGCCGATCAGGATCACCGCGCGCGCGCTGCTTGCGAGCTCTTGCGCCAGAGCCGAGAAATCGCTTTCCTTGGCTATGCCACCGGCAATCAGCACCGTCTTGCCAGCGCGGCCGGCACCAAGGCCGCGCAGCGCCGCGAGCGCCGCCGCAGCGTTGGTACCCTTCGAGTCGTCGTAGTAGTCGACCGCATCCAGGGAGCGGATGTGCTGACAGCGATGCGCCAACCCGCGATAGCTTCGGAGCACTTCGATCTGTGCCTCGAGAGTCACTCCCGAGGCGGTCGCGATGGCCATCGCCGCGAGTGCGTTGGCCACGTTGTGACGCCCCGGCATGCCGAGTTCGCTGACGCCGAGCAAGGTCTGTTCGCCGCGCGCGAGATACTCGCCGGCCGGTGTCTCGCGCACCCCGAACTGGCCTTGCGCGGGTACCGACAAGCCGAAGCCGAGCGCCTCGATGCTGCGCGGAGCCGGCGGGATGGTCAGCGCATCATCGCGGTTGAACACCGTGCAACGCGCACCCCGATACACGCGCTGCTTGGCCCGGTGATAAGCCCCCATATCGGGGTAACGATCGAGATGATCGGGTGCGAGATTCAGGATGCACGCCACGTCGGCGCGGAATTCGTGCACGATTTCCAGCTGGAAGCTCGACAGCTCCAGCACATAGAGCTCGATCCCCGGCGCGAGCAGTTCGAGCGCCGGCGTCCCGAGATTGCCACCGCAGGCCACTTTCACGCCCGCGGCCTCGGCCATCTTCCAGACCAGCGTGGTGACCGTGCTCTTGGCGTTGGTGCCGGTAATCGCGACGATCGGCGCCCGCGCGTCGCGGAAAAACAGCTCGACATCACCGTAAAGGTACGCGCCCGCAGCCTCGGCCCGCCGCAACTCCGGGAGTTGCGGATCCACGCCCGGGCTGAGAATGATCTCCTGCGCCGCGCACAGGAGCGCGCCATCGAAGGCACCGCAGTGCAACTCGACAGCGGGAAACTCGCGGCGGAATTCCGCCGCCTGCGGCGGCTCGGCGCGGCTGTCCATCACGCTGAACGACATGCCTTTGCGGGCAAGATGGCGCGCGCACGACAAGCCGGTGGTACCCATGCCAAGTACGATCCGTCGCTTGTCCGTCGCCCTGTCTTTCATTGCAATTGCCTGCACCCTGTTGCCCCGCTCAGCGCAGCTTCAATGTCGCCAGTCCGAACAGGACCAGCATCACGGTGATGATCCAGAAGCGCACGATCACGCGCGGCTCGGGCCAGCCCTTGAGTTCGAAATGGTGGTGTATCGGCGCCATGCGGAAAATGCGCCTGCCGGTAGCCTTGAACGACGCGACCTGGAGGATGACCGACAGCGTCTCCATCACGAAGATTCCGCTCATGATGAAAAACACGATTTCGTGGCGTACGATCACCGCAATGAGCCCGAGCGCCGCTCCCAGCGCCAGCGCCCCCACATCGCCCATGAACACCATCGCCGGGTAGGTGTTGAACCAAAGGAAGCCAAGCCCGGCCCCCGCGAGCGCACCACAGAAAACGACCAGCTCTCCGGCTCCGGGAATGTGCGGAATATGCAGATAGGTGGCAAACTCGGCGTGCCCGGCAAGATAGGCGATCACCGCCAGCGCACCGGCGATCATCACGCTCGGCATGATAGCCAACCCGTCGAGGCCGTCAGTGAGATTTACCGCATTGCTCGAGCCGACTACCACGAAATAGGTCAGGAGCAGGTACGCGGGCCCCAGGGAGAGGCTGACGTTTTTGAAAAACGGCACGATCAGCGCTGTTTCAGACGGCGCGGAAGCGGTCGCATACAGATAGACGGCGGCACCCAGCCCGGCCACGGATTGCCAAAAATATTTCCAGCGCGCCGGCAATCCGCGCGAATCCTTTTCCACCACCTTGCGATAGTCATCCACCCATCCGACGGCACCGAATGCCGCTGTCACGATCACCACCAGCCACACATAGCGATTGCCGAGATCGCCCCACAGCAGGGTGCTTGCGATGATGCCGACGAGGATCAAGGCGCCACCCATCGTCGGGGTGCCTGCTTTCCCCAGATGCGACTGCGGACCATCGCTGCGCACCGACTGTCCGATCTGGTACTGGTTCAGCTTGCGGATCATCGCGGGCCCCACCAGCAGGGTGATCGCGAGTGCGGTCAGCACCCCGAGGATGCCGCGGAAGGTGAGGTACTGAAACACCTTGAAGACGCTCAGGTATCCACTCAGCCAGTCAGCAAGCAGAAGCAGCATCAGTGGACCCTCGCCGGCGTGTTCGGGGCAGTGCTGCCGAGCAGCGCTTCGACCACGGCTTCCATTCCCGCCGAACGTGAACCCTTGACCAGCATCACCACACCCGGGCGATCGAACTGCGCGCAGGCGAGCGCCAGTGCATCGCGCGCGGCAAACACGCGCGCGGCAGCGCCGTAACCCTCGGCCACCGCACCGGCATGCGCTCCGGTCACCAGCAAGTGTTCGATCGCGTGCTCGCGCGCGCAGACCCCTGCTTCGTAATGCAGGCGCTCGGCACCGGCACCAAGCTCCGCCATGTGGCCCATGACCAGCACCCGCGTACCGGCAAAGGTTGCAAGCGTTTCGATTGCCGCGCGCATCGATCCGGGATTGGCGTTATAGGTGTCGTTGATGAGCAGGCAACCGCTGCGGGATTTCAGCCGCTCCATGCGGCCCGCGACCGGGCACAACGACTCGAGCCCCTCCTTGACCAGCTTGGTCGCGATGCCAAGTGCGCACGCGACTCCCGCTGCCGCCACCGCATTGGCAACCTGCTGCACACCCGGCACCTGCAAACGGACGCTGATCTGCCCGCCGGGCATCTCCAGCGACAGTTGCGCACAACCGTCCACGATCCGCACATCGCTGGCGCGCACATCGGCGCCGGCCAGGCCGCGCGCGCTGACCCGCACCACCCGGCGCGAGCCGATGCGTGTCAACCAGCGGTCGGCAAACCGATCGTCGATGTTCAGCACTGCCGTTCCCGCCGGCGCCAGCGCGTCGTAGATCTCGCCCTTGGTCTCGGCAACCGCCTCGATGCTGCCGAAGCCTTCGAGATGTGCCGGCAGGGCATTGGTCAGCAGCGCCACATCGGGTTCGGCCAATCCCGCCAGATACCGGATATCGCCCGGGCGCGCGGCGCCCATCTCGATCACCGCGTAGCGTATTGCAGGAGTCAAACCCAACAGCGTCAGCGGCACGCCGATCTCGTTATTGAGGTTTCCGCGGGTGGCGAGGACGCTGGCGCCGCGTCCGAGGATTGCCGCGATCATCTCCTTGGTCGTGGTCTTGCCCGCGCTGCCCGTCAGCGCGATCACCGTGCCGTGGAACAGTTGCCGGTTCAGGCGCGCGATCTGGCCAAGCGCCAGGCGAGTGTCTGGAGCCTGCAGACAAGGCAGTTGCGTATCGGTTTCATGCTCGCCCAGCAGGGCAGCGGCGCCGCGCCGCTCCGCCTCGCCGGCAAAGGCATGGCCATCGAAGCGCTCGCCCGACAGCGCGACAAACAACTGCCCGGCGGTGATCGAGCGGCTGTCGGTACTCACGCCATTGAACGCAACGTCACGTGCGGGCTGCGCGACGCCGAGAAAACGTGCGACTTCGGCCAGGCCCAGATTGCGCATCACGAGCCTGCACCCGCTTCGGCGAACAGGCGACGCACGGTATCCGCGTCGCTGAACGGCACCCGAACACCGTTGGTTTCCTGGTAATTCTCGTGCCCCTTGCCGGCGATCAGCACGCAATCGCCGGGTCCTGCGGCGCCAAGCGCCAGACGAATCGCCTGCGCACGGTCCGGTTCGCGGCGTGCGCCGTCACCGGGCACACCGGTACAGATCTCGTCGATGATCGCGGCCGCGGATTCGCTGCGCGGATTGTCGCTGGTGATCACCAGCTCGTCGGCATGCTCCCACGCGATTCTTCCCATCAGCGGACGCTTGGTGCGGTCACGGTCGCCGCCGCATCCGAAGACACACCACAGGCGTCCGCTGCAATGCTCGCGCAAGGCGCGCAGCGTGTGCTCGAGCGCATCCGGTGTGTGCGCGTAATCGACGATTGCCAGCGGGCTCGCGTGTACTCCGATTCGTTCCATGCGCCCGGGCACCGCCCGCAGACGAGGGAAGATGGCAAGGGCATCTGCCAGCGCGACCTCATGCAGGCCGAGCACGCTCAACACCGCGAGCGCATTGCTCAGGTTGAACCGACCCATCAGTGGCGCCCGCAATTCGCCGCTTCCCCACGGGGTCTCGACCCACGCGCGCAGACCATCGACGCTGTAACTGGCCGCGCTGGCGCGCACCTGCGCGGAGCTCTCTGTCAGGCCATAGCTGATGACTTTTGTCCCCGCCGCCGTACCGGCCAGGATCGTCGCGCCGAATGCGTCATCCGCATTGACCACCGCAAAGCGCAGCCCCGGCGTCTCGAACAGCAACTTCTTGCTCGCGCCGTAGTCTTCCAGCGTGCCGTGGTAATCGAGGTGGTCGTGGGTCAGGTTGGTGAAAACCGCGGTGTCGATATGCACGCTGCGCGTGCGTCCCTGCTTCAGCGCGTGCGAGGACATTTCCACCGCGACCAGGTTCGCTCCCTGTTCGCCGAGCGAAGCCAGCGCACGCTGCATCGTGACCGGGTCGGGTGTGGTATGACCGGTATCGGCCAAATTCCCGGGAAATCCCCAGCCCAGGGTGCCAATCACGCCACACCGCCTGTCGAGCAAGCCAAAGGCTTGCGCCAGCAACTGGGTGCAAGTGGTCTTGCCGTTGGTACCGGTTACGCCGATCACCCGCTGTCGGGACGAGGGATCGCCAAAAAATCGGGCTGCGAGAGCGCCTGCCCGCTCGCCGAGCGCAGCAACCGGCACCACCTCGAGCGGCACGCTGTCCCCGCGAGCCGGCGCTTCGACCAGCGCCACCACTGCGCCTCTGCGAGCGGCTTCGGCGATGAATTCGTCGCCGTTGTGGCGCGAGCCCTTCAGCGCGACAAAGGCATCGCCCGGCTGCACCGCACGGCTGTCCATGCACATTCCGCTGATCCGCAGCGCGCCTTGATGATGGCCCGCCAGCTCGGGCAGCAGCTCGGAGAGCGCGCGGATACGTGCTGCAAATGACTGGCTGCCGTTCATGCGGGCGCCCTCGCCCGGTTACGGTCTGCAACCCGGGTTTCCGGCAGATTGTCGGGGGCGACGTTCAGCAGGCGCAGGGCGCCGCGCACCACCGCGGAGAAAACCGGGGCGGCAATGGCTCCCCCGTAATACACGCCGCCGCGCGGATCGGTAACGATCACCACGCACACCACCCGCGGATCGAGCGCCGGTGCGAAACCGGCAAACAGCGAGGTATAGCGGTTGGCCTCGTACCCGTGCTCTCCCAGGCGATGCACGGTACCGGTTTTCCCGGCCACGGTATAACCGGGAATCGCGGCGCGCACGGCCGTGCCGCCGGTCTGCGTCACTGTCTCCATCATCGTCACCAGTTGCTCCACCAGCTCGGGACGGTACAACTGCCGACCGGCAACGGACTCCGCCGCACGCAACATGGTGACCCGACGTTCCTGGCCCCGGTTGGCGAGCACCGCATAGGCCCGCGCCAATTGCAGCGGCGTTACCGACAAGCCGTATCCGAATGCAAAATTCGCCCGCGCCACGTCGCTCCATTTGCGGTAATTCGGCAGGATTCCGATGCTCTCGCCGGGGAAGCCGGTCCCGACCGTCTGGCCAAAACCGGCACGCTCGAACACGTCATGGATATCATTCTGCGGCAGTGACAGTGCAATCTTCGTGATGCCGACCTGGCTCGACTTGGTGATGATCGTGGTGGCGGGTATCAGGCCGAGATTGTGGTGATCACGGAAGGTCTTGCGCCCTACCCGTATATACCCGGGCGTGGTGTCGATCAGCGTATCGGGATGATATTTTCCGCTCTCCAGCGCCGCCATCATCGTGAACGGCTTGACCGTGGAACCGGGCTCGAACAGATCGGTGATCGCGCGGTTGCGCAGCGCGGATCCGCTCACGGTATCGCGGTTATTCGGGTTGTACGAGGGCTGGTTGGCCATCGCGAGCACTTCCGAAGTGCGCGCATCGAGCACCACGATGGTGCCCGATTCGGCCCCCGCATCCTGGATTGCACGTTTCAGCTCCCGGTAGGCCAGATACTGGATTCGCAGATCGATACTCAATTCCAGCGCGCGCCCCGGATGCGCCGCGCTGATCTCCTGCACATCACGAATCACGTGACCGTAGAGATCCTTGATGACCTGCTTCGAGCCCGGCACACCGGCAAGCCACTCGTCGTATGCCAGCTCGATTCCCTCCTGCCCGCGGTCATCGACATTGGTGAAGCCGACGACGTGAGCGGCCATCTCGGCTGCCGGATAGAAGCGCTGGTATTCGCGTCGCGCGTAAACGCCCGGCACACCCAACGCCATCACCCGCGCCGCATCCGCGGGTTTCATGCGCCGGCGCAGATAAACGAACTCGCGCGTCGCAACACTGGCGATGCGGCGCTGCAATTCGGCTGGCGCAAACCCGAGCGCGCTCGCGAGCGGCTTCCAGTCCTCGACCTCGGCTACCAGTGTCTTGGGATTTGCCCACAACGTCTGAACCGGTGTGCTGACGGCCAGCGGCTCGCCATGACGATCGGAAATGATGCCGCGATACGCGGGAATCGGCTCCACGCGCAACGAACGTGCATCACCCTGGCCCTGCAGAAACCGGTAGCCCCGCTCGGTGTCGAGCACCTGCAGCGACACCAGCCGCCACACCAGCAATACCAGCAGGAGCGCAAGGCAGGCACCGACAAATGTCATGCGCCATTCGCTGATCGATTGTTCTGATCGTTGCTTCACTCGAGCACCAGTATCCGCAGTTCCCCGCTTGCCGGGACCATCTGTAATTCGCTGCCCGCCATCGCCTCGACGCGGGCATGCGCCGAAAGCGTGCTGCGTTCCAGCAGCAGTTGGCGCCACTCGATCTGTATCTCGTTTTCGGCACGCCGCACCTGCTCGAGCTCACGGAACAGTTCCCGCGATTTGTGCGCGCTGTAGATCACACCGAACGAGGAGATCACGACCAGCACCAGCAGCACCGCCGACACCAGCACCCACCCGGGCACCGGAAAGCGCTGCGGCACGCTCGCTGGCGGCTCCCTGTCAGCCATGCGCGGGCACCCGAGGTTGCAGCTTCTCGGCAACCCGCAACACCGCGCTGCGCGCGCGCGGGTTGTGGCGCACTTCCTCGCCCGAGGCACGCAGCGCCTTGCCGATGCGCCGCAATTGCGGTTGCATCGATCCAGGCAGGCCGACGTAACCGGCGGCACGGGAGTTGTCGCGCATGAAGCGCTTCACGATTCGATCCTCGAGCGAATGAAAGCTGATCACCACCAGGCGCCCGCCGGTGGCGAGGGCAAGCATGGCTTGCTGCAGCGCACTGGCCAGCGCCTCGAGCTCGCCGTTGATGAAAATCCGGATAGCCTGAAAGCCGCGCGTCGCGGGATGCTTGCCTTTTTCCCACGCCGGGTTGGCCTGGGTGAGGATTTCCGCCAGGCGCGCGGTAGTGCTGATCGGCGCGACTGCCCGCTCGCGTACGATCGCGGCGGCCATGCGCCGGGCAAAACGCTCCTCTCCGTATTCACGCAGCACCTTTTCGATCTCCTCGGCCCGCGCGCGCGCCAGCCACTGCGCGGCGCTGAAGCCATGCCCCGGATCCATGCGCATATCGAGCGGACCGTCCTGCATGAAGCTGAATCCTCTCCCGGCATCGTCGAGTTGCGGCGACGAAACCCCGAGATCGAGCAGCACCCCATCGACACCTTCCGCGAGGCCATGACGCTCGAGCAGCATGCCCAGGTCCGCGAACGATGCCTGCTCCAGACTCAATCGCGGTTCGTGCGCAAACCTGCTGCTGCCCCAGGCAATTGCCTGGGGATCCCTGTCTATCGCCAGCAGACGTCCTTGCGCGGCCAGCCGCTCCAGGATTGCGCCGGTATGACCACCGCGCCCGAATGTGGCGTCGACGTATTTGCCTGTGCTGTTGGTCACGAGGAAATCCACGGCCTCCTGCAGCATTACCGGTGTGTGCATCTGGCCAAACCCGCCCTGGAGCATGCCTGGTCCCGTTACAGGGACAGCCGCAACATTTCTTCTGGAACCGCACCTTCCTCGATGGACGACTGCAGCCACTTGTCGCGCTCCGCGAGCCATGTGTCCTCGTCCCACAACTCCATCTTGTTGCCCTGTCCGACCAGCACCGCCTTCTTGTCCAGGCCGGCGTACTCGCGCAAAGCCGGTGGCACCAGCACGCGCCCACTGGCATCGCATTCCAGATCGCTCGCGTATCCGATCAGCAAGCGCTGAAAGCGACGCACGGCAGGGTTCAACGTGGGTAATTGCTGGATCTGGCTCTCCAGTTCTTCCCAGGTCGGCAACGGGTAGAGCAGCAGGCAACGGCTCTGGGTATCGATAGTGGCAATCAGCTGCCCCGCGCACAGCGTCTGCAAGCGGTCACGCTGACGCGCAGGCAGCGCCATACGGCCCTTGGCATCGATACTGAGATGTTGCACACCACGAAACATGGTCAGTGCTTACTCCCCGAAGGCCGATAAACGTCCATGTTTTCCCACTTTTATCCACTTTGTCCCACTTTTCGACACTATAAGAATCGATCGTTCCCGGTGTCAAGCCGAAAGCGGGGCTGCGAGAGCAAATTTATTGATTTAAAAACAGAGACTTAGCTGAATTCGACACAGGCAGGTGGCGACACCTGCAGCGCATGCCGACAGATAACATGCCGTTGCAGGGCTAAGTTAAAGTAATTTCTTCTATTCAAGAATATTTTATTATTTTTATTCCTGTTCTTATCAAGAATGGGAATAAGAAAAGAGTTTGCAGAGCCAGCCTGTAAGCCGGGTTCTGTCGTGGACAGTCATTCATCTGGGACGTGCGTCACCGCACGCCTCTAGCGACCTACCCGAACCCTGTGCGGGCCGCACAGAAGGGTTCCTATTTGGTCTTGCTCCGAGTGGGGTTTACCATCGCCACGCCTGTTGCCAGCCGCGCGGTGCGCTCTTACCGCACCATTTCACCCTTGCCTGCCACAGGCGCCCGAAGACGCACGCGACATCGGCGGTTTGCTTTCTGTTGCACTTTCCGTAGGTTCACACCCCCCAGGCGTTACCTGGCACTCTGCCCTGTGGAGCCCGGACTTTCCTCCCCGCACCAAACCCTGGCGCCACGAACCGCCATGCATCATGGCGCCAGGGTTTGGTGCGAAGCGACTGCCCGGCCGACTCTGCGCCGCGAGTATAGCACCGTGATCAACCATCGCAGCGCAGCTCCAGCGCCGCGCGGTAGAGTTCGTTGCGCGGGCGTCCGCTGATCTCCACGGCGCATGCCACCGCTTCCTTGAGCGGCAAACGGGCAAGCAGCGCCCGCAACAGGCTGTTGACCTCGACCGCCACGCCTGCGGCATTGACCGCCGGCGCACCGTGCACCAGCAACACGATCTCGCCGAGTTGCTGCTCGGGATCGGCCGCCACCCGCGTCACCAGTTCCGCCAGCGATCCGCACAACAGCGTTTCATGCACCTTGGTCAGTTCGCGCGCGACCACCGCCGCGCGCCCCTCCCCGAAGGCACCGACCATGTCACGCAACGACGCAAGCACGCGTCTCGGGGATTCGTAAAAGATCATCGTGCGCGTCTCGCCGCCGAGTTCCTCGAGCCGCGCACGCCTGCCCTCGGCGCGCGCCGCCAGAAAACCCTCGAACACGAAACGGTCCGATGGCAGGCCCGCGACACTCAGCGCCGCCATCGCGGCGCAAGGACCAGGCACCGCCACCACCCGCACCCCCGCATCCAGGGCAGCGCGCACCAGGCGATAGCCGGGATCCGATACCAGTGGCGTGCCGGCATCCGATACCAACGCGATGTTCTGGCCACGGAGCAGTTTCTCGAGCAGCGATTGCAGCCGCCGCGCATCACTGTGATCGTGGTACGCAAGCACTGGTCGGGAAACGCCGAGATGTGCCAGCAACCGCTTGCAGCGCCGCGTGTCTTCGGCAGCAATCAGATCGACGTCTCCAAGCACCTGTGCGGCGCGCGCGGAGAGGTCGCCCGGATTGCCGATCGGCGTGGCCACGATGTACAGCAAGAGCGACCTCCGTGCAGAAACCTGTCACGCGCCGTCACAAGGAATTTCCCGGCGCGGCAGCGTGCCTGTTTGCGCTAGTATACCGGCCATGAAACATACTGCCCGACCGTCACTGCTGCTCGGCATCGCGCTGCTGATGTGTGCCTGCTCGCAACAGCCGGACCGCCCCCCGAAGGAAGCAGCGTCACCGGTCGTGGTTGCGCCGGCACCCCAGACACCCGTGGACGAGGTGCAGCGCCTGCTCGCGCGGGCCGCACGAAGCGATCCGGCCACCGCCAACGATCTGCGGCTGGATGCCGCGACCGAGCTGGCGGATCGCGGCGACACCGTGCGCGCACGCGAGTTGCTCGCCAGCATCGAGGGCGCCCGGCTCGAAGGTCCGCAATGGGTGCGCCATCAGGTGCTTCTCGCGCGCATCGATATCGAGGACGCCGCTCCCGCCACTGCGCTGGCACGACTCGACAACCCGGCGATGCAGACCGAAAGTGCCGGTATCACGCGTGCCACGCAGGTGGATCTGGCGCTGGTGCGAGCGGATGCGCTGCAAGCGCTGAACCGGCCGGTTGAAAGCGCCCGCGAACGAAGCCTGATCCAGGCCTGGATGAGTGACGAACAGCAGCGTCGCGCGAATGCGCGCGCGATACTCGCAACGCTGTCTCAGGTCGACATGGGCGAGCTCGGGCACGAGATCGGCAGCGCCACGAGCGACGACTGGCGCGGATGGCTCGAACTGGCCAGCATCTGGCGTGATCTGCGCCCTGGACCCAACGCACAGCGAGCCGAACTGCAGAACTGGCAACAGCGCAATGCGCTGATCCCCTCGCTCGAACCGGCTTATCGCGAGCTGGCTCCGGAAATCCTCGAGCGCATAAAGCAGCCGCGCCGGATTGCCTTGCTGCTGCCCCTGGGAGGCGCGGCGGGCGCTGGTGCACACGCAGTGCTGCACGGGTACCTTGCCGAGCACTATCGCCAGCTGCAAGCAGGCGAATCCGCACCACCGTTCGCCGTGATCGACACCACGAGTACCGAAGGCGGTTTCCCTGCCGCCTACAACGCCGCCGTCAGCGACGGTGCAGAATTGGTGATTGGGCCTCTGCTGAAGGAGGATCTGCAGGCGTTTGCGGGGAACCTCGAGCTGCAGGTACCGACAATTGCGCTGAATTTCGACAACGAGAATCCGCTTGCACTACCGAAACTGTACCAGTTCGGTCTCGACGCCGGCGACGAGGTCGCGCAGCTTGCGCGGGAAGCCGACAACCGCAACCTGCACCGCACGCTGCTGCTGGCGGATGCCTCGCCACGCGCGCGCAGGCAGGTCGAGGACTTCAACAAGCAATGGCGGGCGCGAAACGGGGTGGTGCTGGACACCCTTTACCTTGGGGATCTGAACGACTATCGAGTACAGCTGGAGCGTACGTTGCTGGTTGCACAGAGTCGCGAGCGCAGCGATATGCTGGCGCGCACACTCGGCTTCAAATTCGAGTCCGAGCCACGGCGCCGGCAGGATCTGGACTTCGCGGTGCTGCTTGCAGACCCGGTTGCCGCGCGCTCCGTGCGCCCGCTGCTGTCGTTTCTTTACGCGGGCGATCTGCCCCTCTGGGCAACCAGCGAATCCAATGCAGCGGTGGCAGGCAACCGCTCTGACCAGGACCTGGAGGCACTGCGCTTCATCGACATGCCCTGGTTCTCCAGCGCCGAGGCCACGCTGCGGCGATCCATTCAGGCCGCCGGCTATTCGGGTGCGATCGAGCGACTGGTGGCGCTTGGCGTCGACGCAAGTCGACTGCAATCACGGGTGGGCCTGCTCACCTGGCTGAATGAGGCGGGGCTCGGCGGCGCAACCGGCGAACTCAGCCTCGATACCCAGGGCCGGATTCATCGTCGCGGTCAATGGTATGTGTTCGCGGACGGAACCGCGTCACCCGAGAAGGCGCGGCCCGAGACCCCTGACCCCTCGTCCACGGAAGGAGGCACGGCATGGCAACCGCAGGAACAGGCCCCGCAGACACGGGACGCGCCGCCGAGGATCACGCCCTAGCAACGTTGCAGAACGCAGGGTTGCGTCTGCTGCAGCGCAACTTCCGCTGCCGCTTCGGTGAGATCGATCTGATCATGCGCGACGGGAATGTGCTGGTGTTCGTGGAAGTACGTCATCGCAGCAGCGCACGCTTCGGATCCGCCGCCGAGAGCGTCACCTACCGCAAGCTGCAGCGCCTGCTTGCCGCCGCCCGAATCTACCTGGGACGGCACCCCGAACTGGGCGATTGCCCGATGCGATTCGATCTGTTCGGCATCGATGGTGGAGCAGGGAACGGGCCACCGATCATACAATGGCACCGGGAAATCATGTCGGGCGAACAGGAAATCTTTGGCGATGGATGAATTCGAGGAACCGTTACAAACCATCTTTGCCGATCATGTCGATACCGTGTACCGCTCGCTGGATACGCTCCAGCCGCTGCTGCACCGTGCGGTTTCGGTACTGTGCGAGACCATGCTCTCCGAGCACAAACTGCTGGTCTGCGGCCAGGGGATGTCCGCCACGGTCGCACAGGCTTTCTGCACCGGGCTGCTGAGTCGCCAGCAGATGGAGCGCCCCGGGTTGCCGGTCCTTGCCATAGGCAACGACTGCGCGATTGTCGGGGCAATCGAGGAAGGCTTCGGTGCGGGGGAGATCTACTCGCGCCAGATCCATGCACTCGCGCAACCTGGCGATACCCTGCTGGTGGTGAACGGCCTGCACAGTGGCATCGCCATTGTGCAGGCCGTGCGCGCCGCCCAGGCGCGCAAAACGCGTGTCATCGCGCTCACCGCGAACGGACGCGACGACGTGGCCTTGCTGCTGGAGCCCGAGGATCTGGAGCTGCGTATTCCCAGCGACGATCCGGCACGCATTGTCGAATGCCAGCTATTGCTCCTCAACAGCTTGTGCGCGCTGATCGAGCGGCAATTGTTTGGTGCGCCGTAACGCTATTTCACGACTCGGAGGGCGGGTTTCCCGCCGCGCGGCTCATCATCCGGTGCGGGCGGCCGTGGCTGCTCCGGCTCGAACACCATCCCCTGCCCGTTCTCCCGTGCATAGATACCGAGCACCGCGGCAATCGGTGCGATCACATCCACGGCGATTCCGCCAAAGCGTCCACGAAACCGGATGTCATCGTTACTCACCAGCAGATCGGCAACCGCTCCGGGCGAGACGTTCAGCACGATCTGGCCGTTCTTGACATACTGCTGCGGCACTTCGACACCCGGCGCGCCCGCATCGACCAGCACATACGGCGTACAGGCGTTGTCCAGTATCCATTCATACAGCGCCCTGATCAGATACGGCCGGCTGGAATTCATCGTCATGGCATATTGTCTGTCACCGGCCCTGCGCCCCGGAAGGCATCAGCGGCGGCGCAGATCCTTTTCTGCGTCGGAAAGGCTGGCCCGGAACGATTCGCGCGCGAACATCCGGCTCATGTAGTCGTGCAGCGGCTTGGTCTGCTTGCTGTTGGGCAATTGAATGCCGAGCAGCGGCAGTCTCCACAACATCGCCGCAAGGCAACAGTCAACCAGGGAAAACTCCTCACTCATGAAAAAAGGTTTGTCGCCAAACAACGGAGCGATCGAGATGAACTCATCGAGCAATTCCCGACGCGCATTCACCACGGCCTTGTCGTTGCTGCCCGGATCAGCGATGAAATCGGCCCGTGCGCACCAGTCACGCTCGATGCGATACATGTACTGCCGGCATTCACCACGCGCCACCGGATAGACGGGCATCAGTGGCGGATGCGGAAACCGTTCGTCGAGATACTCCATCATGATCTTCGACTCGAACAGCACCAGGTCACGATCGACGAGCGTGGGCAGATTGCAGTAAGGATTGATCTCGGCCAGTTCCGCCGGATATTCACGCGGATCGATCTCGATCAGATCGACCGTCACCCCCTTCTCGGCCAGCACCACGCGCACCCTGTGGCTGTGCTGGCTCGACGGATCGGAAAAAAAAGTCATGACCGACCGCTTTGCGAGAACCCCCTTGATATCCTTCCGTTCTCGCATAGCTTGCTGGTGCCTTGTCGCGACCGGACCCGTGCCGGACTCAGTGGACGTCTTTCCAGTATTCCCTGTTCAGCAGATAGGCGAACACGCCGAAAAACACCAGGAACAACAACACGTATATACCCGTGCGCTTGCGCTCGAGAGCCATTGGTTCCGCGATGTAAGCCAGGAAATTGGTCAGGTCATGGACGGCCGCATCGAATTCCGCTGTGGTCATGGAGCCGCCCGCTGTGACCGTGAGCCGCCCACAGGGATTCTCCAGCAGATCCGCCCCCGAGAGCGGATCACGCTTGACCCCGCCGTTATGGGCCTGTACGGGCCCGGGCGAGCATTCGGGCAACCCCTGCAAATCGGCCAGCGCATGCGGCATGGCAACATCCGGGAACACCCGGTTGTTGACGCCCCATGGACGGGCCGGCGAATCATCGCGATAGAAATTGCGCAGATAGGTGTAAACCCACTCCGGCGAACGCGCCCGCGCCACCAGGGTCAGATCCGGCGGCGGCGCGCCGAACCACTTCTTCGCGAGTGGTGTCGGCATGGCGTTTTCCATCAGGTCGCCGATCTTGGTATCGTCGAAAATCATGTACTGCTCGGCCACGGCCAGCGGGATGCCGAGATCGTTGGCAGTGCGCTCGTAGCGCGCGTACTTCAGCGAGTGGCAGCCCATGCAGTAGGCCAGGTAATACTTCGCCCCTCGCTGCAGCGAAGCCTGGTCTCGCAGATCGGCTTCGAAATGATCGCACTGGATGGCCCCGCAATCGAACTCGGCTTCCGCACCCACAGCCTTCAGCGGCAGGAATACCAGCAACCCGACCAGCGCGATGGCACCAAGGAATTTCCACGGCCCCATGCCGCCGTCCATGGTGACGCGAGCGGGCTCCGGCCGGGTTTTCTCGATCGAGGTGTAGACCGGCATCAGCAGGAAGAATGCGAAATACAGGATCGTGCACACCTGTGCCAGGGCTGTACGTTCCGGATTCGGCGGCCTGACGCCCAGCACACCGAGAATGATGAACGACGCCGAGAACACCACGATCGCGACACGGCTGAGGTTGCCCTTGTAACGGATCGACTTGACCGGGCTGCGATCCAGCCAGGGCAACACGAACATGATCGCTATCGCTGCGGCCATCGTCACAAAACCGCCCAGCTTGTCGGGTACCGCGCGCAACATCGAATAGAACGGCGTGTAATACCAGACGGGAGCAATATGCGCCGGCGTCTTCAGCGAGTTTGCCTGCTCGAAATTGGCATGCTCGAGAAAATAGCCACCCATTTCCGGCGCGAAAAACAGGATCGTGCAGAACACGAACAGGAACACCACCACGCCGACGATATCGTGCACCGTGTAGTAGGGATGAAACGCGATTCCATCCAGCGGAATGCCGTTGGCATCCTTTTTCTTCTTGATCTCCACGCCATCGGGATTGTTCGACCCGACCTCGTGCAGTGCCAGGATATGCAGCAATACCAGTGCCAGCAGGATGATCGGAACCGCTACCACGTGCAGCGCGAAAAACCGGTTCAGCGTGGCCCCGGAAATCAGGAAGTCGCCACGAATCCACTGCACGAGGTCCGCACCGACAACCGGGATCGCGCCAAACAGCGAAATGATGACCTGCGCGCCCCAGTAGGACATCTGCCCCCACGGCAGCACATAACCGAGGAAGCCTTCGGCCATCAGCGCGAGGTAGATTGCCATCCCGAAGATCCACACCAGCTCACGCGGCTTGCGATAGGAACCATAGAGCAGCCCGCGGAACATATGGAGATACACCACGGCAAAAAATGCCGAGGCGCCGGTCGAGTGCATGTAGCGGATCAGCCAACCGTACTCGACATCGCGCATGATGTACTCGACCGAGGCAAACGCACGCTCGGAAGAGGGTTCGAAACTCATGGTGAGCCAGACACCGGTCAACAGCTGGTTGACCAGCACCAGCAGCGACAGCACGCCAAAGAAAAACCACAGGTTGAAGTTTTTC